>NZ_AKJL01000001.1 GCF_000282355.1 Pseudomonas sp. GM49
CGCAAACATCGGTGATACGGCGCACGTCGGTCAGCACGTCATCCAGACCGGTGATGCCCAGGTCAGGCACGCCAAGGGAGCCGGCAGCCACCCCGCCACCCGACAGGTAGATCGCCTTGAAACCGGCGCGCTTGGCCAGCAGCGCGTGGTTGGCGTTGATCGCGCCGACCACTTGCAGTGGATGTTCGCTGGCGACCGCATCGCGGAAACGCTGGCCTGGTGTGCTCTTGTTCAAACTCATGACTCACCTCGTTTGGCTGTCGGGTTGACGCCGTCCTGGTAGTGACGGGCGATATTGCGTTTGGAGGCGCCGATGTGACGGCGCATCAACAACTCGGCCAGCTCACCGTCACGGTCGGCGATGGCATCGAGAATGCGGTGGTGCTCGGCGAAAGCCTGATGTGGGCGATTGGGCGTGGTGGAAAACTGGATGCGGTACATGCGCACCAGTTGATAAAGCTCGCCGCAGAGCATTTGGGTCAGCGTGCGGTTGCCGCTGCCCTGGATGATTCGATAGTGGAAGTCAAAATCGCCTTCCTGCTGGTAGTAGCCTCTACCTGCCTGAAACGCCTCATCGCGCTCGTGGGTTTCCAGCACCCGACGCAGCTCGTCGATTTCTTCAACGCTCATGCGCTCGGCGGCCAGGCGACAGGCCATGCCTTCCAGGGATTCGCGGATTTCGTATAGCTCCAGCAGCTCGGCGTGGTTGAGCGACACCACCCGCGCGCCGACATGCGGTACGCGAACCAGCAGGCGCTGGCCCTCCAGACGGTGGATGGCCTCACGCAACGGACCACGGCTGATGCCGTAGGTGCGCGCCAGTTCCGGCTCGGAGATTTTGCTGCCCGGCGCGATCTCGCCTTTGACGATAGCCGCCTGAATGCGTCGGAAGACGTTCTCGGAAAGTGTCTCCGTATCGTCTTGCGTAGAAACCGGGGGATCGAGTTGATCCAGCATATTGTCGACACCTTGTGAGACAGTGCCGCAAAAACTAGCGAATACTGGCGCCACAGTCAAAGCATAAATCGATATTGTCGACAATCTTCTGATAACCGGCTGCACCATAACGAAGCAACCCGTCTATTTATAGCCACCGGCCAGCGCTGGCGCCATCAAACCACCGTGCTAGAATGCCGCCCGCATTTGTTTGTCACATCTGCACTGTCTGTCATAAAACCCTGATAGGCATACGAGGGAGCTTGCGCAGCGATGCCAGGGCCTTGAATCAAGTCGTACCGCTGCGCATCAGGATTTATGAGACTCAAGCCCTTCCCTGCCTTCCTTTGTTTCCTTTGTCTGCCTGGTTTCGCAATGGCCGGGGAAAAGACCGTGTATGGCCTTAATGAGTACGCATCGCTCAATGGCATCGATCTGGAAGTGGCGGCCAAACTCGACACCGGGGCGAAAACCGCTTCCCTGAGTGCACGGGATATCAAACGCTTCAAGCGCAACGGCGAGTCGTGGGTGCGTTTTTATCTGGCCATCGACGCCGCCCATTCGCACCCGATCGAACGCCCGCTGGCCCGTGTCAGCAAGATCAAGCGCCGGGCCGGCGACTACGACCCGGAGGAAGGCAAGAAGTACACCGCCCGCCCGGTGATCGAACTGGATATCTGCATGGGCTCGGCCCTGCGCAGCATCGAAGTGAACCTGACCGACCGCAGCGCTTTCCAATACCCGCTACTGATTGGCTCCGAAGCGCTCAAACGCTTCGATGCACTGGTCGACCCCAGCCTTAAATATGCTGCCGGCAAACCCGCCTGCACCACCGACGCTCATACCGCCGAGTAATTTCAATGCGCTCTCTTACCCTTCATCTGAAACTGCTGATCGCCATCCTGGTGGTGCTGGGCATTTCAGTTACGGCCTATCAGATCTTCGTCCTGGGCATCCCGGTGACCGAAGACGCCACTGACGACCTGTGGAACATCGACGCCAAGGTCGAGTTCGTCGCCAGTGCCAAGGACCCGGTCAAGATCCAGATGTTCGTGCCACCGCTGAGCCGCGACTTCGTCAGCCTCAACGAGAGCTTCATTTCCAATAACTACGGCGTGGCCGTGAACCGGGTCGACGGCAACCGCAAGGTCACCTGGTCGGCACGCCGGGCCAAAGGCAATCAGACGCTGTATTACCGCCTGGTGCTGACCAAGCGTTATTCCGGTGAGAAAGCCAAGATCAAAGGCCCGACCTTTCGCGACAGCATGACCATCGAAGGCCCGGAAAAAATCGCCGCCGAAGCCCTGCTCGCACCGATCCGCCAACACTCGGCCGACGTCGAAACCTTCGTCGGCGAATCCATCAAGCGGGTCAACAACCTCAACGATGACAACGTGAAACTGCTGCTGGCCGGTGATCCGTCCACCGCGCACAAGGCGAAAATCGTCGAGTTGTTGCTGTCCATCGCCCACGTCCCGATCGAAAAAGTCCACACCATCCGCCTGGTGGCCGACCAACCGCAAATGCCGGAACTGTGGCTGCGAAGCTTCAACGGCACCGACTGGCTGTACTTCAACCCGGAAACCGGTGAACAGGGCCTGCCGACCGACCGCCTGCTGTGGTGGACCGGCGACGAAAACCTGATCACCGTCGATGGCGGCAAAAAAGCCAACGTGACCTTCAGCCTGAACAACAGCGAAATGAACGCCATTCGCCTGGCCAAGCTGACCGACGAAAACACCGACGCCAACTTCCTCGAGTACTCGCTGTACGGCCTGCCGCTGGAAACCCAGCAGACCTTCATGATCATGGTGATGATCCCGATCGGCGTACTGGTGATCCTGATCCTGCGCAACCTGATCGGCATCCAGACACTGGGCACCTTCACCCCGGTGCTGATCGCCCTGGCCTTCCGCGAAACCCAGCTCGGCTTCGGTATCGCGCTGTTTACCATCATCACGGCGCTGGGCCTGTCGCTGCGCTCCTACCTCGAACACCTGAAACTGCAAATGCTGCCGAGATTGTCGGTGGTGCTGACGTTCGTGGTGGTGTTGATTGCGGCGATCAGCCTGTTCAGCCATAAACTCGGCCTTGAGCGCGGCTTGTCGGTGGCGCTGTTCCCGATGGTGATCCTGACCATGACCATCGAACGCCTGTCGATCACCTGGGAAGAACGCGGAGGCGGCCATGCCATGAAAGTGGCCATCGGCACGCTGTTCGCCGCGTCCCTGGCGCACCTGATCATGACCGTGCCGGAACTGGTGTACTTCGTGTTCACCTTCCCGGCGATCCTGCTGATCCTGGTGGCCTTCATGCTGGCCATGGGTCGTTATCGCGGTTATCGCCTGACCGAACTGGTGCGTTTCAAGGCCTTCCTGAAAAAGGCTGACGCCTGATGTTCGGCTTCTGGAAGACCTGGAAGGCCCTGGAAGCCCGGGGCATCATGGGGATCAATCGGCGCAACGCAGACTACGTGCTCAAGTACAACAAGCGCAGCCTGTACCCGATCGTCGATGACAAGATCATCACCAAGGAGCGCGCCATCGCCGCCGGCATCCATGTGCCCGAGCTGTATGGCGTGATCTCCACCGAAAAGGAAATCGATAATCTCGAGGAGATCATCGGCGGACGTAGTGACTTCGTGATCAAACCGGCCCAAGGCGCGGGTGGAGATGGCATCCTGGTGATCGCCGACCGCTTTGAAGGCCGATATCGCTCGGTGTCCGGCCGGATCATCAGCCATGAAGAAATCGAGCATCAGATTTCCAGCATCCTGACCGGCCTGTACTCCCTGGGAGGTCACCGCGACCGGGCGCTGATCGAATACCGCGTGATTCCGGACCAAATCTTCAAGAGCATCAGTTATGAAGGCGTGCCGGATATTCGCATCATTGTCTTGATGGGTTACCCGGTGATGGCCATGTTGCGTCTGCCGACGCGTCAGTCCAACGGCAAGGCCAACCTGCACCAGGGCGCCATCGGCGTCGGTGTGGACCTGGCCACCGGCCTGACCCTGCGCGGCACCTGGCTGAACAACATCATCAACAAACACCCGGACACCACCAATGCTGTGGATGGCGTGCAACTGCCCTACTGGGACGGTTTCATGAAGCTCGCCGCTGGCTGCCATGAGTTGTGCGGGCTGGGCTACATCGGTGTCGACATGGTCCTGGACCAGGAAAAAGGCCCGCTGATTCTTGAGCTCAACGCCCGGCCGGGGCTGAACATCCAGATTGCCAATGACTGCGGGCTGACGTTGCGTACCCATGCGGTGGAAGCACGACTGGCAGACCTGAAGGCCCGTGGCGTGACCGAAACGGTCAAAGAGCGCGTGGCGTTTGTGCAGGAGATGTTTGGACATATTCCTGCGGTCGAGGGCTGAGGCCCTTCTCCTGTAGGAGCGAGCTTGCTCGCGATGGACCAGAGAGCGCCACGGGGTGTCAGGCTCCCAGCGTCATCGTTCACGCCCATCGCGAGCAAGCTCGCTCCTACACTACATCTCCCTCTAGGAGCAATTCTCCGAGGGGACTACAATCGCCACCCCGCCTCGATGGCTGACTTCCCCCGCCCATGTTGACCTGCTCCGTACACCCGCTGCCCTATCGCGCCAACCCCGCCCAATACTTCGCGGCGATTCGCCATGCCCCCGGTGCCGTGCTGCTCGACAGTGGCCGCCCCAGCGCCGACCGCGGTCGCTATGACCTGCTCAGCGCCTGGCCATTGGAGCAACTGAAGGTATCGCCCGACGAAAGTGGCGACGCTTTCCTGCAACGCCTGCGCGATAACCTGACACGCATGGGCGAAGCCACTCTGCCGGCACCTTATGAGTTGCCGTTTGCCGGTGGATTGATCGGCTACCTGAGTTACGATTTCGGCCGACATCTGGAGCGCCTGCCGAGCCAGGCTCGGGACGACCTGCAACTGCCTGACGCGCGTTTCGGCTTGTACGGCTGGGCATTGATCAGCGATCACCATTCGCTGACCAGTCAATTGGTGTTCCACCCGGCTCTGCCGGACAGCGAGCGTCAGCGCCTGACCGACCTGTTCAGCCAGCCTGCAGCGGAAGTGGGCGCGCCCTTCAAACTGCTCACCCCGATGACTGCCGACTTGAGCGCTGACCAGTATCAACAGGCAATCGAGCGCATCCAGCAATACATACAGGCCGGTGACTGTTATCAGGTCAACTTCGCCCAGCGTTTTCGTGCACCCTGCCAAGGTGATCCGTGGACCGCTTACTGCGCGCTGCGCGCTGCGTGCCCGACGCCTTTTTCCGGTTTCCAGAGCTTGCCTGACGGCGATGCCGTACTCAGCCTGTCGCCGGAACGCTTCGTCAAAGTCAGCCAGCGCCATGTGGAAACCCGCCCGATCAAGGGCACTCGACCTCGGGGCCTGACGCCTGAGCAAGACGCCGCGAACGCCGCCGAACTGCTGGCCAGCCCCAAGGACCGCGCAGAAAACCTGATGATCGTCGATCTGCTGCGCAATGACCTCGGTCGCACCTGCCGCACCGGCTCGGTACGGGTGCCGGAACTGTTCAGCCTGGAAAGCTATCCGAACGTGCATCACCTGGTGAGCAGCGTCACCGGTGAACTGGCGGATGAGCGCGATGCCCTGGACCTGATCGCCGGCAGCTTTCCCGGCGGCTCAATTACCGGTGCGCCAAAGATTCGCGCCATGCAGATCATCGATGAGCTGGAACCGACCCGACGCGGACTGTATTGCGGTTCATTGGTCTACCTGGACGTGCGCGGCGAGATGGACAGCTCCATCGCCATCCGTAGTTTGCTGGTCAAGGACGGGCAGGTGTGTTGCTGGGGCGGTGGCGGGATTGTCGCGGACTCGGAGTGGCAGGCCGAATATCAGGAATCGATCACCAAGGTGAAGGTGTTGCTCGATACCCTGCAAAACCTCTGACACCACACCCGCCCCTGTAGGAGCGAGCTTGCTCGCGATGAACCTGAAAACGCCGCGGGGTGTCAGTCTTGCCGCGTTATCGTTGACGACCATCGCGAGCAAGCTCGCTCCTACAGGAAATGTGCTTACAGGCTCAAGGTCCGGTTCGAAGCCTTGATGAACTCCAGCTTCAACGCTTCAAACGTATGCACCGCCGGGAACTGCGGGAACTCGGCGATCACGTTATCCGGCGCATGGAACAGAATCCCGGCATCGGCCTCGCCCAGCATCGTGGTGTCGTTGTAGGAATCCCCCGCCGCGATCACCCGATAGTAGAGGCTCTTGAAGGCCAGGACCGACTGACGCTTGGGATCTTTCTGACGCAACTGGTAGCCAGTGACTCTCCCGCTGTCGTCAGTAATCAGACGATGGCAGAGCAAGGTCGGGAAGCCCAGTTGACGCATCAGCGGCTGGGAGAACTCATAGAAAGTGTCCGACAGGATCACCACCTGGAAGCGCTCACGCAGCCAGTCGACGAATTCGATGGCGCCGTCAAGCGGCTTGAGCGTGGCGATCACTTCCTGAATGTCGGAGAGCTTCAGGCCGTGCTCGTCGAGAATCCGCAGGCGCTGCTTCATCAGCACGTCATAGTCGGGAATGTCCCGGGTGGTAGCCCTGAGGGATTCGATCCCGGTTTTTTCGGCGAAGGCGATCCAGATTTCCGGGACCAGCACACCTTCAAGATCCAGACAGGCAATTTCCACAAGACACTCCCATTTGTATTGATTATTGAGTCGAGCGAGCAAAAAGACTGCCGAACTCTAGCGACTCGGGCCTGCCTGCGCAACGCAGAGGATGCCCCGGCCCGTGCAGCTTTTTGTTACCATCGACCCATATAGAGCGCCCAGCGCCACCGACCTGTAGGAAGCCGCCCTGATGAGCCCAACGTTCGACGTCGTGGAACTCGCCACGACCTATGCCAACAAATCCGCCCAGGACATCCTGAAACTCGCGTTTGCCGAGTTCGGCGATGACCTGTGGATATCTTTCAGCGGTGCCGAGGACGTGGTGCTGGTGGACATGGCCTGGAAGCTGAACAAAAACGTCAAGGTATTCAGCCTCGACACCGGCCGCCTGCACCCCGAGACCTATCGCTTCATCGATCAGGTGCGCGAGCACTACAAGATCGACATCGAACTGGTATCGCCGGACTACACGAAGCTCGAACCGTTCGTGAAGGAAAAAGGCCTGTTCAGCTTCTACAAGGACGGCCATGGCGAATGCTGCGGCATCCGCAAGATCGAACCGCTGCGCCGCAAGCTGTCCGGCGTGAAAGCCTGGGCCACCGGCCAGCGTCGGGACCAGAGCCCCGGCACCCGCAGCGCGGTCGCGGTGATGGAAATCGACACCGCGTTCTCCACCCCGGAACGCACCCTGTACAAATTCAACCCGCTGGCGCAAATGACCAGCGAAGAGATCTGGGGCTACATCCGCATGCTGGAACTGCCGTACAACAGCCTGCACGAACGGGGTTTCATCAGCATCGGCTGCGAGCCCTGCACCCGCCCGGTGCTGCCGAACCAGCATGAGCGCGAAGGCCGCTGGTGGTGGGAAGAAGCGACGCAGAAGGAATGCGGGTTGCATGCCGGGAATATCATCAGCAAATCCAAAGCGTAAACCCACTGTAGGAGCGAGCCTGCTCGCGATGAACCCGAGAACGCAGCCGGGTATCAGGCACCCCGCGTTATCGTTGACGACCATCGCGAGCAGGCTCGCTCCTACAGTGTTATCTTCAGCTTCAAAAAATGTGTACACAGGAATGTCACCATCAGTGCCATTTATGTGTGCACTTTTTGTTTCTGCGCCCCCAAAAGTTACATTCCTCCGCCTGCCTGGCGCCGCCACTCCCTCCTGAATCCTCTCCTGAAAATAAATACCTGATCAAACAGTCAATTTATATTGATTATTTTTCAGTATCTTGGCGAAAAGCCATAACAAAACGAAATGAGCAGTGCCTTTCATAGAACTTCCGCCTGGCACGGATATGGCTTAAGTGCATACATGTTTTGTATACAATAAATTCAAAACATACACACACTTTAGATCCGCAAGCCTGAAGCGCCCTATCCCGTACAGGCTGCAGATGCCCCGTAACCAATGATATTCGCCACCCGCGACGAAGATTTGTCGAGCCAACGCTCATGCACAGTCATCGCGGCGTCGAGCATCAGGAGCCTGCCGGAATGCGTACTAGTCTCTCCAACAACAATATCGCGCTGGATCTACCCTCCTCCCATTCCACTCACTCGATTGACAATCAGACGCATCACGCCCCCGTGGTGCTCAGCCCCCGACTGCACAACAAGGACCTGGCGCCGACCAAGGCCGAAGGCCGGCGCTGGGGCCGCTACAGCATCTTTGCCCTGTGGACCAACGACGTTCACAACATTGCCAACTACTCGTTTGCCATCGGCCTGTATGCCCTGGGCCTGGGCGGCTGGCAGATCCTGTTGTCCCTGGGGATCGGTGCGGCGCTGGTTTACTTCTTCATGAACCTGTCCGGCTATATGGGCCAGAAAACCGGGGTTCCATTTCCGGTCATCAGCCGGATCAGTTTCGGCATCCACGGTGCGCAAATTCCGGCATTGATCCGCGCCGTTATCGCCATCGCCTGGTTCGGTATTCAGACGTACCTGGCCTCGGTGGTGTTTCGCGTGCTGTTGACGGCGGTCCATCCCGGGTTCGCCGACTACGACCACAACTCGATCCTCGGCCTGTCGACCCTGGGCTGGGTGTGTTTCGTGGCGATCTGGTTCGTGCAACTGGCGATCCTTGCCTATGGCATGGAGATGGTGCGGCGCTACGAGGCGTTTGCCGGCCCGGTGATTCTGCTGACCGTTGCCGCTCTCGCCGCGTGGATGTACACCCAGGCCGATGCGACCATCGCCTGGTCGATCCGTGAGCCGCTGACTGGCGGTGAGATGTGGCGCAACATCTTTGCCGGTGGCGCACTGTGGCTGGCGATCTACGGCACCTTGATCCTCAACTTCTGCGACTTCGCCCGTTCTTCACCGTGCCGTAAAACCATCAAGGTCGGAAATTTCTGGGGCTTGCCGGTAAATATTCTGGTGTTCGCCAGCATCACCGTCCTGCTGTGCGGCGCACAATTTCAGATCAATGGCCGGATCATCGAAAGCCCGACCGAAATCATCGCCTCGATCCCCAACACCTTCTTCCTGGTGCTTGGTTGCCTGGCGTTCCTGATCGTCACCGTGGCGGTGAACATCATGGCCAACTTCGTCGCCCCGGCGTTCGTACTCAGCAACCTCGCGCCCAAGTACCTGACCTTCCGCCGCGCCGGGCTGATCAGCGCGACCATCGCCGTGCTGATCCTGCCGTGGAATCTCTACAACAGCCCGCTGGTGATCGTGTATTTCCTTTCCGGCCTCGGTGCCCTGCTCGGCCCGTTGTACGGGGTGATCATGGTCGACTACTGGCTGGTTCGAAAAGGCCAGGTCAACGTGCCGCAGTTGTACAGCGAAGACCCGAACGGCCCTTATTACTACAGCCACGGGGTCAATTTGCGCGCCGTGGCGGCGTTCATTCCCGCCGCCCTGATCGCCATCGTCCTGGCCCTGGTGCCGGGGTTCCACAGCGTGTCGCCGTTCTCCTGGCTGATTGGTGCCGGCATCGCCGGGATGCTCTACCTGATCATCGCCAAGCGTCAACCGCACTACGCCGACGTCAGCGGTGAAGCCATCGCGGTCGAAAACGTCAGCCATTAACTCCATGGCGGCCCAGCAATGTCGGGCCGCAGAACCATCCGCAATAAGGACTCCCCATGCGTATTCTCGTGGTCAACGTCAACACCACCGAATCCATCACCCAGGCCATCGCCCGCTCGGCGCAGACCGTGGCCTCTCCCGGCACGGAAATCGTCGGCCTCACCCCGCACTTCGGCGCCGACTCCATCGAAGGCAATTTCGAAAGTTACCTGGCGGCCATCGCGGTCATGGACCGGGTGATGTCCTACGACCAGCCATTCGACGCGGTGATCCAGGCCGGCTACGGCGAGCACGGCCGTGAAGGCTTGCAGGAACTGCTCAATGTCCCGGTGGTGGACATCACCGATGCCGCCGCCAGCACGGCGATGTTTCTCGGTCACGCCTATTCCGTGGTTACCACCCTCGACCGCACCGTGCCGCTGATCGAAGATCGCCTCAAGCTCTCCGGCCTGTGGGACCGTTGCGCCTCGGTACGGGCCAGTGGTTTGGCAGTGCTGGAACTGGAGCACGAACCGCAGCGCGCACTGGAGGCCATCGTGCATCAGGCCGAACTGGCAGTGACCCAGGACAAGGCCGAAGTGATTTGCCTGGGCTGCGGCGGCATGGCCGGGCTGGACGAGCAGATTCGCCGACGTACCGGGGTACCGGTGGTGGATGGGGTGACGGCGGCGGTGACCATTGCCGAGTCATTGGTGCGACTGGGGTTGTCGACCTCGAAAGTGCGGACTTATGCAACGCCACGGCCGAAAAACATCATTGGCTGGCCGGGGCGGTTTGCCCGGTAGACCGCGGCGCGGCCATCGCGAGCAAGCTCGCTCCCACACTGGATCTGCGACGCTCACAAATCCCCTGTGGGAGCGAGCTTGCTCGCGATGGCCGCCCCTCGGTTTCAAGACGTGCTCAAAGAGCACTAAACCTCTGCCCCAACCCCCGCTCGGCAAACTGTTCAATGATGAAATCGACAAACGCCCGGGTCTTGCCGGGCAAAAGCTTGTGTTCGGCGTAATAGATGGAGGTGTAGCCGTCGTCGATGTACCAGTCCGGCAACACTCGCTGCAACCGGCCCGTTTCCAGATAGCCCACCGCAAACGGCATGCTCACCAGCGCAATGCCCAGGCCCTGCACTGCCGTGGCGCAGGCTGCCTCGGAGTCGCTCATGGTCATCCGGGCCTTGAGCGTCAACGGGCTATGGTGCTGATGGCGATGGGTCAACTGCCAGGAGCGCACACGACCGGTTTGCGGCGAGCGAATCAGAATCCCGTCATGGTGTTTGAGGTCATCTGGCTCGCTGATCGCCGCATGTGTCTCCAGGTAGTCCTTCGCAGCCACCAACACCCGATGCGCCGGGCTCAACCTGCGCGCAACCACGCCCTGGGGCAGTTCGAAGCCGCCACCGATTGCCGCGTCGAACCCTTGCCCGATCAGATCGACCTGACGGTTATCGAAGTGCCAGTCCGGGTTGATCGCCGGGAATCGCCGCAGAAACTCGCCGAGCATCGGCACAATGTACAAGCAGCCAAATACCGTCCCCATGCTGACTTTCAAGGTGCCCGCCGGCTGCCCTCCGACGCTGGCGAGATTGGCCACGGCATTCTGGATGGTGTGCAGGCTGCTGCTGACTTCACCGAGAAACAACTGACCGGCCTCCGTCAGCGTCAGGCTGCGAGTGCTGCGCTGGAACAATCTGACACCCAGGCGCGCCTCGAGCTTGGCAACGCTCTTGCCCACCGCCGCCGGCGTCAGGCTCAAGCGCCGCGCCGCTTCAGCAAAGCTGCCGACCTCGGCACTGCGCACAAAGCATTCGATACTGCTGAAGGTTTCCATAGGAACCACTATAAACTTTTGGTTTACACAGACTATCGCAACCATGGTCTACACGGCAGGTAATTCAGAACTGATACTAGGCTCCATCAACCGGGACATCTCGCCTCGGGACTTGGAGATCGACATGACTACTCAGAACCTCAGCGGCAAAGTGGCATTGATTCAAGGTGGTTCCCGCGGCATCGGTGCAGCCATCGTCAAGCGCCTGGCTGCTGAAGGCGCAACCGTTGCCTTCACTTATGTCAGCTCGGCGGCCAAAGCTGAAGAACTGCAAGACAGCATCACCGCCAAGGGCGGCAAGGCCCTGGCCATCAAGGCCGACAGCGCCGACGCCGACGCGATTCGCGGTGCCGTGTCCGCCACGGTAGAGACCTTCGGTCGACTGGATATCCTGGTCAACAATGCTGGCGTACTGGCTGTCGCACCACTGGCCGAGTTCAAACTCGAAGACTTCGACCAGACCCTGGCCATCAACGTGCGCAGCGTGTTCATCGCCACCCAGGCCGCCGCCAAACACATGACCGAAGGCGGTCGCATCATCAACATCGGCAGCACCAACGCCGATCGCATGCCCTTCGCCGGTGGCGGCCCGTACGCCATGAGCAAGTCGGCGCTGGTCGGCCTGACCAAGGGCCTGGCCCGTGATCTCGGCCCGCAAGGCATCACCATCAACAACGTGCAACCGGGTCCGGTCGACACCGACATGAACCCGGCCCACGGTGACTTTGCGGAAAGCCTGATTCCGTTGATGGCCGTGGGCCGTTACGGCAAGGCCGAAGAAATCGCCAGCTTCGTCGCCTACCTCGTCAGCCCTGAAGCGGGCTATATCACAGGGGCCAGCCTGACCATCGACGGTGGTTTCGGCGCCTGATGCGTTGAACGCAAACCAAATGTGGGAGCGGGCTTGCTCCCACACTTTCTTTCGTCAGGCCCACTCAAGCGCAGGCAAACCAAAAGCGCCCGGCTCGAACGCCTTCAACGTACGAAGAATGCCATCGGCGTGTACGTACTTTGTGTCGGCCATTGCCGCATCCGGAATCGCAATCGCCGTCATCCCCGCCGCTTTCGCCGCGGTGACACCAAAGGGCGAATCCTCGAACACCAGGCAATCCTCTGGCGCGACGCCCAGACGCCGCGCCGCCGTCAGGAAAATATCCGGTGCCGGTTTGGCTGCGCCCACCTCGGGGTCATCGGCAGTGACGATGAAGTCGAACAAGGCGAACCAGTCGCGATGCAAGGTGGTTTTCTGGCCGAACGACTGGCTCGAAGAACTGGTGCCGACGGCAATGGGAATGTTGTTGGCCTTCAGATGCCGTACCAGTTCCTGTGCGCCAGGCATCGCTTGCGCTGTAGGAAAACGCTCGCGCATCAGCGGCTCGCGGATCACCAGAAACTCTTGCGCAGTAATCGGCAGGTCCAGTGCTTGAACCACATAGCGCGCCAGATCGCCCGCGCCCCGGCCAATGATGTTCTGTTTGATGCTCCAGTCGAACGTCCGGCCGTAACGCGCGGCAATGATGGACGTGACTTCGGTGTAGATGCCCTCTGTATCCAGCAACAAGCCGTCCATATCGAAAATCACGGCCTTGATCGGGCCGAATGCTTTCAGTGGTGCATTCATCGCATCTGATCCGTTTTCCAAGGCATCCCGGGCAGCGCAGGTAGGCCGATGCCTGAATGGATTAAAGGGTTCAGCAGCATAGCGAGCACCGCCGTCTTAGAGCAACGAGGAAATCCCGATCAACGCCGAATGGCCCTCCGTGATTTAGCGAATCGCCCTACAGTGAGCGCCACCTTTCCCGACTTCTTTCGTTACCGATCCCCCGCAGAGTTTCGCGTTCCACATTCCGCCAAGCGAAAGACTGCAGATGTTCGATCCCCAAAAGGTATTGGCATGCCCCGCGAGCGGCCCTCTGACACTTCGCTCCGGCAAGCATGAACACCACGACGACGCCTGCGAACAGGCGAAAAACCCCAACGGCGACAGCGCCGACACCGTCGAGCGCACTGCCACCCACAACTGCTCGGTGTCGATGGTAACCGGCGAAGCACTGCTGCCCCTCACCGACGCCACCCTCGACGGGATCTTGCCGTTCGACCTCATCCGCGTCTATCGCACCAGTGCCGTCGAGCTCGACAGCGGCCTCGGCCTTGGCTGGAGCCATTCGCTGTCCCAGCACCTGGAACTCCACGACGGGCGGGTGCTGTGGATAGACCCCGAAAACCGCCGCACGCCCTTTCCACGACCGACGGCGGAGCGCCCGATGATCCACAACAACCTGTCGCGGGCGGCGATTTACCTCGGCGAGGAGCCGGACGAACTGATCCTCGCCCTGGCCGGCGACCGCGCGCGGTTCTACCACTTTCATGACGGCCGGCTCAGCGCGATCAGCGACGCCTACGGCAACCGCCTGACGGTGCAGCGGGACCGCTTCGGCCGGATCCAGCGCCTGGACAATGGCGCCGACCGCGCCTTGTTGCTGCGTTACGACGTCAAGCACCTGGTGGCCATCGACTATCAGGTGTTTCAGCGCAGTGACCCCGAGGCGTCCACCTGGCGCACCGAGCAGACACTGGCCAGCTACCGCTACGACGCCCGCCAGCGTTTGATCGAGGCAACCAACGCGGCGGGTGAAAGCGAGCGCTACGACTACGACGAGCAAAACGTCATCCTGCAACGGCAACTGGCCGGCGGCGCGAGTTTTTTCTGGGCGTGGGAACGCTCCGGCAAAGCCGTCCGCTGCATTCGTCACTGGGCCTCATTTGCGCAGATGGAGGCGCACTACGCCTGGGACGATCAAGGCTGCGTGACGGTAAACAACGCCGACGGTAGCGAAGAGGTTTACGTTCATGACGACCGCGCACGACTGGTGCGCCAGGTTGGACTGGACGGCGGTGAGCAGCACAAGGCCTATGACGATAAGGGCCATCTGATCGCCGAGCAGGACGCCCTCGGCGCCGTCACCGAATACCATTATGACGAAGTCGGTCGGCTGATCGCGCTGCTTGCAACAGATGCGGCGCCCAGGTCCTGCGAGTATCGCCATGGTTTGCTGCACACCTGCACCCAGGGTCAGGCGACGCGGACCTTTCAGCGCAATGCCCAGGGAGACATCACTGCCATCACCGATCCAGACGGGCAAATCACCCGCTATATCTACGACCCGCAGGGGCGCCTGGTGACGATCCGCCTCCCCGACCAGAGCGGTCACCGGTTTGTCTGGAATGCCTTGGGGCTATTGCTGGAGGAGATCCTGCCGGACGGTGCTCAGCGCACTTTTTCCTACGATGCCTTGGGACGGCGGATTACCCGGCAGGACGAACACGGTGCCGTCACCGGCTATCAGTGGGACGCGGTCGGCCGACTGACCCGGACCACGCTGCCCACCGGCGCCCACCGCGCCTGGCGCTACAACGCGTACGGCCAGGTCACCGCCGAAACCGACGAACTGGGACGGGTGACCCGTTACGAATACGCCGACGACCTGCACTTGGTCAGCCGCCGGATCAACCCCGAAGGCAGCGCACTGAAATACCGCTACAACCATGCGCAATTGTTGCTCACCGAGATCGAAAACGAGGTCGGCGACACCTATCGGCTGGACTACACGCCGGGCGGATTGATCCGACAGGAAATCGGCTTCGATGGCCGTCGTAGCGCGTATGCCTATGATGGCAATGGCCAGTTGCTGGAGAAAACCGAGTTCGGCGACGACGGTTCGCAACTCGTCACGCAGTACCAACGCGACAGCGCTGGACGCTTATTGCTCAAGACCCTGCCCGACGGGATCAAGGTCGAGTACCGCTACGACAGCCTCGGGCGGCTGATCAGCGTCGACGACGGCCATGACCATCCGCTGGAGTTCGAATATGACCGCCAGGACCGGCTGATCACCGAGCATCAGGGCTGGAGCACACTGCGCTACGGCTACGACACCTGCGGTCGGCTCAAGCGCCTGCGCCTGCCGGACGGCTGTGTGCTCGATTACCACCATGCCCGGGGCGGCGCCCTGACTGCCATCAATCTCAACGGTACGCGTCTGACCAGTCATCGTTTTGTCGGTGGGCGCGAACAGCAACGCCAACAGGGCCTGCTGCTCAGCGATTATGCCTACGACGAGCAGGGCCGCTTGCAGGCCCATGCCGTCAGCCAAAAGCAACGACTGCTGTACCGCCGCGAGTACGCCTACAGCGCCAAGGGCAATCTCCTGCAGATTACCGACAGCCGTCACGGCCAACGCCACTATCAATACGATGCGCTCGACCGCCTGACCGGCGTATGCCACCCCCGCGACCAGTTCACGGAGAACTTCACCCACGACCCGGCCGGCAACCTGCTGATCCACGACCGCCCGGGCCCGTGCGTGCTCCAGGGTAACCACCTGCGCCGCCGCTACGAAAGCCACTATGACTACGATGCCTTCGGCAACCTGATCCGCGTACGCCGCGGTACGCCGCCCCAGGTCACCGAATACGCCTACGACAGCCAGCATCGCCTGATCGGTGTCCGCAGCCCGGACGGTAAAAGTGTCAGCTACCGCTACGACGCCTTCGGCCGACGCATCGGCAAAACCGTCGACGGCCAGACCACGCAATTCTTCTGGCAAGGCGACCAGCTCATCGCCGAAAGCGCTCCCCGGCACTACCGCAGTTACGTTTACGAACCCGGCTGTTTGCGCCCGCTGGCGCTGCTCGACGGTAAAGGCCGGGCAGACGCCTGCCCGTTCTACTTCCAACTCGACCACCTCGGCACCCCGCAGGAACTGACCAGCTACGGCGGCGCTATCGTCTGGTCGGCCAAGTACACCGCCCACGGCAAACTCCGCGAACTGAGCCACGGCGACGGCGAACGACTCGAACAGCCGCTACGGTTTCAGGGGCATTACTTCGACGTTGAGAGCGGCCTGCACTACAACCGGCATCGCTACTACCATCCGGACATCGGTCGTTATCTGACGCCGGATCCGGTCAAGTTGGCCGGAGGGTTGAATCCGTATCGGTACACCCAAAACCCGACGGGGTGGGTGGATCCGTTGGGGTCGAGCGGAAATTGCCCGCACGCGAACCAGCCGGGATGCTCGGCGCCGTATGGGGAGGGAGGGGCAAGGATTGATGAGGGGGAGCCCAATGCACCCTCTCCAAAACCTCCAAACCAATACTCACATCGCGCAGACTCAGGCCATGACATACCGAGGACTGGGCGACGGGGGCGTTTGCTCAGGTAGACAACCGGTCAATCCGCCAGCACGATTCGATCAATCCTCGTCCTCTTCCTCATCTTCAAACTCGATATTCCCCACATCGCCCAAATCATCAGCATCGTTAAGCGGCACCGTCGCATCATCCATCAGCGATCCCGGATCTTCATTGCCGGGATCGTTGATAGGTGGCAGTCCGCTCGGGCCCTTTTCTTCCTTGCCTTCGCTTTTCGCAGTCATGGGATGCCTCGCTCAACTAGTGATGCTTTTTGTGGTGCTTGTTCGAGTGTTTATAACCGTTACCGGAATGGGAATGACCGCTGTCACTCCCCAGATCATTGCCGACCGCACCGCCGGCTGCACCACCCAGGCCTGCACCGATGGCCGATCCGGTCGAACCGCCAAGACTGTTGCCGACCACCGATCCACCCGCCGCGCCCAAACCACCACCTACCGCCGCCTCGGTGCGACTGTGCTTGGGCGCGGCAATGGCACTACCGGCCGCTCCGCCGACACCTGCACCAATCGCTGCGCCCGTACTGCCTCCCACCTGACCACCGACAACGTTGCCCAGCACCCCACCAAGACCACCGCCTACCGCGGCATCTCCATTACCTCCCGCCAGCGCCACCTGAGAGACCAGCAATCCAAAAACAATCGCAGGCACCATCAATAGTCGAGCATTCAGGCTTCCGTTTTTTTTGCCGTTGGTTTTCGGGTTCATGGCACGCCTCGCATTCTTCCAGGGTATGGAAGATTTGAGCTGCTGCGGCGTGAAACGTTCATAAATGAAAAAACCCGGCATCAAGCCGGGCTTTTTTCAAATCTGAATCAGGATCAGTGACGCTTGTGACCATTGGCCAGGTTGCTGCCTACGCCGCCGCCCAATGCACCGCCCAGGCCTGCACCGATGGTGGCACCGGACTTGCCGCCAAGGCTATTGCCGATCACCGAACCACCGGCCGCGCCGACACCGCCACCGATAGCAGCGCTGGTGCGATGACCTTTTTTGGCGGCAACTGCGCTGCCCGCAGCGCCAGCCACGCCCGCGCCAATCGCTGCGCCAGTGCTGCCGCCCATTTTCTGGCCGACCACGTTACCCAACGCGCCGCCCAAGCCACCGCCCAGCGCGGCAGTGCCGTCACCAGCCATTGCACCTTGAGCAACCAGAAGCCCCAGAACCAGAGCAGGCAGTGTTAAACGCATGACAAAAACCTCAAAAAATAGGGGTACACAAAAAGGGGGGCGAGATTGAATGCTTTTGCGCGGATAAAGTCCAGCACTCCGGTCCAACTTCGCGATTGGCGACGGTTGGACAGCATTTTTGAAAAAGGTTTTATGACGGACAAAAAAAAGCCCGCTGGGGAAACGGGCCAGGTGTTGCTTTCTAACGGATGAGTCGAGATTACGGAGGATTCTGTGAAAAGTTTGTGAAAGATCAGCGTCTTTGAAAAATTGTCATAAAACTTTTCAGACATGACAAACCGCGCTCTATAACGGGGTCTGCCCAGCGTTCGGTTACTTCCTGACCGGCGCTGTCACCTTGGGTAAAAACTTGCCCTTCAGTACCCGGCACGCCCTGGTCTTGATTTTGTCGACCTCAGTCTGGTCCTCGCCGAAACTGGCCACATACTGGGTCTGACCACACCGCACGGAATTGTTGATCGGAAATTCTGCGCCATCGTCCTCGATATACGGATCAGCCATCTCTTCACCCCTTTCAAAAAGCGCGATCGACATCGGCAAGCCCTTTGCCTGAAGTAATATCGATCGCCAAGGTTTTTCAGACTAGCCGGTCACTAACGGACCTGACGTTCGGATTTCTCCGTGACCGACGAATGGCTTCTCAGCTTTCATCTCAACTTGACCGCAGTCCCGGTCACAAACACCACGACCATCCCGCCCTTGCCCGCCGGCATGCTGATCTCATAATCAAGCCCGACCACCGCGTCCGCCTGAAGCGCCTGCGCCCGCTCCTTGATCTCATCGGTGGCCTGAATGCGTGCTTCTTTCAACGCTCGTTCCAGTGTCTGGGAGCGCCCACCGAAAAAGTCGCGCATGCCGGCAAATACGTCTCGAACAACGTTGATCCCTTGCACCGACTCGGCGCTGACAATGTCCAGGTAGGCGGTAATTTGTCGGCCGTCAATGGAGTGGGTTGTGGTGGTGATCATGGGTGTTCCTTCCTGTTCAGAAATTCAGCCAACGCATCAAACGCCGGCAACGTCACGGGGTCATTGGCCGAGTTGCTGGCCACGGGATGGGATGCGTAGCGGACGATAACCATCTCGGCCTTCGGATCGACATAGATGCGCTGCCCATGAACCCCACGCGCCATGAACGCCCCGCCCGCCTTGTTCGTCACCCACCACATCGACCGATAACTCCAGTCTTTGAGCAATGCGTACCCCGCCTTGGCGAAAGCCTGTTTATCAGCGCCACCACGGATATCGTCGATCACTTCCACTGGCACGATCTGCTGACCGTTGAACCGGCCACCGGTGCGCAACATCTCGCCAAACCGCGCCAGGTCCCGCAACCCCGTATTCAAGCCACCACCGGCAAACGGAGTGCCGATGGAGTCCACGGTGAAATAGGCATCCTGTTCGGCCCCCAATCGACTCCAGATTTTTTCCGACAAAAGCTGCGCGACATTGCGACCAGTGGCGCGAGCAATGACCCAGCCAAGGACATCCGTGTTGACGGTTTTGTAGGCGAACGCTTTGCCGTGCTCACCTTGCAGTTGAACCGTCTGCAGAAACTCGTAGTAACTGCGAGGGCCGTCATAACCCTTGGGTTTGGGCAGCGGATTGCCCGCCTTGGCATGAGCCCAGACCTCGGCGTTCGGGTCCGCGTAGTCTTCGCTGTATTTGAGGCCTGTGGTCATGTCGAGCACCTGCCGCACCGTGGCGCCGCCAAACGCAGAATCCGTCAGTTCCGGGACATATTCGGCAACCCGCTTGCCAGCATCGATGCGCCCTTCCGCCACCAGCATGGCGCCCAGTGTGCCGACCACGGACTTGGTCACCGACATCGCAGCATGCTGGCCGTCCGGTTTCAGCACCCCGAAATATCGCTCGTAGACAACTTTCCCGCGGTGCATGACCACAATGCCATCAGTGTAAGTGGCCGCGAGGGATTGCTCCCAGGTCATCGGCGCCTTGGCCCCAAGCGGGACAAAACTGATCTCGTCGATATCTTTGCGCAGCACTGTCTCCAGTGGAACCGGAGCACCCAGGCCGCGTGAAACGTTGATCGTTGGCATCAGTTGCCGGAAATTCGAAACACTCCAGCGCATTGCCGGGAATTGAAAATAGCTACCGTCTTCAAAACGCACGGTGCGATCAACGGAGGGTGGCGAACCTGCCATCCAGCCGAGTTTGGCGGGGTCACTGGCTTGCGCGTCGGGAAAAGTTGCAGGGGCGGATGCGAGGGCCATTGATGTCATCGCAACTATCGACACAGTCGCGATGAGCTTGGCTGCGCCGCGAAAACTGGCTCGAGGATAGAGCATGATGTCGATTCCCTTCGAAGAAATCGGGCAGTCTAACAGCCGGATTGGCTTGGTGACCGCTTGCGCGGAGAAGTCTGTTGTTTGCCCAATCTCAAACTCAACCCCCAAAAGCCCTGGCATCTTTCGAAACCAAGGGGTTTGTTTACATCGAATTTGGCGGTGAAGCGCCGCTCGGGAGTCCCCCACCCGCGCCAGTGCCAGAGCGCCGCTTTTCCACTGCTATGCTGACAACATCTGTTTCCTACACCGGAGACGAGCAGCATGGCAGCAGAAGGCAAGCATTTGTCGTTAACTTTCAAGGCTATAGCTTACTCGGCTGGAGGCTTCCTTGTCGCTTGGGCTGCGATAAAGCTGATCGACACTTATTTCGACCCGACGTTGTTGGCAGATACCAAGGGCTGGCTGCTTCGTGCGTGGAACTGGCTTCTCTTGGAAACGCCAATACCGAATTGGTCGCTGCTGATGATTATCGCGGCTTTAATCAGCACTCTGACTGTAGCGATTTACTTCTACCGCACTACTGACGGAACTTACGGCGAGCTACACGAGATAGAGCGAAAAGTTTACAAAATGAACAACCCTCAGTTTCCACAGTTGACAGATAACCAAACGCTGCTGATGGAAGCTTTAGCCTATCATGCAAATTTCAGAAAAATTGCAAATTTAGACTCGGTTTGCAAACTTGTCTCACTAAGCAAGCTGGAAGTTGAAGACGGTCTAAAGCAACTCCAGGCTAAACATCTAGTGAAGCAAAAAGTGACGCGGGGGACGTTCGGCGCCACCACTTTTGAACTTACCCTGGCAGGTAAGGACTATGCATTAGAGCGATTTGAGCTAACGTAGCAGAGACACACGGGACGGCGAAGGGTATAGATCGGAGTGACGGAAGGCGGGATGTAATGAGCACTACAACTAAAAAAGAAAAACCCCCGCAAACCATTGATTTGCGAGGGTCTTCAGAATGTGGCGGTGAAGGAGAGATTCGAACTCTCGATACAGTTTCCTGTATACACACTTTCCAGGCGTGCTCCTTAAGCCACTCGGACACTTCACCGTATCTCTTCAAACATGTTCTGTCTGTCGAGGCGCGCTAATGTAGTCGAAAGCTTTTCCGATGGCAAACATTTTTTTCAGAATTTTCATGCGGTTAACGCGATTCAGCGTTTCCGCTCGCTCCGGGCCATGGCAAACCGGCCAATCTCCGGCTTCGTGCCCTCTTCTATATAGAGGGGAATACGCAGCAGGCACGGCGGGCTGCGCCTGGCGGGCAGGCAAAGGGTGACTGGCGGGTCAGTCACGGCGCTTTACCTGGCCTGCAGTGGTGGGTAACGTCTGCCCAACTTTATTGAAAGGAATAGCGTCATGAGTGAGTTGATTTCCTACCATCTCGAAGACGGTATCGCGACCCTGACCTTGAGCAATGGCAAGGTCAATGCCATCTCCCCGGATGTGATTGCCGCGTTCAACGCTGCGCTGGATCAGGCGGTGACTGATCGTGCAGTGGTGATCATTACCGGCCAGCCGGGCATTCTCTCTGGCGGGTATGACCTGAAGGTGATGACGGCAGGCCCTAAAGAGGCCGTGGCGCTGGTGACCTCCGGCTCGACACTGGCCCGCCGCCTGCTGTCGCACCCCTTCCCGGTGATCGTCGCGTGCCCGGGGCATGCGGTGGCCAAGGGTGCGTTTCTGTTGTTGTCGGCCGACTATCGCATCGGTGTCGACGGTGCGTTCAGCATTGGCCTGAACGAAGTACAGATCGGCATGACCATGCACCACGCGGGTATCGAGATTGCCCGTGATCGCCTGAGCAAAGTGGCTCTGCAGCGTTCGGTGGTCAACGGCGAGATGTTCAATCCACAAAGCGCCGTGGCTGCCGGTTTCCTTGATGTGGTGGTTTCGGCTGAAGAACTGCAAGGCGCGGCACTGTCGGCGGCTCGTCAGTTGAAGAAGATCAACATGACCGCGCACAAGAACACCAAATTGAAAGTGCGCAAAGCCTTGCTGGAGGCCCTGGACAACGCGATCATCCAGGACCAGGAACATCTGGTTTAAGCCCGGATCTGCAACAACGAAAAGCCCGACCGTCGTGTCGGGCTTTTTCATACATGCCTTGATTAAACGTCTGTAACCGCTCTAGACCGCATCTGACCAAATGGTCGGAAACATCAGCTCAAACATCGGCCATCTCCCACTTCCCTGGCAGCAATTGCCGAAAACAGTGTACATCCGTACACTGCGCCACCTTTTGTCCCGGTGGGGCCTGTAAATGCTGTTTTTGCTTCGTATGTCATTGATGGGCCTGCACTTTATCGTGGCAGGTGTGCTGGGTGTGATTCTCGGCCTGTGCCGGCCATTCAACCCGGACAACAGCCGTCTATGCGCACGCCTGTATGCCTGGCCGGCCATGTGTATTTTGCGTTTGCGGGTGAAGGCCGAAGTCGGGCCGTTGATGGACAAACCTGACAGCTGCGTGATCATCGCCAATCACCAGTCCAACTACGATCTGTTCGTGTTTGGCAACGTAGTGCCCCGCCGTACCGTGTGCATCGGCAAAAAGAGCCTGAAATGGGTGCCGCTGTTCGGGCAGTTGTTCTGGCTGGCCGGCAATGTACTGATCGACCGTGGCAATGCGCACAAGGCGCGCCAATCGATGTTGACCACCACCCACACCCTGCAAAACAAAGACACCTCGATCTGGGTTTTCCCGGAAGGCACGCGCAACCTGGGTGAGGACTTGCTGCCCTTCAAGAAAGGCGCCTTCCAGATGGCCATTGCCGCCGGGGTACCGATCGTGCCGGTGTGTGTCAGCAGTTACGTCAAACACATGCGATTGAACCGCTGGCGCAGCGGGAAAATTCTGATTCGTTCGTTGCCTGCGATTCCCACTGCCGGATTGAGCCTGGACGACATGCCCATGCTGATCGCCCAGTGCCGCGAGCAGATGCGTGAATGTATCGAATCGATGGACCGGCAACTGCAAGCCGCCTGAATGAAACCCGCCGAGTGCGGGTTTTCTTTTGCCCCTGAACTCTGCAGATTTAGCTGACTCTCAAGCATCGCCAAGGCTAAGCTGAACAATGCCTGCCATTGCGTTTATCGCTAATAGAAAGCTGCCAAAAAGAAGTGAACCACCATCATGGGTAGAGTTGTTGCTGCTGCGGTTTATAGCGCCGGTAAAAGAGTCACCAATATCACCCTCGACGAAGGCGCCGCCTGGGCTGCAAAGCCCGGACACTTTGTCTGGATTGGCCTCGAAGAGCCGAACGCCGAGGAACTCTACAACCTGCAACGCCAGTTCAACCTGCACGAACTGGCCATCGAAGACGCCCTGGAAAAGCACAGCCGACCAAAGCTGGAAACTTTCGGCGATGCGCTGTTCATCGTGACGTATTCGCCCATCCGGGATGAAGGCAAACTCAAGTTCATCGAGACGCATATCTTTGCCGGCAATGGCTACATCATTACTGCGCGCAACGGTCACTCCGCGTCCTACGCCCATGTCCGACAACGCTGTGAGGCGCGTCCGCTCTTGCTTGAGCACGGGGAAGATTTCGTACTCTATGCCATCCTCGATTTCGTGATCGAAAACTACCAGCCGATGGGCGAAGCCATTCACGCGGAAATCGATGAGCTGGAAGGCAATGTGTTATGTGGCGTGTTGAATGACTACGACATCCAGAAGCTGCATGGCCTGCGTCGTGATGTTTTGCGCTTGCGTCGTTATGTGGCACCGATGATTGAGATAGGAGAGGAACTGCAGAGGCTGAGTTTCCCGTTCATCGACAAGAACATGCGGCCGTACTTTCGCGATGTGCAGATTCATGTGACGCGGCAGATGGAAGACCTGACGACCCTGGCGGATATTGCCAGCCAGACGATTGAGGTCGGGGTGCTGCTGGAGGCCTCTCGCCAGAGCGTGGTGCAGCGCAAGTTTGCGGCCTGGGCCGCGATCTTGGCCTTCCCGACGGCGGTGGCGGGGATCTACGGGATGAACTTCCAGAACATGCCGGAGCTGAACTGGCACTACGGGTACTTCGGGGTGCTGGGGTTTATTACGGTGGGTTGTCTGGGGTTGTGGGCGAGTTTCAAAAAGTCGGGGTGGCTGTAGGAGCGAGCCTGCCCGCGAAAAACCTGAGAGCACCGTGGGCTGTCAGGTTTGGCGCGTTATCGTTCACGACCATCGCGAGCAGGGCTCGCTCCTACAGGTTTAAACAGCTTCCGGCTTGTGCGCGACAAACCGCATCATCCATTCGGCAACCGTGGTGCCGTGGTGTTCCTGCTCCAGGCTCGCAATGCCTTTGGAGTAGACCTGCTCACCCAGTGCCTGCTGGCGAATCTCCAGCAGGGCGCGGGAGTAGTCGTGGATGAACTCCGGATGCCCCTGGAAGCACAGCACCTGATCGTTGATGTGGTAGGCGGCATACGGGCAGAAATCGCTGGAAGCGATGACCGTGGCGTTCTCCGGCAGCGTCGTGACCTGATCCTGGTGGCTGATCAGCAACGTCAGTTCTTCGCGCACCGGGCTCATCCATGGCGCCCTGGCGGCCATTTTGTACTTGTGCGTGCCGACGCCCCAGCCCTGGGTGGCGCGCTCGCTCTTGCCACCGAGCAGCAGAGCCAGCAACTGATGGCCGAAGCAGACGCCCAACAACTTGTCGCCGCGCTCGTAGCGGGTCAGCAGATATTTCTTGAGGGTTTCGATCCACGGGTCGGTGCCGAAGGAGTCAGCCTTGCTGCCCGTCACCAGGTAGGCGTCGAACTCCAGGTCGTCACTTGGGTATTCCCCCTGCACCACGTTGTAGACCGTGAACTCGGCGGCAATCGGCTGCTGCGAAAACAGGTGTTTGAACATCTGCCCGTAGCCCTGATATTGGTCAACCAATTCCGGACGCAGGTGGTCGGTTTCCAGAATGCAGATGCGTAACGACATAAAAAATACCTGACACGTGATGGGAATAATGCACACCCCAGAGCCTGCCTCGAAACACCGTGACAAGGCAAGCCCCGAAATACGTCATCGCCCCCTTAGAACGTCTCCCCTTTGGCCGCCTTCTCCAGCAGCAAGGCGGGCGGCGCGAACCGCTCGCCATATTGCTTGGCCAGATACTGGGCGCGGGCGACAAAGTCCTGCACGCCGTACTGGTTGATGAACTGCAGCGCACCACCGGTCCAGGCGGCGAAACCGATACCGAAGATCGAGCCAACGTTGGCATCCGCCGTCGAGGTCAACACGCCCTCCTCCACGCAACGCACGGTTTCGATGGCCTGCACGAACAGCAGGCGATCACGCACATCCTTCGGCGAAATCTGCCCGTCGGTTTTCTCGAAGCGGGTTTTCAACTCAGGCCACAGGTGTTTCTGGCCGCCCGCCGGATACTCGTAGAAACCTCCACCGGCAGCCTTGCCCGGACGCTTGAACTCATTGAGCAGCACGTCAATTACGGTAAATGCCGGGTGCTCTATCAGCGGTTTACCTTCTGCTTGCAAGTCCTTGGCCGTTTGCAGACGGATATGGCTCATCAGGCTGAGGGAAACTTCGTCAGAGATCGCCAGCGGTCCTACAGGCATGCCGGCTTTGCGTGCTTCAGTCTCGATCATCGCCGCGTTGACGCCTTCGCCCAGCATGGCGATGCCTTCGTTGGTGAAGGTGCCGAACACCCGCGACGTGAAGAAACCGCGGCTGTCGTTGACCACAATCGGGGTTTTCCTGATTTGCAGGACGTAATCGAACCCGCGGGCCAAGGTTTCGTCGCTGGTATTGGCGCCCTTGATGATTTCCACCAGCGGCATTTTTTCCACGGGGCTGAAAAAATGCAGGCCGATGAACTTGCTCTGGTCGGGCACGGCGCACGCCAGACCACTGATCGGCAAGGTCGAGGTGTTGGAAGCGATCACCGCGTCCGCGCCGACGACCTTCTGCGCTGCCAATGAGACCTTGGCCTTCAAATCACGATCCTCGAACACGGCCTCGATGATCAGGTCGCAACCGGCCAGGTCGGCATCGCTTTCGCTGGTTTGAATGCGGGCCAGAACGCTATCACGCTGTTCGATGCTCATTTGTCCGCGAGCGACTTTCTTGTCCAGCAGCGCCGCCGAATGCGCCTTGCCCTTCTCTGCCGCAGCGAGGTTGATGTCCTTGAGCACCACATCGATCCCCGCCGATGCACTGACAAACGCGATACCGGCGCCCATCATTCCGGCACCGAGCACGCCGACCTTGCGGGTGACATAAGGCGCAAAACCTTGAGGCCGCGAGCCACCGGCATTGATTTCATTGAGCTGGAACCAGAACGTGCCTATCAGGTTTTTCGAAATCTGGCCGGTGGTCAACTCGGTGAAGTAGCGGGTTTCGATCAGGTGCGCGGTATCGAAATCCACCTGGGCGCCCTCGACTGCCGCGCACAGGATCTTCTCCGGCGCGGGCATCGTGCCCTGGGTTTTGCTGCGCAGGATCGACGGTGCAATCGCCAGCATCTGCGCAACTTTCGGGTTAGACGGTGTGCCGCCCGGTATCTGGTAGCCCTTCACGTCCCAGCGCTGCACCGCCGCCGGATTGGCGAGAATCCACGCCCGCGCCTTGGCCAACAGGTCTTCGTGATCGGTCGCCAGCGCGTCGATCAATCCTGCCTGCAACGCCTGTTGCGGCCGCAACCTCTTGCCTTCAAGCAGATAAGGCAGGGCTTTTTCCAGGCCGAGCATACGCACCATGCGCACCACGCCTCCGCCGCCTGGCAGCAGGCCGAGAGTGACTTCCGGCAGGCCGAGTTGCACCGACGGGTTGTCCAGCGCCACGCGATGATGGCAGGCCAGGCAGATCTCCCAGCCGCCGCCCAATGCGGCGCCATTGATCGCGGCAACCACTGGCTTGCCGAGGGTTTCCAGAGTGCGCAACTGGCCCTTGAGGCTCAGCACCATGTCGTAGAAGGCTTTCGCCTGGGGCTTGCCGACCTTGATCAGTTCATTGAGGTCGCCGCCCGCGAAGAAAGTCTTCTTGGCCGAGGTGATGATCACACCGGCGATGCTGTCCTTGTCGGCCACCAGCCGCGCAACACAGTCCGCCATGGCTTCGCGGTACACCGCGTTCATGGTGTTGGCGCTCTGGCCGGGCAGGTCGATGGTCAGGACGACGATCTGGTCCTGGTCTTTTTCGTAACGAATGGCTTCGTTCATAACTGGGTTCCTTGATGTCCGGGCTCAGAGGCGTTCGATGATGGTGGCAATGCCCATGCCGCCGCCGACACACAGGGTCGCGAGGCCATAGCGCAGGCGCCGGGCTTCCAGTTCATCCAGCAGCGTGCCGAGAATGGCGCACCCGGTGGCGCCCAACGGGTGGCCCATGGCGATTGAGCCGCCGTTGACATTGACCTTGTCCGGATCGACGGCCATGTCCTTGATGAACTTCAACACCACCGAAGCGAACGCCTCGTTGACCTCGAACAGATCGATGTCTTCGACCCGCAGCCCGGCCTTGGCCAACGCCTTGCGGGTCGCCGGCGCGGGGCCGGTGAGCATGATGGTCGGATCGGTGCTGGTGACTGCCGTGGCGACAATCCGTGCCCGTGGCTGCAAGCCCAGCGCGCGGCCCTTGGCTTCGGAGCCGATGAGCATCAGCGCCGCGCCATCGACAATCCCGGAGCTGTTGCCGGGGGTGTGCACATGGTTGATCCGCTCGACATGGCTGTAGACCCGCAGCGCGGTGGCATCGAAGCCCATCTGCCCCATCATCTCGAAACTCGGCTTGAGTTTGCCCAGGCCTTCCAGGGTCGAATCGGCGCGGATGAACTCATCGTGATCGAGCAGAATGATGCCGTTCTGGTCCTGCACCGGCACCAGCGACTTGTTGAACGAACCGTCGGCCCGCGCCCGCGCGGCCTTTTGCTGGGAATGCAGGGCGTAGGCATCGACGTCCTGACGGCTGAAGCCCTCAAGGGTGGCGATCAGGTCGGCGCCCACGCCCTGTGGCGTGAAGTGACTGTGCAGGTTGGTCGCCGGGTCCAGCGCCCAGGCCCCGCCATCGCTGCCCATCGGCACCCGGGACATCGACTCGACGCCGCCGACCACCACCAGGTCTTCGAAGCCGGAGCGCACCTTCATCGCACCGAGGTTCACGGCCTCCAGCCCTGAAGCGCAGAAACGGTTGATCTGTACCCCCGCCACACTGACATCCCAATCGGCCACCTGAGCGGCGGTCTTGGCGATGTCGGAACCTTGATCGCCAATCGGCGTCACGCAGCCGAGCACCACATCATCGACCTGGCTGGTGTCCAGCGCCGTGCGCTGTTGCAGCGCGGTGAGCAAACCGGCCACCAGGTTCACCGGTTTAACGCTGTGCAAGGCACCATCGGCCTTGCCTTTGCCACGGGGCGTGCGTAACGCGTCGAAAATCAATGCTTGGGTCATGACGTCCTCGAACCGCAGTGCAGGTGGGTAAATACCGAGTGCTCACTCTTGGCCCGACTCACGTTTGATTCAATGACCGCAGCGCTCACAGACGTTGACGCTCACGCTCAGACGAACGGTAGTCAGCTACCGGATTAACCGATTCAGGACACCAAGCTGTCTAGCCAACGGGCGGCAAAGAAGCTGGCAATAGGCCTCATGCCTTTTTTAAAGCGAATCGCAACAACACCATACGAAATGGATCTAAAGCAAGCGCGGTGCGGCCTCTAAGGTGAACTTGTACGAAGTTGTCGTCGGGTTTTGCCGAGGCGCTCGTCACTACAGGAAGTGCAACGCGCTGCCATCATGGAGATATGCAGGCAGGCATCAGGAAATAACAAAAAAGGCGGTCAAGCCATGTTCAAACAATCGAAAGTACGTCAAGCCGGGCTCATCCTTTTCGCCACCACGCTGTTGTTGATATTGCCGAACCTGACCAAGGTGATCGGCTAGTCGCGTCTAAAAGATACGGCGTCACGGTTTTTGAATTGCCACTATCAAAATGTGACTGGCCCGCTACCCGGGCCAGCGTGGCTGTGCCAATCTTTGCGGCACTTCCACAACATGGACGGCGATCACTTGAAAATGCTCATTCTGCTCGGGGCCCTGCTGTTCGGCTCGCCCCTGTATGCCGCACAGCTGAACCTGGAGCTGGGCGCGGAGAGTCGCACCTGGCAGACCGAGGAACTGCTCAAGCATCCTCAAGTCCAGACCATCGACATCAGCAACGACGTTTCCTACAAGCGGGACATGAGTTACCGCGCAGTGCCTCTGTCCGCACTGCTGACCGGCATCAAGCCTGACGACCACCTGCAAGCCGTGGCCCTGGATGGCTTTGCCGCCGAAATGGCTGCGGCGCCGTTGCTCAATACCCAGGGTGCCCGGGCCTGGCTGGCGATTGAAGACCCGGCCAAACCGTGGCCACCGCTGTCAGAAGGCAAACCCGGCGCCGGGCCGTTCTATCTGGTCTGGACCCATCCGCAGGCCGGCAACATCAGCCCCGAACAATGGCCGTTCCAGGTGGCGAGCATCAAACGCCTGGCGCCCGTGGCCCAGCGCTTCCCTGCCCTGCTGCCCGACCCGGCCTTGAAGGCGGATGATCCGGTGAACAAGGGTTTTGCGCTGTTCCAGAAAAACTGCCTGGCGTGTCATCGACTCAACGGTGCCGGGGACGCGCAGTTCGGGCCGGACCTGAATATTCCGTACAACCCGACCGAGTACTTCGGCGCGGACTTCCTCAAGCGCTACATCCGCGATCCACAGAGCTTGCGCCAGTGGCCGCAGGCGAAGATGCCCGGGTTCTCGGCCGAGGTGTTGCCGGATGGAGATCTGGGGATGTTAGTGGGGTATTTGCAGCATATGGTTGGGCGCAAGATTCAGCACTAGCACTGACACGATCCCTGTGGGAGCGAGCTTGCTCGCGATAGCGGTGTGTCAGTCACAGTAGTATCGACTGAAAGGTCGCCATCGCGAGCAAGCTCGCTCCCACAGGATTTTGCAGGCCTCTGGTTATTGCTGCTGCACCGAAATCACCGGCGCTGGCGTCGGTGACACCAGCACCTTGGCATGCATCTGCTCACACCCGCCGCCCCGGCGCATGCCCCGTACCGGGCAGGCATCCAGGTAATCCAGGCCCACCGCCAGTTTCAGGTGACGTTCCGGTCGGGCCAGTTCGTTGGTCACGTCGAAGCTGTACCAGGCGTCATCCAGCCAGGCTTCGGCCCAGGCGTGGCTGGCCAGGTGTTCGCTGTTTTCGCTGTACAGATAACCCGACACATAACGCGCAGGAATGCCCAGGCTGCGGGTACAGGCAAGAAACGCGTGGGTGTGGTCCTGACACACGCCGGAACGCCCGGCAAAGGCCTGAGCCGCGCTGGTGTCCACTTCCGTGGAGCCCGGCGTGTAGGTCATATGCTGGTTGAGCCCATGCATCAGATCAATCAGTGCCGTGCGATCGCGGCGTTGCTTGCATTCCTTCTCGGCGAACGCACGCAGGGCGGCGTCAGCTTCAGTCAAACGGGTGAAACGCAGAAACGGCAGTGCCGACTGGCTCTCGTGTTCGGCCTCACGCATTTCGTCGATATCGACCTGGCCACGGGCGCCGATGATGATCGCCTCGTGGGGCTCGTCCATGGTCAGCACATGCAGGATGTTGCCGAACGGATCGAGTTGCGCCCGCACCGGACGCGGCAGGTCGAGCTGCCAGCTGAGCACGTGCTGGCGCTCGCTGTCGTGGGGCGTCAGTCGCAGGTACTGGATGCTCGCCCGCACCTTGTCTTCGTAGTGATAGGTGGTCTCGTGGCTAATGGAAAGTCTCATGCGGCCTCCAGATAAGAACTGTGAATCGCGTTACCCAACTGGCGCACCAGCGGGATGAACTCGGTCAGCCAGGCGTGCAGGCCTTCTTCGAGAATTTCATGGATGCCGGTGTAGCGCAGGCGTGCGTCCATTTCTGCCGCCAGGCGCTGTGCGGGACGACCGTTGGCCCCCGGCAATTGCGCGAGGATCTGGTCGATTTCTTCAGTGCAGGCGCGCAATGAACGGGGCACATCGGCCCGCAGCAACAGCAGTTCGGCAACATGCCGGGCGCCCGGGGCGTCGCGGTAGATTTCCGTGTAGGCCTCGAACGACGACAACGCCCGCAACAACGCGCTCCACTGGTAATACGCGTGAGCGGTGCCATCACTGACCGCCTCGGCCTGGTCGCCGGCCATTTCGTAGCGGGCATCGAGCAGGCGCAAGGTGTTGTCCGCCCGTTCGATAAAGGTCCCCAGACGAATGAAGCGAAACGCATCGTTACGCATGATGGTGCCGTAGGACGCGCCCCGGAACAGGTGGGAACGTTCCTTGATCCACTCGCAGAAACGGCTCATGCCATAGCGACTGAGGCCCTGTTCGGCGATACCGCGAATTTCCAGCCAGGTGGCGTTGATGTTTTCCCACATGTCGGCGGTGATGCGCCCACGCACCGCATGGGCGCTGGCCCGTGCGGCACCGAGGCAGCTGTAGATGCTCGCCGGGTTGGCCGCATCCAGGGCGAAGAAATGCAGCAGCCGTTCGGCATGCAGTTCGCCATGGCGCTCCAGGTAATCGTCCAGGGTGCCGGTAATCAACAGCGGCATGGCCAGCTCGTGCAAACCGTCGCCACGACCGTCTTGCGGCATCAGCGACAGCGAATAACTGATGTCGAGCATCCGTGCGAGGTTTTCCGCCCGCTCCAGGTAACGCGACATCCAATACAAATCCGAGGCAGTTCTACTTAACATGACAGGCTTCCTTTAATCCTCGACCACCCAGGTGTCCTTGGTTCCGCCGCCCTGGGAGGAATTGACCACCAGGGAGCCTTCGCGCAGGGCGACACGGGTCAAACCGCCGGGCACGACCCGGGTTTCGCGGCCCGACAAGACAAACGGCCGCAAGTCGATGTGGCGCGGCGCGATGCCGTTTTCGACAAAGGTCGGACAGGTCGACAGTGAGAGCGTCGGTTGCGCGATGTAGGCATGGGGCTTGGCGATGATCCGCGCACGGAAGGCTTCGATTTCCGCCGCCGTCGCCGCCGGCCCCACCAGCATTCCGTACCCGCCGGAGCCTTGGGTTTCCTTGACCACCAGTTCTGGAAGATTGGCCAGCACGTGGGAAAGTTCAGACGGGTTACGGCATTGCCAGGTCGGCACGTTCTTCAGGATCGGCTCCTCATCGAGGTAGAAACGGATCATGTCGGTGACGAACGGATACACCGATTTGTCGTCCGCCACCCCCGTGCCGATGGCATTGGCCAGCACCACGTTGCCGGAACGGTAGGACGACAGCAGCCCCGGCACGCCAAGCATCGACTCCGGGTTGAAAGCCAGCGGATCGAGGAAGGCATCATCGAGGCGACGATAAATCACGTCGACCGCTTTCGGCCCGTCAGTGGTGCGCATGTAGACCTTGTCGTCACGCACGAACAGGTCTGCGCCCTCCACCAGTTCCACGCCCATTTCCCGTGCCAGGAACGCATGCTCGAAGAACGCACTGTTGAAGCGTCCTGGTGTCAGCACCACCACGCTCGGGTTATCGATCGGGCTTGAACTTTTCAGGGTGTCGAGCAGCAGGTTCGGGTAGTGGTCGATGGGGGCAATGCGTTGCGCCGCGAACAGCTCGGGGAACAGGCGCATCATCATCTTGCGGTCTTCGAGCATGTAACTGACGCCGCTCGGTGTACGCAGATTGTCTTCGAGCACGTAATACGTGCCGTCACCGTCGCGCACCAGATCGACACCGGAAATGTGCGAATAGATATCGCGGTGCAGATCCAGGCCCTGCATTGCCAACTGATACTGCTCGTTGGCCAGCACCTGCTCGGCCGGAATGATGCCGGCCTTGATGATGCGCTGCTCGTGATAGAGATCGGCGAGGAACATGTTCAACGCCTTGACTCGCTGGATGCAGCCGCGCTCGACAATCCGCCATTCGCTGGCGGGGATGCTGCGCGGGATGGTATCGAATGGAATCAGGCGCTCTGTGCCCTGCTCGTCCCCGTAGAGCGTGAAGGTAATCCCGGCGCGATGAAACAGCAGATCGGCCTCGCGTCGCCGTTGTGCCAGAAGCTCGTCAGGCGTCTCGGCCAGCCAACGGGCAAACTCCCGATAATGCGGGCGGACCTGGCCGCCGACATCGTACATCTCATCAAAATAGGTGCGGATCATGCCGTACTCCTTGTCACTCGGACGTCCAGACCTTCGCAAGGCCCGTGCCATCGGCATAAACGCTTAAATTTCAATCGGTTGGATAATCAAGACGCACTCACCGCACCAATCCTGTGCGACAAATGCCCCAACCTGATTGCCCCCGCTTCATTGCAAGGCGTAGTGGTCGCCTATCACCAGCATAGCCAGAGTTGATTTCACTGCCCGGCAACGGGTGCGGAAAATCCGGGCATTCGCTGAAAAGCTCACCGGACTTCCCTTTTAGCCGCCTGCCCAGGCGGCTTTTTTTTGCCGATGTTCAATGCCCACAAATGAAAACGGCCAACCCGAAGGTCAGCCGTCGTTGCCAATTGTCACTGTTCATAAGGTTATGCGAGTCGCCCTCGTACCTCCTGTTTCACACCCCAGCCTTCGATAATGCCGCCCAACGGCTCGACCACCGCTTCGAAACCCTGTTCGAAGTCGCCGATGTCGTCGTAGGTGGCATACATGACTTTGCTCAACTCCAGCGCCCAGGCGCCGTCGTCGCGCACACTGACTTGCGCATTCAGGGATTCACCACGGTGGAAATGACCTGCCGCCCTGCGTGCCCGCTCCTCGTCCGGGAAAATGGCGTAGAACTCGATGGGATGAAACCGTGAAAAGTCAAAACCGCCTTCTTTCATGCGGCGCAGCACGCTGCTGCTGATGTCTTCTTGATAGGCTGTGCTCATGAAACGTCCTCCTCAAAACGATGGATAGACTTTCCGTACTCCCTCACCCGCAACCGAACAGCGCGAGCGACGGCAACCAATGAGCCGGCGGGAAACAAGCATGGAGCTGACAAGACCAGACCTTAGCGATTCAATCGCTGATCTCGCTTGCAGAGTAGCCTCAAGATAGAGCCTCTGCCAAGGTCTGGATGTGAATGCCACAGGTGTCGTTCAGATTGGAGAAATACCGAGGATTTCAATGCTGTTCTGGAACTTGAGTTCTTTGACGCACGCATCGGCGGTCCGCCCCTCCAGATCGTTCAGATCCAGTTCGGCGACGACAGGAAGAAACCGGGCCTTGATGAGCTTGGCGGCGCGCTCGTTGTCCGGGCGCTCGATGCACTCAAAGACCTCGTCGACGGTTTCGCCATGATCATCCACGAAAGTGACCTTCCACTTTTGCATTGCAGCCTCCTCGATAAAACCCATGGATGGGCTTACATCTATCTCGACCTTGTTAGCTGGCTAATTGTTCCGCCGCAATTCAGTGTGGGAGCGGGCTTGCTCGCTCCCACAGGTTTGGTGCGTGGACTGAAAGATCAGTCGTTGCTTGGCTTGTTCACTGCCTGCAATACGTATTGCGGCAGGGCGAAGGCGCCGATGTGAATTTCAGGATTGTAGTAGCGGGTGACGATGCCGCTGCCCGTAAAGCGCTGTTGCAGGGTTTCGCGGGACAACTTGCGATAAGCGGTATTGGTGGCGCCCCAGGCGAAGGTCATCGAGCCGCCGATGTAGGTCGGCACGGCGGCCTGGTAGAAGTGCCAGTCCGGGAACAGGCTGCGCAGGCGACCGGCGGTAGTCTTTACTTCTTCGATCTGCATGAACGGCGTGCCGTTCTGGGTCACCAGGATGCCGCCTTCGTTCAGGCAACGGTGGCAGGCCTGGTAGAAGTTTTCCGAGAACAGCACTTCGCCCGGCCCGATCGGGTCGGTGGAGTCGGAAATGATCACGTCGAATTTTTCAGTGGTGGTGGCGACAAAACGCATGCCGTCGTCGATTACCAGGTTCAGGCGTGGATCATCGAATGCACCCTTGGAGTGGTTCGGCAGGAATTCCTTGCACATGTCGACCACGGTGCCGTCGATCTCGACCATGGTGATGTGCTCGACACTGCGGTGCTTGGCCACTTCACGCAACATGCCGCCATCGCCGCCGCCGATGATCAACACGCGCCTGGCGGTGCCATGGGCGAGGATCGGCACGTGGGTGAGCATTTCGTGGTAGATGAATTCGTCGGCTTCGGTGGTCTGGATTACGCCGTCCAGCGCCATCACCCGGCCCATGCGCGGGTTTTCGAAGATCACCAGGTGCTGGTGTTCGGTGCGCACTTCGTGCAGCAGTTTTTCCATGCGAAAACGCTGGCCGTAGCCTTCGTAGAGGGTTTCCAGGTAGTCGCTGGTCGGGGTGTTGCTCATGGGAAGTGCTCCGATGAATGCGGGTGGCAACGGACGGTTACCCGCCCATGATGGCCATTCGATCGTCTCGATTGACCGGGAAAGGCGCGCATTCTACGTCGCGGAAGATGACAGGTCGAACCTCTTGATCAGTTCGCCTCAATCCTTGTGGGAGCGGGCTTGCCCGCGATGCAGGCGCTGCGGTCTGTCAGAGACACCGCGGCGATATCATCGCGGGCAAGCCCGCTCCCACAAGGTCGGTGTTGTTTGTGGGAAATCCGTCAGAACTTGACATTGCCCCGCGGCCCGGCGATGGCCCAGATGATCAGCCCCAGCACCGGCAACAGTGCGATCAACAGCACCCAGAGGATTTTCATCCCGGTCTCGGCGCTACTTTTGAACACATTGATGATGGCCCAGATATCCAGGGCAAAAATGATCAAGGCAACCAGGCTGTTGAACGTGGAACCCATGGTGACGCTCCTGAAGAGTGATTTGCCCCCTCAGGATAGACGGTCGTCGCGAGGATTCCTTTTTATTGACAGTGTTTGGATCAGACGTGGATCGCCACTTTCAGGGCTTCCAGGGATGGCGAGGCCGCGATGCCGACTTCGGTGCACAATTCCAGCACCCGTGGCACGTCATTGCCGTAGACCAGGACCACCTGCAATTCGTCATCGAGCAACTGGCTGAAGTTCATCAGCGTGTAGCCACCGTTTTCCTTGTTCATGCTGCTCATCTGCACCTGGATGCGGTTGAGCGCGGTCAGGGCTTCGGTCTTGGCCAGTTGCTTGGGCTTGAGATTGAACTCCACCCCCGGGCCGAACGAAGCGACGATCTGGGCGAACAGGTCCATGTAGGTGTCAGCCTGGAACAGCACCGTTTCCGGCAGACTGCCGACCACCACCCACTCACCCAGCGGGATCGGGAAGGTTTCGTCGTAGTTGATGTCCGGATTGGCTTTCAGGAAAGCATCCTGATCGGCGTAGGCCTGGGCCGCTTCGTCCGCGACCTTGAGGATTTCGTCTTCGCCCATGCACCCGGAGCTGATTTTGCTGATGAGTTCGACGAGTGCGGCTTTCATGGGGCGGATCCTGTAGCGAGGTGAATTTTGAGGGCGCGAAGGATACCGCATAAAGCAGACGCTGCGGACCTTGTGGCGAGGGGGCTTGCCCCCGTTCGGCTGCGAAGCAGTCGTGAACCCGGCAGCCGCGGTGGACCTGGATAATCGCAGTCGCAGGTATCAGGGCCGCTTCGCGACCCAACGGGGGCAAGCCCCCTCACCACAAAAGCCCCCTCGCCACAGGGTTCAACGTCAGCCCAGCAGTTTTTCCAGCTGCGCAACCGTATCGGCAGCCCCCATGGTCCTGGCAGCTTCCAGCGCGGTGATGCCATTGGCGTCCTTGGCTTTCGGGTCGGCGCCCTTGCTGATCAGGTAATCGACCACTTCGACGCGATTGAACATCGCCGCCATCATCAGCGCCGTGCGGCCATCGAAGGACGAACCTTCAACCTGCGCGCCGCCGTCGACCAAGGCCTTGATCACCGCCAGGTCGCCCTTGAAGGCGGCGCCGGCAATCGGGCTCTGGCCGTTGTCATTGCGGATCTCCGGGTCGGCCTTGTGCTCCAGCAGGACTTTGACCGTATCCACATGACCGTGATACGCGGCCAGCATCAGCAAGGTATCGCCCTTGTGGTTACGCAGGTTCGGCGGCAAACCCTTGGTCAACAGCGCAGCCATCATCGCCGCATCGCCCTCCCGAGCCTTGTTGAATACCTGTTCGGTGAATTCGGCGGCTTCTTCGGGGGTCATCTGGCGGCTTTTGTCTGACATTGGGCACTCCAATTTCTGTCATTCGTAAAAGCCGACAGTTTCCCGAGCACTCCCGGCACTGTCACTTGTTTTTTCTCATGGACCGCCATAGCCAGATTCAATAGCGGTACTTGCCGCCGTGAATATCAGACAACAACTGCTCCGTGACCTGCACGTAAGTCTGGGTCCCCGGCAGCCAGGCATAGATCGGGTCATCACCGGTTTTGCCCGGGTCGAAGGCCTCGTCCTTGAGTCGGGTCTTCTGATATTTGAAAGTCCCGGTGGTTTCCATTTTCACTTTCACCCGCAGGAACAACGGCACAGCATAGGCGGGCATTTGCTCACGGGCGAAGGCCAGCAGTTCGCTGAAGTCCAGGGTTGCCAGGGATTCGGCGGGAGTGATCGCCGCCATCCCGGCCCGGCCATTGGTGTTGCGGATTTCCACGCCATAGGCCACGGCTTCGGAAATATGCGGGTGTTGCAGGAGGATGTTTTCAACCTCCGTGGTCGAGACGTTTTCGCCCTTCCAGCGGTAGGTGTCACCCAGGCGGTCGACAAACTGCGCATGACCAAAGCCGATGTTGCGCAACAGGTCGCCGGTGTTGAAGTAGCGGTCGCCCTGCTCGAACACATCGTGGAGCACGACCCTGGCGGTTTTCTGCGGATCGGTGTAGCCGTCCAGCGGTGCCTTGTCGTCGATTTTTGCTAGCAACAACCCCTGCTCTCCCTTGGCGACCTTGCGCATCAGCCCATTGGCCTGACGAATCGGCGCGCCGCTGTCGTGGTCGTATGCGACCAGCTCCCAGCGCATCAGGGAAAAACCGATGGTGTTGTCGAAATTCAGAATGTTGGTGAACCCGATATTGCCGTCGCTGGCGGCGTACAGCTCGCAGATGTGATTCACCGCAAAGCGGGTCTTGAACTCTTTCCAGGCGCCGGGACGCAAGCCGTTGCCGATCATTTTCTTCACGTCGTGCCGGTTGTCGTCGGCGCTGGGCGGTTGATCGACCAGGTAGCGGCACAGTTCTCCGACATAACCGATGGTGGTCGCCCGGTATTTGCGCACGTCGTTCCAGAACTGACTGGCGCTGAACTTGCGGCGGATGGCGAACCCGCTGGCACCACTGACGGCCGAACCCCAGCACACGCAAAGCCCCGTGGCGTGGTACAGCGGCAAGGTGCAATAGACGATATCGTCCGCACGCATGTCCAGGGCGATCATGCCGAAACTCGCAGAGCTGCGCATCCAGCGACCGTGCTTGAACACGCCAGCCTTGGGCAGCCCCGTGGTGCCCGAGGTGTAGATATAAAAGCAGGGATCGTCGAAGAAAATCTGCTGGCTGCTGGCCGGGTTGTCGCTGGCGTCGTCGAGACTGACGGTCATCAGGTTGATGAAACCTTCAGGCGCGATGCCCGGTTGGCGAGAGGTGTCCTGATCGGCGACGAACCAGGTGCGCTCGGCCTTGATCGACACCCGGTCACGAACCGCCAGGTACACCGGGACCAACTCCTCCCCGACAATGATCGCCGCCGGCGCCACCAGATTCACACTGTGCACCAGGGTGTCGCGGGTCTGTGAGGTATTGAGCAACGCGCTGATCGCGCCGACCTTGGCCACCGCCAGAATCGTCACCAGCAGTTCGGGGCGGTTCTCGATGAAGACCGCTACCACATCACCCTTGCCGATGCCTTGGCCGCTCAAGTGATGGGCGATGCGGTTGGCCCATTGATTGACCTCGGAATAACTGAGCGTTACGTCGCCTTGCAACAACGCCGGGCCATCCGGGTTGCGCAACGTGGCTTGCTCGAAACTCCAGCCCAAACCACACGCCTGGGTCGGGTCCTTGACGTTGGCGACCTTCATGCCCTTGACCACCCGGGGGATGGCTTTGGCAATGGAAGGCAGCTTGCGGAGCATCATGCCCCAGGTAATCGTGTCGTTCGACGTGCGGCTCATGATGCTCCCGTTCGATCTTTTTATTGTCGGGCTGCGATGACTGAATCCGAAAATACGTCAACGGTTCTTGAGCTGTACACGCGGTTTTTGAAATGTTTTGTATCTACGATCTTGATCCGCGATCTTGATCCGCAACAACGGTGTGAAAATTCGTGATCTCACCCACGCCAATTGGTTCCATCGAGTCGCCGACGTACCTGCAAAATGCAGGATGCACGATGGCCATTCATGCAGATTGCACGAAAGCAAAAATCACTGAAAACCGTAACATATTGTTTTTGCTCAATATTATTCAGCTGAAATGAATGGCACAAAGGCTGCAACAGTCTCTCCATGCTTGCCATTCAAATCATCATGGAGCTGAACGACATGAGCCTTATCCAGGAAAAATTTTCGTCCTTATTCTCCAACTTCGCAGTCACTACCCAAGAGCGCCCTGACGGTGGGATCCTGCTGACCCTGGACGGCGGCGAAGGCAAAGTGTTCAAGCGCTCGATTTCCTACCAGCAGTTGCACAATGGCGATCAACTGTCGTGGGTCATCAGTGCGATTCGCCGCGACCTCGCTGAACAAGCCAGTGAGCTGCCGCAGATTTCCATGCTGCAGAGCCAGCAACGGTTTGCCCTGCCGACCTATCACACGCTGTAAATAAAATTGCCGGAAAAACACTGTGGGAGCGACGGTGCGAGCAAGCTCGCTCCCACAGGTTTTGAGGCGTTTAGAAACTAGCGGGATTTATCCGCGCAAAGCTGTCCACGGTGACATGCCCTGCCAGTTCCCCGCCCTCACGGGCCAATCCACAGGTGGCCATCCCCGCCGCACGCGCCGCATCCAGCTCTTCGACGATGTCGGACAGGAACAGAATCTGCCCCGCCTCGATGTTGATCGCCTGGGTGATGTTGGCGTAGGACTGCGCCTCGCGCTTAGGCCCTGACGTCGTATCGAAATAGCCGCTGAACAACGGCGTCAGGTCCCCCGCCTCGGAGCAACCGAAGATCAGCCGCTGGGCCTGGATCGAGCCGGACGAATAAACAAAAAGTTGATAACCGGCCTGATGCCAGTCTTTGAGCGCCTCAACGGCGTCCGGGTACACATGCCCCTTCAACTGCCCGGCTTGATAGCCCTGCTCCCAGACCATGCCCTGCAACGCTTTCAACGGCGTGGCCTTGCGGTCTTCGGCAATCCAGCCCAGCAGGATCTCGATGACCCGTTCGACATCGGCATTCGGCTCGTTGCTGTCACGGCGTACGGCGGCCAGCTGTTCAGCTACGTCAGCGCGCTCGGCCTGCTGACGAACGAACTCCGGCAGATGTTTGGCGGCATAGGGAAACAGCACGTCGAACACAAAACTCACCGCGCTGGTGGTGCCTTCGATATCGGTGAGAATCGCTTTGATCGGCATCGACTCAGTCCTCAAGACGCGGAAATTGGCTGGCGATGTCTTCACCGGTGAAATTGGCCACCCAGCCTTCCGGGTTGTTGAACAAGCGAATCGCAATGAAGTGCGGATGCTCGCCCATGTCGAACCAGTGTTTGGTACCCGCAGGCACCGAGATCAGGTCGTTTTTCTCGCACAGCACCGCGTAGACATAATCGTCGATGTGCAGGGTAAACAGGCCGCGCCCGGCGACGAAAAATCGTACTTCGTCTTCACCATGGCGGTGTTCGTTGAGGAACTTGGCGCGCAATTCGGCTTTTTGCGGGTGGTCGCTGTTGAGGCTGATCACGTCGACGGTGATGTAACCGCGTTCGGTCATCAGCTGGTCGATTTGCGCCTGATAGGCAGCAATCACTTCATCCTGGCTCGCGCCCGGCTGGAGCTTGGTGGCGGCCTGCCAACGGTCGAAGCGCACGCCTTGTTCGGCCAGGGTCGAGGCGATGTCTTCGAAATGGGTCAGCACCTTGTTGGGAATTTCAGGGCTGGAGACGTGATAAACGGACAGGCTGCTCATCAGGGCAACTCCTTAACGGTTCATGCTTTAAGGTTCAAGAGCGAGCGCATCTTCAACTCGCACTCGAACAAAAATTCAAAGGCCTCGATCTGCCGCAGGGCATCGCTCATGTGCGCGCCCCAGGTGTAGAGGCCATGGCCGCGGATCAGGTAGCCGACGCAATCGGGATGGGCGTCAAGCCAAGGCTGCACCTTGGCGGCCAGGCGCGCAATGTCCTGGTCGTTGTCGAAAATCGGCACGCGCACCCGGGATTCGTGGGTCGTCACACCGCTGAAGGCCTTTTGCAGTTCGTAGTCTTCGAAATCGATGAAGTCTTGCGGTGTCAGGCGCGACAGCACGGTGGCATTCACCGAGTGGGTGTGCAGCACGGCACCGATCTCTGGGCGCCAGCTGTAGAGCTGGGTGTGCAGCAGGGTTTCGGCGGACGGCTTCTTGCCCGGTTCCAGGCTGTTGCCCGACAGGTCGGTGGCCAGCACATCGTCCATGCCGAGTTGCCCCTTGTGCTTGCCGGACACGGTCAGCAAGGCTTCGGTCGGTGACAAGCGGGTCGAGTAATTGCTGCTGGTGGCCGGCGACCAACCGCGGCCATACAGAAAACGCCCGGCGTCGATGATTTCCTGGGCGAAGTGTTCACGGGTAAGGCTCATGGCCTGTCCTCTTGCATACATGTGGCAATGATAACGGCAGCCGCGACGGCTGCGAGGCTGGCAATACTAAAGGTCAATGCGGCGCCAAGGGCGTTCCAGCTGTAACCGGCGTACAACGCGCCCAATGCGCCACCGGTGCCGGCCAGAGCGGCATACAGCGCCTGACCCTGGCCTTGCTGGCGCGCGCCGAAACTACGTTGCACGAATTGAATGGCAGCGGCGTGAAAACTGCCGAACGTCGCTGCGTGCAGCACCTGGGCAAACAACAGAACCCACAGAAATTCCGCGAGCGTGCCCAGCAACAGCCAACGCAACGCCGCCAGCAGAAAACTGGCCATCAGCACCCGGCGCAGCGAGACGCGCGCGAGGATCCGGCTCATGGCCAGAAACATCAGGACTTCGGCAACCACGCCGACCGCCCAGAGCATGCCGATCACGCCGCGGCTGTAACCCAGTCGCTCAAGGTGCAGCGTTAAAAACGTGTAATACGGCCCGTGGCTCATCTGCATCAGCGCCACGCAGGCGTAAAACGCCAATACGCCGGGGTTGCGCAGTTGCTTGAGAAATCCCTCCCCCGCCACCCGGTTGCCCGGCGCCGGTTGAGCGTTCGGCACCCACAGGCTGCTGAGCACAATACCGGCCAGGATCAGTACCAGCGCCGCCGGGTAAATGTCGAGGCTCAGCCATTCGAACAACCGCCCCAGCGCGACCACGGTGATGATGAAACCGATCGAGCCCCACAGGCGAATCTGGCTGTAGCGCGAAGTCTGCCCTTGCAAGTGCGCCAGGGTGATGACTTCGAACTGCGGCAACACCGCGTGCCAGAAGAACGCATGCAAGGCCATGACCATCGCCAGCCAGGCGTAGGTCTTGCTGACGAAAATCAGCGAGAACGTCAGCAATGTGCACACTGCGCCGAAGCGCACGATGGCCAGCCGCCGGCCGGTGTAGTCGCCCAGCCAGCCCCAGATGTTCGGCGCCACGCAACGCATCAGCATCGGGATCGCCACCAGTTCGCCGATGCGCGCAGCACTGAACCCGAGGTGATCGAAGTACAGCGCCAGAAACGGCGCTGTCGAACCGAGCAAGGCGAAATAGAACAGATAGAAACTGGAGAGCCGCCAGTACGGGAGCGCCGCCACGCCGGTCAAACCGCAGCGGCTGCAAGGTCAGCCATTAAAGCTGACCCAGCACCGGCGTGCTCACACGCACATCGGCGTTCTGCCCACGGTGACGCAGCAGGTGATCCATCAGCACGATGGCCATCATCGCTTCGGCAATCGGCGTGGCGCGGATGCCGACGCACGGGTCGTGACGCCCCTTGGTGATCACTTCCACCGGGTTGCCATGGATGTCGATGGAACGGCCCGGCGTGGTGATGCTCGACGTCGGCTTCAGCGCCAGGTGCGCAACGATTGGCTGACCGGAGGAAATACCGCCGAGAATGCCGCCCGCGTTATTGCTGAGGAAACCTTCCGGGGTCATTTCATCGCGATGCTCGGTGCCGCGCTGGGCGACGCTGGCGAAACCGGCGCCGATTTCCACGCCCTTGACCGCGTTGATGCTCATCAGCGCATGGGCCAGTTCGGCGTCGAGACGGTCGAAGATCGGTTCGCCCAGGCCTGGCATCACGCCTTCGGCGACCACGGTGATCTTCGCGCCGACCGAATCCTGGTCGCGGCGCAACTGGTCCATGTAGGCTTCCAGTTCCGGCACCTTGTCCGGGTCCGGGCTGAAGAAAGCGTTCTGCTCGACCGATTCCCAGGTCTTGAACGGGATTTCAATCGGCCCGAGCTGGCTCATGTAGCCACGAATGACAATGCCCTGGCTGGCCAGGTATTTTTTCGCAATCGCACCGGCCGCGACGCGCATCGCGGTTTCGCGGGCCGAACTGCGACCGCCGCCGCGGTAGTCGCGCTCGCCGTACTTGTGGTGGTAGGTGTAGTCGGCGTGGGCCGGGCGGAACAGGTCCTTGATCGCCGAGTAGTCCTTGGACTTCTGGTCGGTGTTGCGGATCAACAGGCCGATGGAACAGCCGGTGGTACGCCCTTCGAACACGCCGGAGAGGATTTCGACTTCGTCGGCTTCCTGGCGCTGGGTGGTGTGGCGGCTGGTGCCGGGTTTGCGGCGATCCAGGTCACGCTGCAGATCCTCCAGGGATATCTCCAGGCCCGGTGGGCAGCCATCGACAATGGCGACCAACGCCGGACCATGGCTTTCGCCCGCGGTGGTGACAGTGAACAGCTTGCCGTAGGTATTGCCGGACATGCAGGACGCTCCGTGAAATGAACCTGAATACGTAATGCGCGCCAGTATACGCAGGCTACCCAAGTAGTTCATCCTCGAACCTTATGGGTGCCTGTGAGTCCAACCGGCACCTTCTTGATGATGGCGCGATGATGCTGCGAGTTCTAGCCTTGAGCCTTACCCTGATTTCCGGCTTCGCCCAGGCGACTGTCCTGCAACGACCGATCACATTGGATACAGGCACTGGCGAGCTTTTCGGCTCGCTGTTGCTGCCCAAATCCGACAATCGAGTACCGGTTGTCCTGATCATTTCCGGCTCCGGCCCTACGGATCGTGACGGAAACAACACCGACGGCGGGCGCAATGACAGCCTCAAGCGCCTGGCCTGGGTGCTGGCCAAACACAACATTGCCAGCGTGCGTTACGACAAACGTGGCGTGGCCGCGAGCCTGGCCGCGACCCCGGACGAACGCAACTTGACGGTAGAGGCTTATGTGTCCGATGCCCAAGCCTGGGGCCGGAAGCTCAAGACCGATCCGCGCTTCGGCAAACTGATTGTGCTGGGTCACAGCGAGGGCGCCTTGATCGCCAGCCTTGCTGCGCCGGGCATCGATGCCGACGCGGTGATTTCTGTTTCGGGTAGCGCAAGACCGGTGGATCAGGTCATTCGCGAGCAACTGGGCAATCGCCTGCCGCCACCGCTGATGCTGCGCAGCAATGAATTGCTCGACAGCCTCAAGGCCGGGAAACCCGACGACAATGTGCCGCCACCCTTGCAGGCGATTTTCCGTCCGAGCGTACAGCCTTATCTGATTTCCCTGTTCCGCCAGGACCCGGCCGCGGCATTTGCCAAGCTGAAGATGCCAGCGCTGATCATCCAGGGCAGCAACGACATCCAGGTTGGCGTCAATGACGCAAGGCTGCTCAAGGCGGCCAAACCGGACGCCGAACTGGCGCTGATCGAGGGCATGAACCACGTCATGCGCATCGTGCCCAACGACGTCAAACGCCAGATGGCTTCCTATAAAGACCCGCAGTTGCCCCTGGCGGCGGAACTGGGCACGCGAATCCTCGGGTTTATCGACGGACTTCGCACCAGTTAAGCGCTGCCGGGGGCGTTCTCAACCAGTTTTCACGGCGTGAAAATGGTTGAGAACGCCCCCGGCCCTCCAGTCTTGAAAAAAACGGCCGATAAGCCTTTGTCGCCAGCAGATTGGCTGGCGACAAGCTGAGCTTGGACAGGATCTCGCCGTTATGACTGACACCCAGACTTCACCCGACACCACCGCTGAAATAGACGCACCGCCAGCGGTCGAGCTGCCCTGGGCGGACGTCCACGTCGAGCACCACAAGATGCTCCGTCTGGCGCCGCTGCAGACTGACCGCAACACGGGCGGGCGCCCGTTGCGCTTTGTCGAGCTCGGCTATGCCGAGCGCAACGACAAGGAACGCAGCCTGATGCGCATGAGCATCACCCTGCCCGGCCAGCGCGTGCGCAAGGAACAGAATCATCTGGACGTGTGGGTCGATCACACCGAAAAGCGCGTGCATTTCGCCCCGGATAGCGGTTTGCAGGTAGAACCGCTGAACCGTGGCATTGGCCGATTCATGGCGGCCCAGGGCATCAACTGGGCGAAGAAGCGCTGGCCGACCTACACCGTCGACGGCTTTGACCTGAACAACAAGGAAGCGCTGAACGAAGACACCCGCCTGCGCCGCGATCATTTTTTACGCGTGCACGGTTTCGACGTGGTGTATGCCGATGCCCAGCATTTGAAAGGCAGCGTCAAGCCGGTCAAGGTCGGCGACCTTTCTGGCGACTGGAACGGCGAAAAACTGCAGGTCGTGGAAATTCTCGAGGCGGCGCAGATGCTCCAGCAAGCCGAGCAGAACCTGGCCGAGCAGGAAGTCAAACTCAAGAAACACGAAGAAAAAGTCAGCAAGTACAAACGCGAAGACGCCGGGCTGCGCTTCACCATCACCTGCCTGGTGGCGTTTGCGGTGTTTCAGGCGGGGTTGCTGATCTGGATTGCCACGCACCGATGAAGGTTTGAGACCGCGGCGCATTCATTGTAGGAGCGAGCTTGCTCGCGATGGACGTTAACGATGACGCGTGTATTCTGAATAAACACGTCGCCCTTACGTTCATCGCGAGCAAGCTCGCTCCTACAAGGGTCAAACGCGGGAAGCGAACAACGCCTGATGCTCCCGGCACTGCTGTGCGCTCAGCATGAACACACCATGGCCGCCACGCTCGAACTCCAGCCAGGCGAAGTCGACTTCCGGGTACAACGCCTCAACGTGCACCTGGCTGTTGCCCACTTCGACAATCAGCAAGCCCTTCTCAGTCAGATGATCCGCCGCTTCGGCGAGCATGCGCCGTACCAGGTTCAAACCGTCATCGCCGCAGGCCAGGCCCAGTTCCGGTTCGTGCTGGTATTCGTCCGGCATGTCGGCGAAATCCTCTGCATCGACGTAGGGCGGGTTCGACACGATCAGGTCGAAACGTTGTCCCGGCAAGCCTTCGAAACCGTCGCCCTGCACCGTGTACACGCGCTCATCGACACCATGGCGCTCGATGTTCTGGTTGGCCACTTCCAGCGCTTCGAACGACAGGTCTGCCAACACCACCTCGGCATGCTGGAACTCGTAGGCGCAGGCAATGCCGATGCAACCGGAACCGGTGCACAGGTCGAGAATCCGCGCAGGCTCCGAAGCAAGCCACGGGGTAAAACGATTTTCGATCAACTCGCCAATCGGTGAACGCGGGATCAAAACACGCTCATCGACGATGAACGACATGCCACAGAACCAGGCCTCGCCCAGCAGATACGCTGTCGGTACCCGCTCTTCGATACGGCGCTTGAGCAAGCGCTGCAAATGGACCAGTTCGTCGTCTTCCAGATTGCAGTCGAGGTAGCTGTCGGCGATTTCCCACGGCAGGTGCAGTGCGCCCAACACCAATTGCCGGGCTTCGTCCCAGGCGTTGTCGGTGCCATGACCGAAAAACAGATCCTCCCCATGGAAGCGGCTGACGGCCCAACGGATATGGTCACGCAGGGTGCGAAGGCGGGAAGTGATCACGACGGCAAACTCCAGAAAAATCGACGGGCGATTCTACCAGTCAAACGACGTCACGACGACGCGGGAAACTACCGATTCAAATGTAGGAGTTATCCATTTTTTCGCCAGGCTATTGAACAAAACGTGACTATTGACAAGGCTACAGGCCAGCAACGACGGCACCTACGATCGTAGCGATTCACAGAACCGCTCAGCCAGAGGACAATGTCGCAAAAGCCCCACTCCAAGGAGCCCCAGAATGTCCGTTCCAAAAACGATGTTTCAACTCAGCGGCCGCGGTTATCCGGCAGCCAAACTGAGTCATGCGACCCTTATCATCATCGATGCCCAGAAAGAGTATTTGAGCGGGCCGCTGGCCCTCAGCGGCATGGATGAGGCCGTCGCGAACATCAAGCAGTTACTCGCCGCGGCCCGTGCCGCTGGCCGGCCGATCGTGCATGTCCGCCACCTCGGCACGCTCGGTGGAATGTTCAACCCGCAAGGCGTCGGTGGTGAGTTCATTCCGGGTCTTGAGCCACAGAACGACGAAACCATCATCGGCAAATTGCTGCCGAGCGCGTTCCACGGTACCGAACTGGCCAAACGCCTGGAGGACCTCGGCGCCCTCGACCTGATCGTCTGCGGCTTCATGAGTCACTCGAGCGTCAGCACCACTGTGCGCGCGGCGAAGAACCTGGGTTTCCGATGCACACTTATTGAAGATGCCTGCGCCACTCGCGATCTGCCCTACAAGGGTGGTGTACTGAGCGCCGCGCACGTTCATCAGACCGAAATGGCGATCATGGGCGATAACTTTGCCACCCTCGCCTTGACCCACGAACTGGTCTGATCGGCGCCCAATGAGCGGTCAAATACGCCGCTCATCCGCAAAAGCCTCTCATTAGCCGTAAATGTCATAGCCTCAGGAACATCCCGGTCAACTCCCGGTCGAAGGGCCGATACCCATTGAGGAAGGTCGGAATGAAGTTATCCGATGGTTTTGACGCTCGCCGCTTGCGGCCCAAAGGCCAGCGCAATTGGCGTTTTCGAATCGGCGCAACGATAGCCGCGTTGCTGGCCATGAGCGGTGTGTTGCTCGCCATGGCCGGTGTCGCCAGCCTGCTCGGTCACGCCCCCGCCCTCGGCGAGATGAACACCAACCGTGCCGGTGCGGCGGTGATCCTGGCGATTGGTCTGGTGGTGCTGTACCTCGGCGTGTGGCTGTGGCGCCGCTGCCGTCGCCGCTCGCGTCAGTCACAAGAACTGAACATGTCCCCGCATCTGATGAAAAAACACGACTGAGCCCAGGCTCGAAGCCCAACGCCGCGTGTTTTGTCGCGCCCCAACTGCCTGGAGTTGGGTAAACTGGCCGCCCTTCGCGGAGGCTGACATGCAAGACGACGATTTTTCCCTGTTCAAAAGCGCAATCCAAGGCGTCAAGCCGATCAAGCACGATCGCGCCGAAACCGGCAAACCCAAGGCTGACCGCGCGCAGATTGCCAAGCTGCGTCTAGCGGCCACTGTGCGCACCGAATCCACCACCGTTGACGGGCTGTCCGATCAGTTCGTCATCGACGTCGGCCCTGAAGACGAGCTGATGTGGGCGCGTGACGGCGTGCAGGAAAGCCAGATGCGCAAGCTCAAGATCGGCCAGATTCCGTTCGAAGGCAGCCTCGACCTGCATGGCATGAGTGTGGAAAAAGCCCGGGAAACCCTCTGGGCCTTCCTGGCCGAAGCGACCAAGTTCGAAATCCGCTGCGTGCGCGTCACCCATGGCAAGGCTGTACGCCTGGACGGCAAGCGGCCGATGATCAAAAGCCACGTCAACACCTGGCTGCGCCAGCATCCACAGGTACTCGGCTTCACCTCGTGCCAGGCCAGACACGGCGGTGCCGGCGCGGTTTATGTGATGCTCAAACGCACCATGATGGAAGGTCGCGACGAGTAAAGCTGATGCGCCACGCTTGCAGCGTCGTGTCCGCCACCGTACCCTTGCCCTTTGCGTAAAATCCCACAGGTAGTTTCATGTCCCTGGAACAGAATTACACCGCGATCCTTGGCCAACTGGGCGAGGACGTCTCCCGCGAGGGCCTGCTCGACACGCCCAAGCGTGCCGCCAAAGCCATGCAGTACCTCTGCCGCGGCTATGAACAGACACTGGAAGAGGTCACCAACGGTGCCCTGTTCAGCTCCGACAACAGCGAAATGGTGCTGGTCAAGGACATCGAGTTGTACTCGTTGTGCGAACACCACCTGCTGCCGTTCATCGGCAAGGCTCACGTCGCCTACATCCCGAGCGGCAAGGTCCTGGGCCTGTCGAAGGTGGCGCGGATCGTCGATATGTACGCCCGTCGCCTGCAGATCCAGGAAAACCTCAGCCGCCAGATCGCCGACGCGGTCCAGCAGGTCACCGGCGCCCTGGGCGTTGCAGTGGTGATCGAGGCCAAGCACATGTGCATGATGATGCGCGGTGTGGAGAAGCAGAATTCGACGATGATCACCTCGGTGATGCTCGGTGAGTTCCGTGAGAACGCCGCGACCCGCAGCGAATTCCTCAGCCTCATCAAGTAATTCGCGGCACGAAGAAAACCGGCACTCATCGCCGGTTTTTTTTCGTCCGCAAAAAATCAGGTAAGCTGCGCGCCCTTCTTCATTTGCACCGTGAGGCTTTCAACGTGTTCGTAAAAGCGCTTCGTGTCGGCCTTGGCCAACTGATCATCTTCATCGACTTCATCACCCGTCCAGGCAAGAAAAAGCGCCCCGCCGCGGCTCAGGCCCAGGTCGAAGCGGCCGCCAAAGGCCTGACGCTGTATCAATTCCACGCCTGCCCGTTCTGCGTGAAGACCCGCCGCACCCTGCGCCGCCTGAATGTGCCGGTGGCCCTTCGCGATGCGAAGAACAACGAACAGGATCGCCAGACCTTGCTGGAGCAAGGTGGCAAGATCAAGGTGCCATGCCTGCGTATCGAAGAGAATGGCCAGACCACCTGGATGTATGAGTCCAAGGTGATCATTGATTATCTGGACAAGCGATTCGCTGCAGCCTGATGTATTTGTGGTGATCTGACTGACGCCATCGTCGGAACGCCGCCCGGAGCAAGCTCGCTCCCACAGGGGGCTTGTGGCGTGCACAAAACCTGTGGGAGCGAGCTTGCTCGCGATGGGGCCGGCTCAGACAACGCAAACCCCGAACAAAGATAAACCGGCTCAAGGGCCGGTTTATCTTTGTCTGCTTTCAGGCTGCTTTGGCGGCTTGGGCTGCCCGCACCACCCCCGCCAAGCGCTTGAGCCCCTCATCCAGCCGCGCAGGCTCAATGTGACTGAAGTTCAACCGCAAATACCCCGGATGGTTATCCGGCTCGGGGAAAAACGGTTCGCCCGGCATGAACGCCACGTCGTTGGCCAGCGCGGCGTTAAGCAAGGTTCGGGTGTCCTGTGGCTGCTTGAGTTTCAACCAGAAAAACAGCCCGCCCTGCGGCACGTTCCAGTCCGCCAGATCCGAAAAGTGAGTTTCCAGCGCTGCTTGGAACGCATCCCGACGTCCACGGTAAAAATCGCGTAACTCACTGCGGTGCTGCTGATATTTCTCGCTGCCAATCCATTGCAGCGCCTGCCATTGGCCTACCCTATTGGTGTGCAAATCCGCCGACTGCTTGAGTTTCAACAGATGGGGAAACAGGTCGGGACTGGCGATCAGGTAGCCAACGCGCAAACCCGGCAACAGGGTTTTCGACACGGTCCCGGTATAGATCCAGCTGGCCGTCTTCAAGCGACCGGCAATCGGCGTGGCGCTGCCACCGTCGAAAGTCAGTTCGCGATAAGGCTCGTCTTCGATCAGGGTGACGCCAAACTCGTCGAGCAGCGCTGCCACCGCGTCGCGCTTTGCTTCGCTATAACGCACGGCCGATGGATTCTGGAAGGTCGGGATCAGGTAGATGAAGGCCGGACAGTGTTTTTCCAGGCGTGCGCGCAATTGCGCCAGGTTCGGACCGTCAGCCTCCAGCGGCACGGTCAGGCATTCGGCGCCGAACAGCTGAAAAATCTGCAACGCCGCCAGATAAGTCGGCGCTTCGAGCAGGACTTCAGTGCCCTTGTCGATGTAGAGCTTGGCTGCAAGGTCCAGGGTCTGCTGTGAGCCGCTGACCACCAGCACCTGCCCTGCCTCGCACGGCACTCCCAACGCTCGCGCTTCTGCTGCCAGCGCTTCGCGCAGCGCCGGCTCGCCTTCGCTCATGCCGTATTGGCCCATGGACAACGGCATGTCGGCCCATTCGACCTTCGGCAGCATGGCTTCGGCGGGCAGGCCGCCGGCAAATGACATCATCTGCGGACGCTGAGCCGCGGCGAGGATTTCACGGATCAAAGAACTTTTAAGGCGCGAGACACGTTCGGAAAAAGCCATGGGGATCACCGGTAGCGAGGCACGAGGAAAATGAGTCAAACTTATTGACCGAAATTACGCCAGCTCGAATGGATACGTCAATATGCTTGACCTTAAAAACCCGATCTCCCAGCAGCAAGCCATGGAAGCGTTTTTCTTCGGCTACCAGGCCTTCACCGCCAAGGCCGATGAAATGCTCGAACGTCGCGGCCTGAGCCGGGTGCATCAGCGCATCGTGTTTTTCATCGCCCGTTACCCGAACCTGAGCGTCAAGGAGTTACTGGCCTTGCTCGGCGTGAGCAAGCAGGCGCTGAACATGCCATTGCGACAATTGTTGGAGATGCACCTGGTCGACAGCGTCGCGTCCGAGACCGACAAGCGTAAGCGCTTGCTGGAATTGACTGCTGAAGGCACACGGTTTGAGCAGGCGTTGAGGCGCGAGCAGGTGAAATTGCTGGAACGGGTGTTTGCCGAGGCCGGGGAGACGGCGGTGAATGGGTGGCTGGCGGTGAATCTGGCGTTGGGGCAAACCCGGTTGTCGGCAGACTGAGTGTTGAATCAGCTGGATTTGTAGTGGCTGAACCGACGCCTTCGTCGGAACGCCGCCCGGAGCAAGCCCGCTCCCACAGGTGGGAATGCGGTCAACTGTGGGAGCGGGCTTGCCCGCGAAGGGGCCGGAACAGGCGATATATCCCTAAAGCCAAACTTTTCGTCGACAAAACCAAAAACATTATTTGCATTATTTGTATACAAAAGCATAATCCACCTCGTGCGAGTTTCTGACCAAGCGGTCAACAAATTCGCAAGTGCCTCAAAGGGCCGCTGCCACCCTCATGGGTCCGGCCCTGGAAATAACAATAAAACTCTTGAGGAGTATTCGCTGTGGAAAGCCGCAAATCCGAAGCATCGACGCTGGATCTCTCGCCGCCATTACGCAATGGCTTGCTGGAACGTCTGTTCAAACTCAGCTTGCACGGCACCACGGTGAAGACCGAGCTGATTGCCGGTCTGACAACCTTCATCACCATGGCTTACATCATCTTCGTTAACCCCAACATCATGGCCGACGCCGGGATCGACCACGGTGCAGCGTTCGTCGCCACCTGCATCGCCGCCGCACTCGGTTGCCTGTTGATGGGCCTGTACGCCAACTGGCCGGTCGGCCTGGCGCCGGGCATGGGGCTGAACGCCTTCTTCACCTACACCGTGGTCGGCACCATGGGCTACAACTGGGAAACCGCCCTCGGCGCGGTGTTCGTTTCCGGTGTGCTGTTCATGATCCTGACCTTCTCGCGGATCCGCGAATGGCTGCTCAACAGCATCCCGGTCAGCCTGCGCTTCGCCATGGGCGCCGGCGTGGGTCTGTTCCTGGGGCTGATCGGCCTGAAAACCGCGGGTATCGTCGTCGATAGCCCGGCTACCCTGATCAAGCTCGGTTCCCTGCGCGAGCCCGGCCCGCTGCTCGCCGCCGTGTGCTTCCTGATGATTGCCATCCTCAGCTATCACAAAGTGTTCGGCGCAATCCTCATCAGCATCATTACCGTGACCCTCGCCGGTTGGGGCCTTGGGTTGGTGCACTACGAGGGCATCATGTCGGCCCCGCCAAGCCTGGCACCGACCTGGATGGCCATGAACGTCGCCGGTGTGTTCAACGTCAGCATGATCAGCGTGGTCCTGGCGTTCCTCTTCGTGCACATGTTCGACACCGCCGGCACACTGATGGGCGTTGCCCAGCGCGCCAACCTGGTGGGCGCTGACGGCCGCATCGAAAACCTCTCCCGTGCGATGAAAGCCGACAGTGCTTCCAGCGTATTCGGTGCAGTAGTCGGCGTTCCGCCAGTGACCAGCTATGTAGAAAGTGCTGCCGGCGTGGCCGCTGGTGGTCGGACTGGTCTTACCGCAGTCACCGTTGGTGTGCTATTTATAGCTGCAATGTTTTTCGCACCTCTGGCCGGCATGATTCCCGCCTATGCCACCGCTGGCGCACTGATTTATGTAGCAATGCTGATGATGGGCGGCATGGCTCACATCGAATGGGATGAAGCGACCGACAGCATTCCGGCGATTGTCACCGCAATCATGATGCCGCTGACCTTCTCGGTTGCCGACGGTATCGCGCTGGGTTTCATCACCTACGTGGCGTTGAAGGCCGGTACCGGCAAGTACAAGGAAATTTCCGTAAGCCTGTGGGTGCTCTGCGCGATCTTCATCGCCAAGTTCATCTTCCTGTAAGCCTTACGCGGGACCCGCTTCAAAACAGCCTCACCCCGTCGGGTGAGGCTTTTGTGCAAATGGAGGAAAGTGATGAGTCTGGAAACCTGGCTGCTGTTCAGCGGCGCTGCGCTGATAGTGATCCTGATCCCGGGGCCGCTGTCTTTGCTGATGATCAGCAACAGTCTGAATTACGGCCTGCGCCGCTCTTACCCGGCCTTTCTCGGCGGCGTGTCCGCATCGATCTGCCTGCTCAGTGCTTCGGCGCTGGGCCTGGGTGCGTTGTTGCTGGCTTCGGAACAGCTGTTCAGCGCCCTGAAGATTATCGGCGCACTGTATCTGTTCTACCTCGCCTGGCAGAGCTGGCAGCAATCGCGCCAGCCTTCCCACGGCGCTGAAGTGCCGCAAGCAGCACCGGTGCCTCGCTTTCGTGCACTGTTCGGCCGTGCCTTCATGCTCGGCGCCAGCAATCCGAAAGACATACTGTTCTTCGCCGCTTTCCTGCCACAGTTCTTGAGTGCCGAACAACCGTTCCTGCCGCAACTGCTGGTGATGATTGCGACCTGGACCGTGCTCGACCTGCTGTGCAAATTGGCCTACGGCCTCGGCGCCCATGGTGCGGCGCGCTATCTGCGCAGCGGCAAGGGCCAGAGCTGGTTCAACCGGATCAGTGCGGGGTTGTTTGGTGGTGCGGGTGCAGCGTCGCTGCTGAGCCGCTAAAAGCTGTAGGAGCGAGCTTGCTCGCGATGGACGTCAACGATAACGCGTGCAGTATGAATTATCGCGCTGCCTGGACCTCCATCGCGAGCAAGCTCGCTCCTACAGACGAAAAAAAGCCCGCAGTGTGAGCGGGCGAAAGACCAAAGAAGCTATATGCGCAGTCGCTTCCAGGGTGCAGCTGCTGCTTGGGGGATCAGCTGCCGCGATAGGTGGAGTAGCTATAAGGCGAAATCAACAACGGCACGTGGTAGTGATCCTGTTCGGCAGAGATGCCGAAACGAAGCACCACGACATCCAGAAACGCCGGCTCCGGCAGTTTTACACCACGGGCGCGGTAGTAATCGCCGGCATGAAACTGAACCTGATAGACCCCGGAGCGGTAGTCATCGCCTTGCAGCAGCGGTGCATCGACACGGCCATCGCTGTTGGTAACGGCAGTGGCGACCAATTCCAGCTGCGAACCTTCAACGCGGTACAACTCGACCTTGATCGAGCTGCCCGGGCAACCGTGTGCTGCGTCCAAAACGTGTGTAGTCAAACGTCCCATTGATTCTGCGCGCCTGCCTGCGTGGAGCAGTCAGACTTCGCGCCTCCCGAAGTCAGTTGAAAAGGAGACCGCACCGATTCGAAGCACGAAAAGCTGCGGCGAGCGAATTATTAAGACACTTTTCAAAAAAATTGTACACAATAAAAACGACATATTTCGCATTACCCCCGCCCTCTGCATATTTACCGTCGATTTCCCGCCAAACCGCACAGCCTTTGAACCCTTCAATCAATAATTGACCAGTCAGGCAGATTTCTTGCAGGCTCACGCCAATAGCAGTAAAAGATGACAGTCGGTGAAAAATGCGAAAAATCAGGCTTACAAAGTGAATATAAAGTTGTATACAATCAGCCCATCGCTGTGACGCAAGCCTGCCATCCAATTTTCAGCTGCGTCACACCAACCGTCATCATCGAACAAGAAGGAAGCCTGCAGTGAGCGCTGACTATCCACGCGACCTGGTCGGTTACGGCAGTAACCCTCCTCACCCCCACTGGCCGGGCAATGCCCGCATTGCCTTGTCGTTCGTACTCAATTACGAAGAAGGCGGCGAGCGCAACATCCTGCACGGCGACAAAGAGTCCGAAGCGTTCCTCTCGGAAATGGTTTCAGCCCAGCCGCTGCAAGGCGCGCGTAACATGAGCATGGAATCCCTCTACGAGTATGGCAGCCGTGCCGGCGTCTGGCGGATCTTGAAGCTGTTCAAGGAATTCGACATTCCGCTGACCATCTTTGCCGTGGCCATGGCCGCCCAGCGTCACCCGGATGTGATCCGCGCCATGGTCGATGCCGGCCACGAGATCTGCAGCCACGGCTATCGCTGGATCGACTACCAGTACATGGATGAAACCCAGGAACGCGAGCACATGCTCGAAGCGATCCGCATCCTCACCGAGATCACCGGTGAACGCCCACTGGGCTGGTACACCGGCCGCACCGGCCCGAACACCCGTCGCCTGGTGATGGAAGAAGGTGGTTTCCTCTACGACTGCGACACCTACGACGACGACCTGCCCTACTGGGAACCGAACAACCCGACCGGCAAGCCACACCTGGTGATCCCGTACACCCTGGACACCAACGACATGCGCTTCACCCAGGTCCAGGGTTTCAACAAGGGCGACGATTTTTTCGAATACCTCAAGGACGCGTTCGATGTGCTCTACGCAGAAGGCGCCGAGGCACCGAAAATGCTGTCGATCGGCCTGCACTGCCGCCTGATCGGCCGTCCGGCGCGTCTGGCGTCGCTCAAGCGCTTTATCGAATACGCTAAAAGTCATGAACAGGTGTGGTTCAGCCGTCGCGTCGACATCGCACGTCACTGGCAGGAAACCCACCCGTACCAAGGGGCCGCGAAATGAGCGCCTTTCAAACATTGAAACCATCGACATTGAGCCGCGACGCCTTCGTCAAAGCCTTCGCCGACATCTACGAACATTCGCCATGGGTGGCCGAGAAGGCCTTCGACCTGGGCCAGGACGCTTCGATCGACCAGATCGAAACCCTGCACCAGCGCATGAGCGACATCCTGTTGAGCGCCGATCACGCAAGCCAGTTGGCTCTGATCAACGCTCACCCGGACCTGGCCGGCAAAGCCGCCGTCCAGGGCCAGTTGACCGAAGCCAGCACCCATGAACAGGCTGGCGCCGGTATTCACCAATGCACGGCCGAAGAGTTCCAGCGCTTCACCGAGCTGAACGACGCCTATAAAGCCAAGTTCAAGTTTCCCTTCATCATGGCGGTAAAAGGCAGCAACCGGCATCAGATCCTCGCAGCGTTCGAAACGCGCATCCACAACCCGGTCGACACCGAGTTCAAGTGCGCGCTGGCGCAGATCAACAAGATCGCCCTGTTCCGATTACTGACCCTATAGCAAGCCTGGCCCAGGCATTTCATGAACGCCGAAATCAACCTGGGCCTCGCAAGCATCCCAAGCCACTTATTTAAAGGCAGACAAGAAGAATGAAAGCTTACGCCGTACCTTTCGAGAAGTTCGTCAACCTGGCCGATGCCCGCCTGGGCACCAAAATCATCTCGGTCACCGATGACTGGTTCGCAGACGCCAACCGTCTGTTCCAACCGACCCCGGCCGTATGGAAGGAGGGCGTGTTCGATGACAACGGCAAGTGGATGGATGGCTGGGAGTCGCGCCGCAAGCGCTTCGAAGGCTTCGACAGCGCCGTGATCCGCCTGGGCGTACCGGGTTCGATCAAGGGCGTCGACATCGACACTTCATTCTTCACCGGCAACTTCCCGCCATCGGCGTCCCTGGAAGCGTGCTTCATGGCGTCGGGCGAGCCTGATGAAAACACCCAGTGGACTGAAGTGCTGTCCGCCGTCGAGCTGCAAGGCAACAGCCACCACTACCACGAAATCAACAACGACCAGGCGTTCAGCCACCTGCGCTTCAATATCTACCCGGATGGCGGCGTGGCCCGTCTGCGTGTGTATGGCGTGCCATTCCGCGACTGGTCGGCGATCGGCGACAACGAGCAAGTCGACCTTGCCGCGGCCCTCAACGGTGGTCGCGCCCTCGCCTGCTCCGACGAACACTTCGGCCGCATGAGCAACATCCTCAATCCGGGCCGTGGCATCAACATGGGCGACGGCTGGGAAACCGCACGTCGTCGTACCCCGGGCAATGACTGGGTCATCGTCGCGCTGGGTCATGCCGGTGAAGTCGAGAAAGTCATCGTCGACACCCTGCACTTCAAGGGCAACTACCCGGACAGCTGCTCGATCCAGGGCGCATTCGTGAAGGGCGGCACCGACAGCCAGATCGAAACCCAGTCGCTGTTCTGGCGCGAACTGCTGCCAAGCCAGAAGCTGGAAATGCACGCCGAACACACCTTCGCCGAGCAGATCAAGGCACTGGGCCCGATCACCCACATCCGCCTGAACGTGTTCCCGGATGGTGGTGTGAGCCGCCTGCGCGTACTGGGCAAGGTCGCGAAGTAATGCTGAGCCTGTAGGAGCGAGCTTACTCGCGATGGTCGTCAACGAAAACGCGCCCAATCTGAATGAATGCGGTGTCTTGACGTTTTTCGCGAGCAAGCTCGCTCCTACAAAGAACCATCAATACCTAAACAGATTAAGAAGAACAGCATGCGCACACTGACGATTGAACCGCTGACCAAAGAAGCCTTCGCCCCTTTCGGTGACGTGATCGAAACCGACGGCAGCGATCACTTCATGATCAACAACGGTTCGACCATGCGCTTCCATAAACTGGCTGTGGTCGAAACCGCAAAGCCAGAGGACAACGCGATCATCAGCATCTTCCGCGCCGACGCGCAGGACATGCCGCTGACCGTCAGCATGCTGGAGCGCCATCCGCTGGGCAGCCAGGCTTTCATTCCGCTGCTCGGCAACCCCTTTCTGATCGTGGTCGCGCCACTTGGCGATGAACCTGTATCAGGCTTGGTCCGCGCCTTCGTCACCAACGGCAGGCAGGGCATTAATTACCATCGCGGCGTCTGGCACCACCCGGTGCTGACGATCGAAAAGCGGGATGACTTCCTGGTGGTTGATCGCAGTGGCACAGGCAATAACTGCGATGAGCATTTTTTCAAAGAGGATGAGCGTTTGATCCTCGCCCCCCACCAATAAGAGAAGGTCCGATCACTCGACAACAAGAGTGACGGGCGAGAGGTAAAGACTGTGGAAGCACATCTGTTGGAATGGCTGAACCTGAGCGTGCGCTGGGTTCATATGATTACTGGTGTGGCCTGGATCGGCGCATCGTTCTACTTCGTCTGGCTGGAAAACAACCTCAATCGGGTCAATCCGAAAAGCGGTCTGGCCGGCGATTTGTGGGCGATCCATGGCGGCGGTATCTACCACCTGGAAAAATACAAACTGGCTCCACCGACCATGCCGGACAACCTGCACTGGTTCAAATGGGAAGCCTACTTCACCTGGATGTCGGGGATCGCGCTGCTGTGCGTGGTGTTCTACTCCAACCCCACGCTCTACCTGCTGGCTCCGGGCAGCACCCTGAGCGGCCCTGAAGGCGTGGCCATCGGTCTCGGCTCGCTGTTCATCGGCTGGTTCATCTACTCCTTCCTGTGCGACTCGGCCCTGGGCAAACGCCCTGCCCTGCTAGGTTTCATCCTGTTCGTCCTGATCATCGGCGCGGCCTACGGCTTCAGCAAAGTGTTCAGCGGTCGCGGTGCGTACCTGCACGTCGGTGCGATCATCGGCACCATCATGGTCGGCAACGTGTTCCGCATCATCATGCCGGCGCAACGTGCACTGGTCGCGGCGATTGCCGAGAACCGCACGCCCGATCCGGCCCTGCCGGCCAAAGGCCTGCTGCGTTCGCGTCACAACAACTACTTCACCTTGCCGGTGCTGTTCATCATGATCAGCAACCACTTCCCGAGCACCTACGGCAGCCAGTACAACTGGTTGATCCTGGCCGGGATCGCGGTACTGGCGGTGTTGGTGCGTCACTACTTCAACACCCGTCATGACAGCCACAAGTTTGCCTGGACTCTTCCAGTCGCAGCCGTGGGCATGATCAGCCTGGCTTACGTCACCGGCCCTGCGCCGCTGAACAGCCCGGAAGTGGCCAAGGCACCAGCGAAGATCGAATACCAGCCGCTACCGGAAACAGCAGTGGGCGGTGGTTTGAAACCCGCTGAAGCCAAACCCGCTGAAGCACCAGCCGCCGCACCGGCGCAGGCGTCCAACGCCGGCCCTGGCTTTGACAAAGTGCACAGCGTGATTCAGGAACGTTGCGCGGTTTGCCATTCGGCCAAGCCAACCAGCCCACTGTTCAGTGCGGCCCCTGCCGGTGTGATGTTCGACACCCCCGAGCAGATCCGCCAGAACGCAGCACGGATCCAGGCACAAGCTGTCACCAGCCAGATCATGCCACTGGGCAACATCACGCAGATGACCCAGCAGGAACGTGACCTGATCGGTGCCTGGATTGTGCAGGGAGCTCCGACCAATTAATCGTTAAAAGCATCGCGAGCAAGCTCGCTCCCACATTGATTTTGTATCGATCACAAATCCCCTGTGGGAGCGAGCTTGCTCGCGATTGGCCGCGCCGCGGTCAACCCTGATGCACAAAATCACAAGAATAAAAAAGATCCGAGGTGTTGCATGTCCGAGCTATCCGCAGCGCGCATCCCCGACGCACCCGCCATTCAGCGTTTGCCCCTCTTGCAACTGATCCTGGTCGGTTTGCAACATGTTCTGCTGATGTACGGTGGTGCCATCGCGGTACCGCTGATCATCGGACAGGCCGCTGGCCTGAGTCGTGAAGAAATCGCCTTCCTGATCAACGCCGACCTGCTGGTGGCGGGTATCGCCACCATCGTCCAGTCCCTCGGCATCGGCCCCATGGGCATTCGCATGCCGGTGATGATGGGCGCCAGTTTCGCCGCCGTCGGCAGCATGGTCGCCATGGCCGGCATGCCCGGAATCGGCCTGCAAGGGATCTTCGGCGCGACCATCGCCGCCGGGTTCTTCGGCATGCTCATCGCCCCGTTCATGTCCAAAGTCGTACGCTTCTTCCCGCCGCTGGTGACCGGCACGGTCATCACCTCGATCGGTTTGTCACTGTTCCCCGTGGCCGTGAACTGGGCTGGCGGCGGTGCGAGCGCCGCACAATTCGGTTCGCCGATTTACCTGACCATCGCCGCGCTGGTGCTGGGCACCATTTTGCTGGTGCACCGCTTCATGCGCGGCTTCTGGGTCAATATTTCCGTGCTGATCGGCATGTGCCTGGGCTACGTGCTCTGCGGCCTGCTCGGCATGGTCGACCTCAGTGGCATGGCTCAGGCGCCATGGCTGCAATTCGTCACGCCGCTGCACTTCGGCATGCCGAAGTTCGAACTCGCGCCGATCCTGTCGATGTGCTTGGTGGTGGTGATCATTTTCGTCGAGTCCACCGGGATGTTTCTGGCGCTGGGCAAGATCACCGGCCAGGAAGTCTGCCCACGGATGCTGCGTCGCGGCTTGCTGTGCGATGCCGGCGCCTCGTTCTTCGCCGGGTTCTTCAATACCTTCACCCACTCCTCCTTCGCCCAGAACATCGGCCTGGTACAGATGACCGGCGTGCGCTGCCGCTCGGTGACCATCGTTGCCGGCGGGTTGCTGATCGTCCTGAGCCTGCTGCCCAAAGCCGCGTTTTTGGTGGCGTCGATCCCTCCGGCAGTCCTGGGTGGCGCAGCGATTGCGATGTTCGGCATGGTCGCCGCCACCGGGATCAAGATCCTGCAGGAAGCCGACATCGGTGACCGTCGCAACCAGTTGCTGGTGGCGGTGAGCATCGGCATGGGGCTGATCCCGGTAGTACGCCCGGAGTTTTTCGCCCACCTGCCCGTGTGGATGAGCCCGATCACCCACAGCGGCATCGCCATGGCCACCCTCAGTGCCCTGACCTTGAACCTGCTGTTCAACATCCTTGGTGGCGCCGAACGCGCGGCCATCAACGACTGCCACGCACACCAACATTGACTGAATAGGCACTGCCCCCCTGTAGGAGCGAGCTCGCTCGCGATGGTAGCTAACGATTACGCGTGATTACTGAATCAACGCGGCGCTCTTAAGTCCATCGCGAGCAAGCTCGCTCCTACAGGGGGCAAGGGCTGCCTGCGCCTCAAAAATAAAAACAAGAGGGAGCAACAGATGATTCGGACACAAACCAACCTGCTGTTGGGTGCTGGCCTGCTGGCCGCGAGTCAGGCCATGGCCGGCGATTTACTGCTGTGGCAGACCAACAGCCTGAGCTACCTGTACGGAAAGAACTTCGCGATCAACCCACCGATCCAGCAGACGATAACCTTCGAACACGCCGACCGCTGGAAGTACGGCGACAACTTCATGTTCATCGACAGCACCTGGTACAACGGCGACAAAGACCGAAACAAAGGTGCTCACGCCTATTACGGCGAGTTCAGCCCGCGTCTCTCCTTCGGCAAGATCCTCGACCGCCGTTTCGAATTCGGCCCGATCAAGGACGTGCTGCTGGCCATGACCTACGAAAACGGCGAAGACGACACCGAGGCCTACCTGATCGGCCCCGGTTTCGACCTTGCGGTACCGGGCTTCAACTTTTTCACCCTGAACTTCTATTACCGCCAGACCGAAGGTTCGCGCCCTGGCGATGATGTCTGGCAAATCAGTCCGGCCTGGTCCTACACCCTGCCACTGGGCAACTCGAACCTGTTGATCGACGGCTACATCGACTGGGTGGTGGATAACGACCAGAACGCCCGCGGCACCTATCACGCCAACCTGCACTTCAACCCGCAGATCAAGTACGACCTGGGCAAAGCCCTGGGCTGGCGCGAGAAACAGGTGTATGTCGGCACCGAATACAGCTACTGGAAGGACAAATATGGCGTCCAGGACAGCTCCCGTTTCAACACCAATGAAAACACCGCCAGCCTGCTGGTAAAGGTGCACTTCTAATGCTGCTCCGCAACCGTGCCCCAAACCTGTCGTCGGTGTGCCGTTGCGGAGCACTTGAGACCTGGCCGAGGAGTCAGTATTCTCCGCGGCCGCCCGAATCCGGTTTAAAAAAAAGCCCGGATGTAAAACCTGACCAGCAGGCCAACTTATCCCGGCACTGGCAGGAACCAAGGCACTCCAAAACCCCTCTCAATCGACCGCTCTTGAGCCGTCGAGCGGGAGTTTTTTTGCTTTTTGAAAGCCTTGGCCCAGCTCTTGCTCACAGCGCTAAAGCTGACCGAATGGATAATTTTTTTCAGCTACAGAAACAGGCGCCACACCAGAGCGCCGACTTTAAAAAAATAACGTGGAACCACCTACTTTTTGGGAGCAACCGAATGAAACGTACGTGCACTAGCCTGATGCTGGCAGGATCGATGCTGGCGGGGGGCCAGGCCATGGCCGGCGATTTGCTGCAATGGCAGAACAACAGCCTGTCCTACCTCTACGGTAAAGACTTCAAGGTCAACCCGCACATTCAGCAGACCGTGACCTTCGAACACGCCGATGGCTGGAAGTACGGCGACAACTTCTTCTTCATCGACAAAATCTTCTACAACGGCAAGGAAGACGCCTTCGCTGGCAAGAACACCCACTACGGTGAGTTCAGCCCACGCCTGTCGTTCAACAAGATCTTCGACCAGAAGTTCGAGCTCGGCCCGATCAAGGACGTGCTGCTGGCCATGACCTACGAGTTCGGTGAAGACGATACCGAGTCCTACCTGATCGGCCCTGGTTTCGACCTGGCCATCCCGGGCTTCGACTACTTCCAGTTGAACTTCTACAACCGCCACACCGAAGGCGACCGCCCGGGCGACAATGTCTGGCAGATCACCCCGGTCTGGTCCTACACCATCCCGGTGGGCGATTCGAACATCCTGATCGACGGTTTCATGGACTGGGTAGTCGACAACGACGTGAACAAAAATGGCGAATACCACGCCAACCTGCACTTCAATCCGCAGGTTAAATACGACTTGGGCAAGGCGCTGAATTTCGGTGCCAAACAATTGTATGTCGGTGTTGAGTACGACTACTGGTCGAACAAATACGGGATCGACGATTCCAAGGCGTTTAACACCAATCAGAACACGACGAGCTTCCTGGTGAAGTTCCACTTCTGATCCTGCTGTAACCGGCGTCTGCAAGGACGCCTCCGCGGGCAAGCCCGCTCCCACAGGGATTTGCGTCGTACGCCGAATTGGAATTCGGCGCAAATCTTTGTGGGAGCGGGCTTGCTCGCGAATGCCGCACCGCCGCTATCAAGCCGAAACCACCGCCTCGTTAATCCCCAGAAACCGGCACAACTCCCCACGCTTGGCCAACGCATCGCGTCGCCCCAGCTCGATCAATTCGCTGCAATACCCCGCCTCGAACAGCAGATAGCTCAATACCCCCGCCCCGCTGGTCTTGGTCGCACCCGGCCCGCGCAAGAACAGGCGCAGCGCCGGTGGCAGTTCCTGGCGATGGCGTGCGGCGATCTCGTCGATCGGCTGGCTCGGCGAAATCACCAGCACGTCCACCGGCGCCACGCCCAAGGCGCGGGTTGGCGTACCGTCGGGCATCAGGCGACTGAACTGGTTCAGGCGCTGCAACAGCTCGATATCACTTTCCAGGCTGTCAATGAACGTACTGTTGAGCATGTGCCCGCCGATTTGCGCCAGTGTCGGCTGCTGACCGGTGTAGCTGCGCTGCAAGGGTTGTTGCGGGTTGAACCCGCGGGGGTTGCCGCTGACGCCTACCACCAACACCCGACTGGCACCCAGATGCAGCGCCGGACTGATCGGTGCCGACTGGCGCACCGCGCCATCACCGAAATACTCTTCGCCGATTTTCACCGGGGCGAACAGCAGCGGAATGGCCGAACTGGCGAGTAGATGTTCAACGGAAAGCTGGGTTGGAACGCCGATGCGTCGATGGCGCAACCAGGCATCGATCTTGCCGCCGCCCTGATAGAAGGTGACTGCCTGACCGGACTCATAGCCGAACGCGGTGACCGCCACCGCATGCAATTGCTTCTGTGCAATCGCTTCGGCGATGCCGCCCATATGCAGCTTGTCATGGAGCAAATGCCGCAGCGGAGAACTGTTGAGCAACGCCACCGGCATGTGTGCACCGATGCCAAGCAAACTGTGGCTGACAAAGCGGCTGGCCTGGCGGATCACCCCGGGCCAGTCGCTGCGCAACACCAGATGACTGCGAAAGCCCTGCCAGAAGGCCGTCAGGTGTTCGATGGCGCTACGAAAGTCCATTGCCCCGCTGGCGAGGCTGACTGCGTTGATCGCGCCCGCCGAGGTGCCGACAATCACCGGAAACGGATTGCTCGCCCCCGGCGGCAGCAATTCGGCAATCGCCGCCAGCACCCCGACCTGATAGGCCGCCCGAGCCCCGCCGCCGGAAAGAATCAACCCTGTAACCGGTTCGCCTGGACTCATGCACAACTCTCCATGGTGCTTGATGGAATTTCGTTGTTTCGACCTGTTCCCTTGCTCGCGATGGTCGTGAAAACGGCGCGGGGTGTCAGGTGCCCCGCGTTATCGTTGACCACCATCGCGAGCACGCTCGCTCCTACAGGGGATCGGGACTCAACCGCGTTTGGCGTACAGCTTGGGCTCGCCCGGCGGACGGCTCTTGAAGCGGCGGTGGGCCCACAGGTATTGCTCGGGATGTTCGCGCAGAACGGCTTCGATCCATTGATTGATGCGGATGCAGTCGTCTTCTTCGGTTTCACCGGGGAAGCCTTCGAGCGGCGCATGAATCACCAGGCGATAACCGCTGCCGTCCGCCAGGCGTTCCTGGGTGAACGGCACCACCAGTGCCTTGCCCAGCCGCGCAAACTTGCTCGTGGCGGTGACGGTCGCCGCCTGAATGCCGAACAGCGGCACGAAAATGCTTTGCTTGGCGCCGTAGTCCTGATCCGGTGCGTACCAGATCGCCCGGCCCGAGCGCAGCAATTTGAGCATGCCGCGCACGTCTTCGCGCTCCACCGCCAGCGAGTCGAGATTGTGGCGCTCGCGGCCCTGGCGCTGGATATAGTCGAACAGCGGATTTTTGTGCTCGCGGTACATGCCGTCGATGGTGTGCTGCTGACCGAGCAACGCGGCACCGATTTCCAGCGTCGTGAAGTGCAGCGCCATCAGGATCACGCCCTTGCCCTCGCGCTGGGCCTTTTGCAAATGCTCCAGCCCTTCGACATGAGCCAGGTTCGCCAGGCGTTTACGCGACCACCACCAACTCATCGCCATCTCAAAAAAAGCGATGCCGGTGGAGGCGAAGTTTTCCTTGAGCAGGCGTTTGCGCTCGGCGGCGTTTTTTTCAGGAAAACACAGTTCCAGGTTGCGCTTGGCGATGCGCCGTCTGTCGCCGGCCACCCGATACATCAATGCACCCAGAACACGACCGATCCACAACAGTGCCGGATACGGCAACTGGACGATCAGCCACAACAGCCCCAAGCCACACCACAGCGGCCAGAAACGTGGAGATAGAAATGCTTTTCGAAAACGCGGGCGGTCCATTAATGCTTCCGGAATGACAATGGCCGCGCATTCTACATCGTTCGACCCGGCTTGCGGCCTGCGGGCGTTCTCGTTATAAGTCTCGGCACTTTTAGTGACAAGTCGTTGTATGCCGACCATGAGCCAAACCGAACCGCTAGACCAAGATCCCGTGTTCCAGTTGAAGGGCAGCATGCTGGCCATTACGGTGCTGGAACTGGCCCGTAACGACCTCGAAAGCCTTGATCGGCAACTGGCCGCCAAGGTCGCCCAGGCGCCCAACTTCTTCAGCAATGCGCCGCTGGTACTGGCCCTGGACAAACTCCCGGCCAACGAAGGCGCGGTCGATCTGCCAGGTCTGATGCGCGTTTGCCGCCAGCATGGCCTGCGCACCCTGGCGATCCGCGCCAGCCGCATCGAAGACATCGCCGCCGCCATTGCGGTGGACTTGCCAGTGCTGCCACCGTCCGGCGCCCGGGAACGGCCACTGGACCTGACCGAAGGCGAGCCGAAGAAAAAACCGGAAAAACCGCCCGAGCCGGCCATCAAGCCGACGAAAATCATCACTTCGCCAGTACGTGGTGGCCAGCAGATTTATGCCCAGGGCTGCGATCTGGTGGTGATCTCCTCGGTCAGCCCGGGGGCGGAACTTCTCGCCGATGGCAACATCCATGTATACGGCCCGATGCGGGGTCGCGTGTTGGCCGGCGTCAAGGGCGACACCAAGGCGCGGATTTTCTGTCAGCAAATGAGTGCTGAACTGATTTCCATCGCCGGGCATTACAAGGTTTCCGAAGATCTGCGCCGCGACCCGTTATGGGGTTCGGGTGTGCAGGTCAGCCTGTCCGGCGACGTGTTGAACATCATTCGGCTTTAACGGATACTGCCGCATTTTCCAAGCATCTCTAAAACGTAGCGAAAACGGCTCAAACGAAGTAGGAAAAAGGCCGAAAGCAGTGTTTACCGGGGGTAAACGCCGCTCAAAACCGGATTCCAGCCAAGGCTGTCCGACTGCAGTAGTTTTTCAGGAGATGTTTTTCAGGGACTGAAAAGTCCTTTTTCCTTAGGGGTGAAACACCTTGGCCAAGATTCTCGTGGTTACATCCGGCAAGGGTGGTGTGGGTAAGACCACCACCAGCGCCGCTATCGGTACCGGCCTCGCTCTGCGCGGTCACAAAACAGTTATCGTCGACTTCGACGTGGGCTTGCGTAACCTTGACCTGATCATGGGTTGCGAGCGCCGCGTGGTGTATGACTTCGTCAACGTGGTCAACGGCGAAGCCAACCTGCAACAGGCCCTGATCAAAGACAAGCGCCTGGAAAACCTCTACGTGCTGGCCGCCAGCCAGACCCGCGACAAAGACGCACTGACCGTCGAAGGCGTGGAAAAAGTCCTGATGCAACTCAAGGAAGACTTTGAGTTCGTGGTCTGCGACTCCCCGGCTGGTATCGAGAAAGGCGCCCACCTGGCCATGTACTTCGCTGACGAAGCGATCGTCGTGACCAACCCGGAAGTCTCCTCGGTGCGTGACTCCGATCGCATGCTCGGCCTGCTGGCCAGCAAGTCCCGTCGTGCCGAACGCGGCGAAGACCCGATCAAGGAACACCTGCTGATTACCCGTTATCACCCGGAACGTGTGAGCAAAGGCGAAATGCTCGGCGTAGAAGACGTCAAGGAAATCCTTTCGGTGACCCTGCTCGGCGTGATCCCTGAATCCCAGGCGGTGCTCAAGGCATCCAACCAGGGTGTTCCAGTGATTCTCGACGACCAGAGCGATGCCGGCCAGGCCTACAGCGATACCGTTGACCGCCTGCTGGGCAAGACCGTGGATCATCGATTCCTCGATGTACAGAAGAAGGGATTCTTCGAGCGCCTGTTTGGAGGCAACTAAGCAATGAACCTTTTTGACTTCTTTCGTGCCAACAAAAAGCAAAGCACCGCGTCGGTAGCGAAAGAGCGTCTACAGATCATCGTGGCGCACGAACGCGGCCAACGCAGTACCCCGGACTACCTGCCGGCCTTGCAGAAGGAACTGGTCGAGGTGATCCGCAAGTACGTCAATATCGGGTCCGATGACGTGCATGTCGCACTGGAAAGCCAGGGCAGCTGCTCGATTCTGGAACTCAATATCACCCTGCCAGATCGCTGAGTCGATCCGGCTGGAGCCACGGCGGCTCAGGTCCCTTCTGCAACCGGAAGGGACCTGAGCCG
>NZ_AKJL01000002.1 GCF_000282355.1 Pseudomonas sp. GM49
CGGCTGCCCGGCCGCCAGTGGCAACAGGCTTGCGCGTAGAAGATCGGGGTCGAAGGTAGCCGGCATGGACGATTCCAGAACGTGAAACGGACTTTATAGGCCTGCGATATTCTTCTGTCGCGGCAAGCATGGCAAGCTAGCCGCCCTTCGAGGATTGAACCGATGCGCCCGCCCTTTCGCACCACCCTGTTTGCCAGCCTGTTCGCCGTGGTGTGTGCCGGCGTGCTGTGGGCGGCCTACGACTGGTTCCAGGGGCGTTACCTGCGGGCGTTCAGCGAGCACACGGCGATGTTTTCGGGGGATCCGCTGCGCCTTCCAGAATCCCTCGCCGGCCCCGGTCCCATCCGCCTGGTGCATTTCTGGGACCCGGCCTGCCCATGCAATGTTGGCAATCAACAACACCTGAGCGAACTGGTCGAGCGCTATGCACCCCATGGCGTGGAGTTCTATGCCGTGCAGAAAACCGGCAGCCACGGTCAGTTACCGGGCACCTTGAGCAGCCTCAAATCCATCGACATCCTGCCCGGCTCCGAACAGGTCCCCGCCAGCCCGGCCGTGGCGATCTGGGACCGCAGCGGCAAACTGGCGTACTTCGGCCCCTACAGCGAAGGCCTGACCTGCAATTCCAGCAACAGCTTTATCGAACCCATCCTGCAAGCTCTGGATGAAGGCCGTGCGGTGAGTGCCACGCACACACTGGCGGTGGGGTGTTATTGCCCATGGCCTGTCGATCCGGCGAAACAGGGAAAGACGCGGTAATACGAATCCCTCCTACGGGCGATGCGCCAAACCGATGCACCGTGTTACACAGTGGCACCAGGAATCACCATAACAACAAGGAGTCGCCATGAAACGCAGCCTGACCGCTCTCGCGCTGTTGATCGTCGTGCTGGCCGCCGGGGCCGGCGGGTACCTCTACAGCAAGCAGCCGTCACGCCAGGGCATGGTGGAACTGCAACATCTGCAAGGCTCCGTCACCGTGCGCTACGACGAGCGCGGCATCCCGCACATCCGCGCCGACAACGAAACCGACCTGTACCGCGCCCTCGGCTATGTGCATGCCCAGGACCGCCTGTTCCAGATGGAAGTCCTGCGTCGCCTGGCCCGTGGCGAACTGGCCGAAGTGCTCGGGCCAAAATTGCTCGACACCGACAAACTGATGCGCAGCCTGCGCATTCGCGAACGCGCCGAAACCTACTTTGCGAATCTCGACAAGCTGTCACCCTCCTACATCGCCATGCAAGCCTATCTAGATGGCATCAACCAGTATCAGGACAGCCACGCCAAACCCGTGGAGTTCGACGTGCTGGGCATTCCAAAACGCCCGTTCACGGCCCAGGACACCATCAGCATCGCCGGTTACATGGCCTACAGTTTTGCCGCGGCATTTCGTACTGAACCCTTGCTGACATTCGTGCGCGATCAACTGGGCCCCGAATACCTGAACATCTTCGATCTCGACTGGCAGCCCAAGGGCGTGCTCAACGGGACCGCGCCCTCACTGGCCAGCGCCGACTGGAAAGACCTCAACGCCCTCGCCCGCCTGAGCGAACAAGCCCTGGCTGACAACGGCCTGCCACAGTTCGAAGGCAGCAACGCGTGGGTCGTCGCAGGCAACCGGACCCAAAGCGGCAAGCCACTGCTGGCGGGCGATCCGCATATCCGCTTTTCCGCGCCGTCGGTGTGGTACGAAGCGCACCTCTCGGCACCGGGCTTTGAACTCTACGGCCACTATCAGGCCTTGATGCCGTTCGCCTCCCTGGGCATGAACCGTGACTTCGGCTGGAGCATCACCATGTTCCAGAACGATGACCTCGACCTGATCGCCGAGAAGGTCAACCCGGACAACCCCAATCAGGTCTGGTATCGCGGAAAATGGGTGGACATGGTCACCAGCGAACAGAAGATTGCGGTCAAGGGTCAGGAACCAGTGACGCTGGTGCTGCGTCAATCGCCCCATGGTCCGATCGTCAACGATGCCTTGGGCAACGCCGTCGGCAAAACGCCGATTGCCATGTGGTGGGCGTTTCTCGAAAGCCAGAATCCGATCCTGGAGGGCTTCTACCAGCTCAATCGCGCAGACACCCTGGCCAAGGCCCGTGGCGCCGCGGCAAAAATCCAGGCACCGGGCCTGAACGTGGTCTGGGCCAATGCCAAGGGTGACATCGGCTGGTGGGCGGCTGCGCAATTGCCCAAGCGCCCGGCGGGTGTACGCCCGTGGTTCATCCTCGACGGCAGCACCACCGAGGCCGACAAGGACGGTTTCTACCCGTTCACGGCCAACCCCCAGGAAGAAAACCCGGCGCGGGGCTACATCGTCTCGGCCAACTTCCAGCCGGTGTCGCCGACTGGCATGGAGATTCCCGGCTACTACAACCTTGCCGATCGCGGCCAGCAGCTCAATCGCCAGCTTGGCGACAAAGCCGTCAAATGGGACCTGGAAAACAGCCAGACGCTGCAACTGGGCACCACCACCGCCTACGGCCCGCGCCTGTTGGCGCCGCTGTTGCCGGTGCTGCGCGAAGTGGTGAGCGATCCCGCCGAGCTCAAGCTCGTGGAGCAACTGGCCCAGTGGAAAGGCGATTACCCGCTCGATTCGACCAGCGCCACGCTGTTCAACCAGTTCCTGTTCAACCTGGCTGAAGCGACGATGCACGATGAGCTGGGTAACGACTTCTTCGAGACGCTGCTCTCGACCCGGGTGATCGACGCCGCGCTACCCCGCCTGGCCGCCAGTGCCGATTCGCCGTGGTGGGACAACCGCGACACCCTCGGCAACGAAACCCGTGCCGATACGGTCAAGGCTGCGTGGCAGGCCAGCATCGCGCACCTCAAGACCACCCTCGGCGCAGACTTCACACAATGGCAGTGGGGCAATGCGCACACATTGACCCATGGTCATCCGCTGGGGCAGCAAAAGCCCCTGGACCTGATCTTCAACGTCGGCCCCTTCGCCGCACCCGGCAGTCATGAAGTGCCGAACAATCTCTCGGCGAAAATCGGCCCGGCACCATGGCCTGTCACCTACGGCCCCTCGACCCGCCGCCTGATCGACTTCGCCGACCCGGCCCACAGTTTGACCGTCAACCCGGTTGGCCAGAGCGGCATACCGTTCGACAGTCACTATGATGATCAGGCTGAGGCCTACATCGAGGGGATGTATTTCCAGGCGCATCTCAATGACGAAGAAGTCGCGGCTAATACCCGCAGCACCTTGAAGCTGTTGCCGGCGCGGGCGGCTCAGTAATTTTGCATTGGCTGAACCGGCCCCTTCGCGGGCAAGCCCGCTCCCACAGGGATCTGTGTCGAACACAAATTGCGTGAACACCAGAAAAACCTGTGGGAGCGAGCTTGCTCGCGATGAGGCCCTGAAGAACGAAACAAAACTTCAAACCATCGCCGCAAAGTTCAGCCGGAACTGTTGCGGCGTCACCCCCAGCCTGCGATTGAACACGCTGCGCATGTGCTGGGCATCGCGAAAGCCGCATTGATAGGCCACGGTCTTGAGCGGCGCGCGGGTGCTTTCGAGCATCACCCGCGCCGCATCGACCCGCGCGCGCTCGACGAACTCGGCCGGGGTGATTTTCGCTTCCCTGGCAAACACCCGGGAAAAATTGCGCGCGCTCATGTTGGCTGCATTGGCCAGGTCGGCGATAGTCAGGTCGCCCGTCAGGTTGGCCAGCACGTAATGCTGGACCATCGCCACCGCCGAGTCCGGTTCGGCATGGGGTGTGAGGAAGGGACTGAACTGCGACTGTCCGCCCGAACGCTGAGTGAACACCACCAGCCGCTTGGCGACGTTCAGTGCCACTTCCGGCCCATGATCACGGCCCAGCAGATACAGGGACAGATCGATCCCCGCCGTGACCCCCGCGGAGGTGAACAACTCCCCGTCCTCCATGTAAAGGCGGTCCGCTTCAACCCGGGTCGACGGGCACAACGTCGCCAGCGCTGACGCATCACTCCAGTGGGTGGTGACCGTGCGCGCCTCCAGCAACCCGGCCCGGGCGAGCATGAAGGCGCCGTTGCAGATCGAGCCAAACCGTTGTGCCCGCCCGCAGGCACTGCGTAGCCAAGTGTCGAATGCCGCGCCGAAACTCATGAACGGCAGCTGCGGCCCGCCCGCTACCAATAACAAGTCGTACCCCTCCAGCGCTTCGCTGAAATGCCGATGGGCATTGAGTGCCAACCCGTTGGAGCACGCCATCATCCCGTGTTCGACGCCAATCACCTCCAGACGATAGTGATCTGCCGGGGCAAGAAAACGGTTGGCCTCGGAAAACACATCCATGGGTCCGGTGACGTCCAGCGACTGGACGCCGGCGAAGACCACGATGGCAACGGTTTTACTCATGGTTCGAAACGTCTCTGATGGCATTGAATGGCAACGCACACCTGTAGGAGCGAGCTTGCTCGCGATGGACGTGAGGACGCCGCGTTCATTCAGGCAACCCTCGTCTTCGTTGACATCCATCGCGAGCAAGCTCGCTCCTACAAGGTATGCATGCACCCTAGCCAAACCAAGCGCAACAAGCGAGGTTGGCGCGATATGCACGCTCATTGGCCGGGATCGCAGCCATGGATCGATTGTCCGGCTTCGGGGGCCGGAACAGACTGAAACCCTCAGCGCCGCCAAGGCGTTCACGACGAGGAAAACTCCATGAGCACCACCATCGCCGGCATCAATATCCCCGACAGCGCATTGGCCAAGGCCACCACCGAATACATCCGTGACATCGAATCGGACCTGCTCTACCACCACTCGCGCCGGGTATTCCTGTTCGGTGCTCTGAGCGGTGAGCGCAAGCAACTGGCCTACAATCCGGAGTTGCTGTACGTCGGGGCAATGTTCCATGACCTGGGCCTGGTGCAAGGTCATCGCAGTGATAACGAACGATTCGAAGTCGATGGCGCCAACGCGGCAGCAGCGTTTCTCAAGCCTTACGGACTGAGCGATGACGATATCGAACAGGTCTGGCTATCGATTGCCCTTCACACCACACCGGGCGTGCCTCAGCACTTGCGACCCACCGTAGCGCTGGTCACGGCGGGCGTCGAGATGGACGTGCTGGGCATGGATTACGCGGCGTTCCCCGCCGTGCAGCGCGAAGCGGTGGTGCATGCGCATCCACGGGGCGAAGGATTCAAGGAGTGCATCATCTGCGCGTTTGCCGACGGCTTGCGTCATCGTCCGCAGACCACGTTCGGCAATGTGAAGACTGATGTGTTGGTGGATCAGGAGCCGGGGTTCAAACCGATGAACTTCGTCGAGGTCATCCGCAAATCCCCCTGGACTGCATAAAAAACTTTGTAGGAGCGAGCTTGCTCGCGATGGTGAATCAGCCACATAGACCTCGACTGACACACCTTCGCGAGCAAGCTCGCTCCTACAGAGGATTGGGTTGATCACAAGAGCGTGGTCAACCCGACTTCAGGCTCAAGCCGCTTCCGGTGCCTGCGCGCGACGCACGTCCGGTTGCTTCCACGAATCGGCTGCCGCTTCTTCGATCGCTTGCTGGATCGCACGCTTGCGGCTTTCTTCGGCGCGACGGCTGAAGAACCAGACCAGGAAGGTCACGATGGACACCGCCAGCAGGATCAGGCTGGCCACGGCGTTGATCTCGGGCTTCACGCCCAGACGTACCGCCGAGAACACTTCCATCGGCAGAGTCGTGGACCCCGGACCGGATACGAAGCTCGCCAGCACCAGGTCATCGAGGGACAGGGCGAAGGACATCATGCCGCCCGCTGCCAGTGACGGCGCGATCATCGGGATGGTGATCAGGAAGAACACCTTCCACGGTTTCGCACCGAGGTCCATGGCTGCTTCTTCAATGGACAGGTCCAGCTCGCGCAGGCGTGCCGAGACCACCACCGCCACATACGCCGCACAGAACGTGGTGTGGGCGATCCAGATGGTGACGATGCCGCGCTCCTGCGGCCAGCCGATCATCTGCGCCATGGCCACGAACAGCAGCAACAGCGACAGGCCGGTGATCACCTCAGGCATCACCAGCGGCGCGGTGACCAGGCCACCGAACAGGGTGCGGCCCTTGAAGCGCGTAATACGCGTCAGGACGAACGCCGCCAATGTACCCAGTGCCACCGCGGCCACCGCCGTGTAGCAGGCGATTTCCAGCGAACGCACCACCGAGCCCATCAGTTGGCTGTTGTCGAGCAGGCCGACGTACCACTTGATCGACCAGCCGCCCCACACCGTTACCAGTTTCGAGGCGTTGAACGAGTAGATCACCAGGATCAGCATCGGCAGGTAGATGAACAACAGACCCAGTACCAGCATCAGGCTGGAGAAACGGAAGCGCTTCATTCTTTACCCTCCATTTCCTTGGCCTGACTGCGGTTGAACAGGATGATCGGCACAATCAGGATCGCCAGCATCACCACCGCCAGGGCAGACGCCACCGGCCAGTCACGGTTGTTGAAGAACTCTTGCCAGAGCACTTTACCGATCATCAGGGTTTCCGGACCGCCGAGCAGTTCCGGGATCACGAACTCGCCCACCACCGGAATGAACACCAGCATGCAGCCGGCGATGATGCCGTTTTTCGACAGCGGCACGGTGATTTTCCAGAAGCTGTTGAACGTACTCGAACCGAGGTCGGAAGCGGCTTCCAGCAGGCTATGGTCGTGCTTCACCAGGTTGGCGTACAGCGGCAGGATCATGAACGGCAGGTAGGAGTAAACCACGCCGATGTAGACCGCCAGGTTGGTGTTGAGGATCTGCAGCGGCTCGTCGATCCAGCCCATGCTCATCAGGAAACCGTTGAGCAGGCCATTGTTGCTGAGGATGCCCATCCACGCATAAACGCGGATCAGGATCGCGGTCCAGGTCGGCATCATGATCAGCAGCACCAGCACCGTCTGCACTTCCTTGCGGGCAACGGAGATGCCGTAGGCCATCGGGTAGCCGATCAACAGGCAGAGGATGGTGCTGAAAAGCGCCATTTTCAACGAGCCGAGGTAAGCGGCGATGTACAGCTCGTCACCACCCAGCATCGCGTAGTTGCCCAGGTTAAGCAGCAGTTGCAGCTTCTGCTCGGCGTAGCTGTAGATTTCGGTGTACGGCGGAATGGCCACGTCCGCTTCGGCGAAGCTGATCTTCAGGACGATGAAGAACGGCAACATGAAGAACAGGAACAACCAGATGAAGGGAACCCCGATGACCAGTTGGCGGCCACCGGGAATTATTCGATTGAGTCGGCGTTTGAGTTTGCGCATGTTCATGAGCGAAGTACCACGCCACTGTCGTCTTCCCAGTACACGTAGACCTGATCACCCCAGGTCGGACGAGCGCCACGGCGTTCGGCGTTGGCCACGAAGGACTGGACGATCTTGCCGCTCGGCAATTCGACGTAGAACACCGAGTGACCGCCGAGGTAGGCAATGTCGTGCACCTTGCCACTGGACCAGTTGTATTCACAGGTCGGCATGGTCGGGGTCACGAGCAGTTTTTCCGGACGGATCGCGTAGGTCACGGATTTGTCTTGCACTGAGGTGCTGATGCCGTGGCCGACATAAATCTTGCGGTCCAGGTCTTTGCAGGTGATGGTCGCGTGGCCTTCGGCGTCGTCGATCACTTCACCGTCGAAGATGTTGACGTTGCCGATGAACTCGCAGACCAGGCGGCTGGTCGGGGTTTCGTAGATGTCGATCGGGCTGCCGATCTGGGCGATCCAGCCCAGGTGCATGATCGCGATGCGCTCGGCCATGGTCATGGCCTCTTCCTGGTCGTGGGTCACCATCACGCAGGTTACGCCGACGCGCTCGATGATCTCCACCAGCTCCAGCTGCATTTGCGAACGCAGTTTCTTGTCCAGTGCGCCCATCGGCTCGTCGAGCAGCAGCAGTTTCGGTCGCTTGGCCAGGGAACGGGCCAGGGCCACTCGCTGACGCTGACCACCGGACAACTGATGCGGCTTGCGCTTGGCATACTGGCTCATCTGCACCAGCTTGAGCATGTCGGCCACGCGGGCGTCGATTTCAGCGTTCGGGATCTTGTCCTGCTTGAGACCGAAGGCGATGTTCTGCGCCACGGTCATGTGCGGGAACAGCGCGTAGGACTGGAACATCATGTTGATCGGACGCTCGTACGGCGGCATATCGGTGATGTCTACGCCATCGAGGAAGATCCGGCCTTCGGTCGGTCGCTCGAAACCGGCGAGCATGCGCAGCAAAGTGGATTTGCCCGATCCCGAACCGCCGAGCAGGGCGAAAATTTCGCCTTTCTTGATTTCCAGGGACACATCGTCCACGGCAATCGTCTCGTCGAACTTCTTCGTGACCCGGTCGATTTTGACCAGCACCTGCTTAGGTTGCTGGTCGCCCTCGAGGGCTTTCTTATAGGCGCCGGAGGCAACTGCCATTTACGAAACTCCCAAAAAAAAAGAGTGCAGTTCGCTCAAGGTGAGCCAACCTGGATAGTCTGAGCCTTGAAACTATTTACCCGACTTGACCTTGGTCCAGCTGCGGGTCATCAAACGTTGAATATTCGGCGGTAACTCGACCGACACGTAGGTCTTGTCGAGCACCTCTTGCGGTGGATAAACCGCTTCGTCGGTGCGAATGGACTGTTCCATCAGTTTGTCCGACCCCGGGTTAGGGTTGGCATAGCCGACGTAATCACTGACCTGGGCAATCACCTCAGGCTTCAGCAAATAGTTGATGAAGGCGTGGGCCTGCTTGACGTTGGCCGAGTCCTTCGGAATCGCCAGCATGTCGAACCAGAGCGCGCCGCCCTCCTTCGGGATCGAGTAGGCGATGTTCACGCCTTTCTTCGCTTCAGCCGCGCGGTTCCGGGCCTGGAACATGTCGCCGGAAAAGCCGATCGCGATGCAGATATCGCCGTTGGCCAGATCCGCGATGTATTTGGAGGAGTGGAAGTAGGTCACGTAAGGCCGGACTGCCAGCAATTTGGCTTCGGCCTTTTTGTAGTCTTCGGGGTTGGTGCTGTTGGCGTTCAGGCCCATGTAGTTGAGGACCGTCGGCATCATTTCATCGGCAGAATCGAGGAACGCCACGCCGCAACTGTTCAGCTTCTTGATGTTCTCCGGTTCGAATACCGCAGCCCAGGAATCGATCTTGTCGACGCCCAGCACAGCCTTGATCTTGTCGACGTTGTAACCGATGCCGTTGGTGCCCCACAGGTACGGCACGGCGTACAGATTACCCGGATCGTTCTGTTCCAGGCGCTTGAGCAGCACCGGGTCGAGGTTCGAATAGTTCGGCAACTGTGACTTGTCGAGCTTCTGGAACGCCCCGGCCTTGATCTGCTTGCCGAGGAAGTGGTTCGACGGCACGACCACGTCGTAGCCGGTACGCCCGGCGAGCAACTTGCCTTCCAGGGTTTCGTTGGAATCAAAGACGTCATAAACCGGCTTGATGCCGGTCTCTTTCTGGAAGTCGGCCAGTGTCGTCTCGCCGATGTAGTCCGACCAGTTATAAATATGCACGGTGCCGGCGGCCTGAACACTGACTGCAATCGTCAGCCCGACGCCAACCAGCATGGCATTGCGCAACAAAGAAAAAACAGGCAAGTGGAGGTCCTCTAAAATTAGTTGGGCCCAAGTTGCCCCGCGTTACATGGCAACCGTGGTTGCCCGGCAACAAAACCGGCGCGCAACTTACCCTCGAAAAACCGTTCCAGCAAAACTTTTATGCAGACCCTTGTAGGAGCGAGCTTGCTCGCGATGGTCGTCAACGATAACGCGTGGTGCCTGACACCCTGCGGTGTTCCGGCTTTTTTCGCGAGCAAGCTCGCTCCTACAAGGTTTAACTACTTACTTGCCCGACTTGATCTTGGTCCAGCTCCGGGTCATTTCACGCTGGGTTGCCGCTGGCAGGTCGGCGATGGCATACAACTTGGCCTGCACATCGGCTGGCGGGTAGATGCCTGGATCGCTGGTGATGTCTTTTTCTACCAGAGCTGTTGCAGCGGCGTTACCGTTCGGGAAGCGTACGGCGTTGGTGATACCCGCCATGACTTCAGGCTTCTGCAGGAAGGTCATGAACTTGTAGGCGCCCTGAACGTTCTCGGCATCCTTGGGAATCGCGACCATGTCGAAGAAGCTGCCAGCGCCTTCTTTCGGAATGGCGTAGCTGACTTTGACCTTGTCACCCGCCTCTGCAGCACGGGACTTGGCCTGCTGAACGTCACCCGAGTAGCCAACCGCTACGCAGATGTTGCCGTTGGCCAGGTCCGAGATGTACTTGGAGGAGTGGAAGTAGGTGATCGAAGGACGAATCTTGAGGAACAGTTCCTCGGCTTTCTTGATGTCTTCTTTCTTCTGGCTGTCGGTTGGCAGGCCCAGGTAGTGCAGCGCGACCGGGAGCATTTCGGTCGGCGAATCGAGGAAGCTCACACCGCACCCCTTGAGCTTGGCGATGTTTTCCGGTTTGAGCAGCACGTCCCAGGAGTCGATAGTGTCGACGCCCAACGCAGCCTTGACCTTCTCCGGGTTGTAACCGATGCCGATCGAGCCCCACATGTACGGGAAGGCGTGCTTGTTGCCAGGGTCACTGACCGAAACGGCCTTGAGCAGATCCTGGTTCAGGTTTTTCCAGTTAGGCAGCTTGGACTGGTCCAGCTCCTGATATACGCCGGCCTTGATCTGCTTGGCCAGGAAGTTGTTCGACGGCACGACCACGTCGTAGCCGGACTTGCCCGCCAGCAGTTTGGCTTCCAGGGTTTCGTTGCTGTCGAATACGTCGTAAACGACCTTGATCCCCGACTCTTTCTCGAAGTTCGCGATGGTGTCCGGAGCGATGTAGTCGGACCAGTTGTAGACGTGCAACACCTTGTCGTCCGCCTGAACCGCACCCGCCATCATGCCCGCGACGGACAGGGCGAGAAGTGTCTTGCCTGCAAGCTTTTTACCTAATGCCTTCATGCGTCATGCTCCAAATTTTTCTTTTTTGAACCACTTTGTTCAGCGGCCGAACCCGGGCAACTGGAACCGCGGCTAGTCTGGCAAGATCCACATCGGTCTTTCAAGGAAACGGCCACGCTTTCTGACAGTTCTGAGCGAAAGTTCCTACTTCATATGCAGAACGTTGGACCTTCGCTCAGAGCCTAGCACTTAGCCCTGCAATGCACTCAGGGTCAGGTCAAGGCACTTGCGAGCCTTGGTCACCAGTTCATCGATTTCCGCCGGTGTGATCACCAGAGGCGGAGCGATGATCATGGTGTCGCCGACTGCGCGCATGATCAGGCCATTATCGAAGCAGAACTGACGGCAGATCATGCCGACGCCCTTGCCCTCGTAACGCTTGCGAGTGGCCTTGTCCTGGACCAGTTCGATGGCCGCCAACAGCCCGACCCCACGAACTTCACCCACCAGCGGGTGATCGTTCAGTTCCCGCAGACGCTTTTGCAAATACGGTGCCGTTTCTGACTTCACGCGCTCGACAATTTTTTCGTCGCGCAGGATACGGATGTTTTCCAGCCCCACAGCCGCCGCCACCGGGTGCCCGGAATAAGTGAAGCCGTGGTTGAAGTCACCGCCCTCATTGAGCACGTCCACCACTTCGTCACGCACGATCAGGCCACCCATCGGGATGTAGCCCGACGTCAAGCCCTTGGCGATGGTCATCATGTCTGGCTTGAGGCCGTAGAAATCGGTACCGAACCACTCGCCGGTACGGCCGAAACCGCAAATCACTTCGTCAGCCACGAACAGGATGTCGTACTTGGCGAGGATTTCCTTGATGCGCGGCCAGTAGGTGTCTGGCGGAATGATCACGCCGCCAGCGCCCTGGATCGGCTCGGCAATAAAGGCACCGACGTTGTCGACGCCGACTTCCAGAATCTTTTCTTCCAGCTGGTTGGCCGCCCATACACCGAATTCTTCCGGGGTCATGTCGCCGCCTTCGGCGAACCAGTACGGCTGGGCAATGTGAACGATGCCCGGGATCGGCAAGTCGCCCTGTTCATGCATGTACGTCATGCCACCCAGGCTCGCGCCGGCCACGGTGGAACCGTGATAGCCGTTCTTGCGGCTGATGATGACTTTCTTCTTCGGCTGGCCCTTGATCGCCCAGTAGTGACGAACCATGCGCAGCATGGTGTCGTTGCCTTCAGAGCCGGAACCGGTGAAGAACACATGGTTCATGCCTTGCGGCGCGATGTCGGAGATAGCCTTGGCCAGTTCCAGGACCGGCGGGTGCGCGGTCTGGAAGAACAGGTTGTAGTAAGGCAGCTCGCGCATCTGTTTGCTGGCGGCATCGGCCAGTTCATCGCGACCATAACCAATCGCGACACACCACAGACCGGCCATACCGTCGAGGATCTTGTTGCCTTCGCTGTCCCAGAGGTAAACGCCCTTGGCGTTGGTGATGATCCGCGGGCCTTTCTCTTTCAGCTGCTTGAAGTCGCTGAACGGAGCCAGGTGGTGATCATTGCTCAAGGTTTGCCATTCACGGGTTTGCGGATTGTTGCTGGTCATACGAATCTCCTAAAAATCCAGGTGAGAACGCCGCCCGACAACAGCGGCGCCCGGCGAATCAGACGGCGAATAGCAGGAATTCCCGTTCCCACGAACTGATCACGCGCTTGAAGTTTTCATGCTCGGCCCGCTTGACCGCAACGTAGCCAGTGATGAAATTTTTGCCCAGGTAACGCTCGATGGTCGCGCTGTTTTCCATGCGCTCCAGCGCGTCTTCGATAGTCAGCGGCAGGCGCAGGTTGCGGCGTTCATAGCCACGACCCACCACCGGCGCACTCGGGTTCAGGCCTTCGACCATGCCGATGTAACCGCAGAGCAGGCTCGCGGCAATCGCCAGGTACGGGTTGGCATCGGCGCCCGGCAGGCGGTTTTCCACCCGACGGTTCTGCGGCCCCGCATCCGGCACCCGCAGGCCCACGGTACGATTCTCTTCGCCCCACTCCACGTTCACCGGCGCCGAGGTGTCCGGCAGGAAGCGGCGGAACGAGTTGACGTTGGGTGCGAACAGCGGCAACAGCTCGGGGATGTGTTTCTGCAAGCCACCGATGTGGTGCAGGAACAGTTGGCTCATGGTCCCGTCTTCATTGGAGAAGATGTTCTTGCCGGTCTCGATGTCGATGATGCTTTGGTGCAAGTGCATGGCACTGCCCGGCTCGCCGGTCATTGGCTTGGCCATGAAGGTCGCGGCCACGTCGTGCTTGAGCGCGGCTTCGCGCATGGTGCGCTTGAACACCAGGATCTGGTCGGCCAGGGACAGGGCATCGCCGTGACGGAAGTTGATTTCCATCTGCGCGGTGCCGTCCTCGTGGATCAGCGTATCGAGGTCCAGGTCCTGCAGTTCACACCAGTCGTAGACGTCTTCGAACAGCGGATCGAATTCGTTCGCCGCTTCGATGGAGAACGACTGGCGACCGATTTCCGGGCGCCCGGAACGACCGATCGGCGGCTGCAGCGGGTAGTCCGGGTCGTCGCTGCGCTTGGTCAGGTAAAACTCCATTTCCGGCGCCACGATCGGCTGCCAGCCTTTGTCGGTATAGAGTTTCAGGACTTTCTTGAGCACGTTGCGTGGCGACAGCTCGATCGGGTTGCCTTGCTTGTCGTAGGTGTCGTGGATGACGATGGCGGTCGGCTCGATGGCCCACGGCACCAGGTACACCGCGCTCTGGTCGGGACGGCAGATCATGTCGATGTCGGCCGGGTCGAGCAGTTCGTAATAGATGTCGTCTTCGACGTAATCGCCGGTCACTGTCTGCAACAGAACGCTTTCTGGCAGGCGCATGCCTTTTTCGGCGATGAATTTGTTGGTCGGCGAAATCTTGCCCCGGGTAATCCCGGTCAAGTCGGCGATCATGCATTCGACTTCTGTGATCTTGTGGTTTTTCAACCAATCGGTGAGCTGGTCGAGGTTGTTACTCATAAATGCCTCTAGGCTTGAGTTGTCTGACCCATTCAAGGTCAGGCGTTGTTTGACGCATCGGCGTCGCGTTGTAGAGCGTTTGCGCGGCAGATTATCGTGCTTGCCGACACGGCTGCAGAAGCCGGGCGTGCAGAATCGCGAGCGGTGCCCTGAACGATGGTCAGGCCGCTATTGTGAATCGGTTCTATATTGAATGGAGTAACCGTAATGGGGGTGCCATCGCGACCGTCCAGAATAACGGACGGGGACGGTTGAACCGTCAGGGACGGAAGGATCACCGGAACCGCTGAGGCCACGGAACGGACGGACGTGTCATCACTGATGTGATAAGCATGCCGACCGACCTGTCTTGAGCAGTCGGTGACGCCGATTATCGGCAGGCGAGACATGAAGCACCCCGGTATTATTGCTGTTATGGGTTTGATTCGAGCTTAGCCTTGTTCATTTTTTTACACAACACCCCCGTAAAAAATACAACACGGCCCGCTCAAGCCCGCGGCCGTCACCGCGCCAAGCGGAGTAAAAACGCCCAAAAGTGCTTCAAAAAAGCCACACGAGCGCTTTTTTAGGGCAAAAAAGGCCTCGCTTGACTTCGGCATGCCGTTCGGGTTGACTGGAATCTGAAAAGATCAATGATTGATATTTTTAACAACAAAGGTGTTGCATCATGTCGGTACCCCCGCGTGCCGTTCAGCTTAACGAAGCGAACGCGTTCCTTAAGGAACATCCTGAGGTTCTGTACGTTGACCTTCTGATTGCGGATATGAATGGTGTGGTGCGCGGCAAGCGCATCGAACGCACCAGCCTCCACAAGGTTTACGAGAAAGGCATCAACCTGCCGGCCTCTCTATTTGCTCTGGATATCAATGGCTCCACGGTGGAAAGCACCGGCCTGGGCCTGGACATCGGCGACGCCGATCGAATCTGCTATCCAATCCCCGATACCCTGTGCAACGAGCCATGGCAGAAGCGCCCGACCGCGCAACTGTTGATGACCATGCACGAACTCGAAGGTGACCCTTTCTTCGCCGACCCGCGCGAAGTGCTGCGACAAGTCGTGGCCAAGTTCGACGAGATGGGCCTGACCATCTGCGCCGCGTTCGAACTGGAGTTTTACCTGATCGACCAGGAGAACGTGAACGGTCGTCCGCAACCGCCTCGTTCGCCAGTGTCCGGCAAGCGTCCAATGTCGACCCAGGTGTACCTGATCGACGACCTCGACGAATACGTCGACTGCCTGCAAGACATCCTCGAAGGCGCGAAGGAACAGGGCATCCCGGCTGACGCCATCGTCAAGGAAAGTGCCCCGGCACAATTCGAAGTCAACCTGCACCATGTGAAAGACGCGATCAAGGCCTGCGATTACGCGGTCCTGCTCAAGCGCCTGATCAAGAACATCGCCTATGACCATGAGATGGACACCACCTTCATGGCCAAGCCGTACCCAGGCCAGGCGGGTAATGGTCTGCACGTGCACATTTCGATTCTCGACAAGGAAGGCAACAACATCTTCGCCAGCGAGGATCCCGAGCAGAACGCCGCGCTGCGACACGCGATCGGCGGTGTGCTCGAGACCCTGCCGGCGCAGATGGCGTTCCTCTGCCCGAACGTCAACTCGTACCGTCGTTTCGGCGCACAGTTCTACGTGCCGAACTCGCCGAGCTGGGGCCTGGACAACCGTACCGTGGCCGTTCGCGTCCCGACCGGTGCTCCAGACTCCGTACGTATCGAGCACCGCGTGGCCGGTGCCGATGCCAACCCGTACCTGCTGATGGCATCGGTGCTGGCCGGTATTCACCACGGCCTGACCAACCAGATCGAGCCAGGTGATCCGGTGGAAGGCAACAGCTACGAGCAGAACGAGCAGAGCCTGCCGAACAACCTGCGTGATGCCCTGCGCGAGCTGGACGACAGCGAAGTCATGGCCAAGTACATCGATCCGAAATACATCGATATCTTCGTGGCCTGTAAAGAGAGCGAGCTGGAGGAGTTCGAACATTCCATCTCCGACCTCGAGTACAACTGGTACCTGCATACCGTGTAAGCGGTTGCAGTAGTGAAGAAACGCCGCCGGCCTGATAGCCTGCGGCGTTTTTTTATGGCCGCCTTCGGCGGATCGCGAGCAAGCTCGCTCCCACAGGGATCTTCTGCGAACACAACATCTGCGTTGAACACAAATCCAGTGTGGGAGCGGGCTTGCTCCGGGCGGCGTTCCGACGAAGGCGTTCGGGCAGACAACACACAACCCGACTCGTACAATGCCCGCTGCCCCGCAGGAGACTCCAATGACACGCGTAGCCACCCCCCGCAAACCCCGCGCACGCAGCCAGGCCCGGATCGATTCGATACTCGATGCGGCCCGCACGTTGTTGGCCGCCGAGGGTGTGGCCAGTCTGTCGATCTACAGCGTCGCCGAGCGCGCGGAGATTCCGCCCTCCTCGGTCTACCATTTCTTCGCCAGCGTGCCGGCGTTGCTCGAAGCCCTGACCGCCGACGTCCACGCCGCGTTCCGCGCCTGCCTGCAAGCGCCGATCGAGCATGACGCCTTGAGCGGCTGGCGCGATTTGTCGCGACTGGTGGAGCAACGCATGCTCGACATCTACGCAGAGGACGCCGCCGCCCGCCAACTCATACTGGCCCAGCACGGCCTGACCGAAGTCACCCAGGCCGACCGTCAGCACGACATCGAACTGGGCGACCTGATGCACAAACTCTTCGACCACCACTTCGAGCTGCCGAAGCTGCCGGGGGACGTCGATGTGTTCGCTTTGGCCATGGAGCTGGGCGACCGGGTGTATGCGCGCTCGGTGCAGCAGCATGGGCAGATTACACCGCGCATGGCTGAGGAAGGGATGCGGGTGTTTGATGCCTACGTTGGATTGTATTTGCCGCCCTATCTGCCCAAGCGCAGCATTCCGGCCTGACTCTTGTGCTGGCCCCTCTGGCCTCATCGCGAGCAAGCTCGCGATGGCAACACCTCGGCTGTCACTGAATCACCCGCACAAAAAACCCCGAAGGGCTCAAACCCTTCGGGGTTGTCGTTTACGCGCACGATTACAATTTGGCGATCGACACCTCCGTGGATTTCACAAACGCGATCACTTCACTGCCGACGGCCAGCTCCAGCTCTTTCACCGAGCGCGTAGTGATCACAGAAGTAACGATGCCGGACGCGGTCTGCACGTCGATTTCCGACAGCACGTCGCCGAGGACGATTTCCTTGATGGAGCCTTTGAACTGGTTGCGAACGTTGATGGCCTTGATAGTCATGGTGTTGATTCCTGTCGTTGGGTAAGACTTGAGTTATTGAGCCCAGCGCAATTGCGTAGGCAAGGGTGAAACAGGTTCCGGTTCCGGCGGCTGGCCGGGCAGCGCCAGCACGCGATTGAGCACTTCGGTTTCCAGCGCCGCCAGCCGATGGGAACCGCGCACCCGAGGGCGCGGCAGTTCCACGTGCAGGTCGAGGCCGACTTCACCGTCTTCGATCAGGATCACCCGATCGGCAATCGCCACCGCTTCGCTGACGTCGTGGGTCACCAGCAACACCGTGAAGCCGTGCTGTTGCCAGAGCCGTTCGATCAGTTGCTGCATTTCAATTCGGGTCAGGGCATCCAGCGCACCCAAGGGCTCGTCGAGCAACAGCAGGCGCGGCTGATGAATCAACGCACGAGCCAAAGCCACGCGTTGCTTCTGTCCACCGGACAGCGCGGCCGGCCACTCGTTGGCGCGGTCGGCCAGGCCAACCGCCTCCAAAGCCTGCAACGCTTGCGGTCGCCAGTTGTCCTTGAGGCCCAGACCGACGTTGTCGATGATCTTTTTCCAAGGCAGCAAACGCGCTTCCTGGAACATCAGCCGCGTGTCTTCCCGCGCATCACTCAATGGCGCGGCACCGGCGAGCAACTCACCGCCCGAGGGTCGATCGAGGCCGGCGAGCAATCGCAGCAAGGTACTTTTGCCGCAACCGCTACGACCCACCACGGCTACAAACTGGCCCGCCGGAATGTGCAGATCGATCTCACGCAAGACTTGTCGCGAGCCAAAGGTTTTTTGCAGCTTGCGCACCGCCAGCGGAATCCCGCGCAGCAGGCGTGGAGGTTGCTCCGCGATCATGCCGCACCTCCCTTGGCAACCTGATACGCCGGGTGCCAGCGCAGCCACACACGTTCAAGTCCACGGGCCGCGAGGTCGGCCAGTTTGCCGAGCACCGCGTACAGCAGAATCGCCAACACCACCACGTCGGTCTGCAAGAACTCCCGGGCGTTCATTGCCAGATAGCCAATGCCGGAACTCGCGGAAATGGTTTCCGCCACGATCAACGTCAGCCACATGAAACCCAGGGCGAAGCGCACGCCGACCAGAATCGAAGGCAGCGCACCCGGCAGGATCACCTGCCAAAACAGGCTGAAACCGGACAAGCCATAACTGCGCGACATCTCCACCAGCGCCGGGTCGACATTGCGGATGCCGTGATAGGTGTTGAGATAGATCGGGAACAACGTGCCCAGCGCCACCAGGAAAATCTTCGCCGACTCGTCGATGCCGAACCACAGGATCACCAAAGGAATCAGCGCCAGATGCGGCACGTTGCGGATCATCTGCACCGAACTGTCGAGCAAGCGTTCGCCCCACTTCGACAGGCCGGTGATGAAGCCCAGGGTCAAGCCCAGGCCGCCACCGATGGCGAAGCCCAACGCGGCACGCCAGCCACTGATCGCCAGATGCGTCCAGATTTCACCGCTGCGCACCAGGCTCACGCCGGCCTCGATCACGGCGATCGGTGCCGGCAGGATCCGTGTCGACAACCAGCCCGCCGACACCGACAACTGCCACACCGCCAGCAACAATACCGGCAACGCCCAGGGCGTCAGGCTGTGGATGATTTTCTTCATGACAGCGCCTCAGCTCTGGGACGCGGCTTTGGGCAGAATGTCGTTGGCGACCATCTCGCCGAACGGGCTGACGTAGCCAGCACTTTTCGGCAGTTCAGGACGTTCGACATCAAGGTGCGGAAACAGCAACTCGGCCACCCGGTACGACTCTTCCAGGTGTGGGTATCCGGAAAAGATAAACGTATCGATGCCCAGGTCCGCGTACTCCTTCACGCGGGCAGCCACGGTCGGACCATCGCCCACCAGCGCCGTACCGGCACCGCCGCGCACCAGACCGACACCGGCCCACAGGTTCGGGCTGACTTCCAGGTTGTTGCGGTTGCCGCCATGCAATGCGGCCATGCGTTGCTGACCGACCGAATCGAAACGCGCCAGCGAAGCCTGGGCACGAGCGATGGTGTCGTCGTCGAGATGGGAGATCAGCCGATCCGCAGCTTTCCAGGCCTCATCGTTGGTTTCGCGCACGATCACATGCAGGCGGATGCCGAAGCGCACGGTGCGGCCAAGCCTGGCGGCTTTGGCCCGGACCTGTTCGATTTTTTCCGCGACGGCGGCCGGTGGTTCGCCCCAGGTCAGGACCATTTCCACCTGTTCGGCGGCCAGATCCTGTGCGGCTTCCGAGGAACCGCCAAAGTACAGCGGCGGACGCGGTTGCTGGATTGGCGGATAGAGCAATTTCGCGCCCTTCACGCTGATGTGCTGACCGTCGTAATCGACGGTTTCACCTTCCAGCACGCGGCGCCAGATACGGGTGAATTCCACCGAGGCCTGATAACGCTCTTCGTGGCTGAGGAACAGGCCATCACCGGCCAACTCTTCCGGATCACCACCGGTTACCAGATTGAACAACGCCCGTCCGCCGGACAGTCGATCCAGGGTCGCAGCCTGCCGCGCCGCCACCGTCGGGGAAATGATCCCGGGGCGCAGGGCAACCAGGAACTTCAAGCGCTGGGTCACCGGGATCAGCGACGCCGCCACCAGCCACGAGTCTTCGCAGGAACGGCCGGTCGGAATCAGCACCCCGCCAAAACCCAGACGATCAGCGGCTTGCGCGACTTGTTGCAGGTAACCGTGATCGACGGCGCGTGCGCCTTCGGCGGTGCCAAGGTAATGGCCGTCGCCGTGGGTTGGCAGGAACCAGAAAATATTGAGGCTCATGGAGTGGTCTCCTTGGGGAATCGAATTATTGGGCTTTCGCAACGGCGGCCGGCGGCGTCCAGATCACGTCTTTGATGCTCAACGGCTTGGGAATCAGCTTGAGTTGGTAGAAGCTGTCGGCGATTTTCTGCTGTGCCGCGACCACTTCCGGGGTGAGGAGCAGCGCGCCGTAGCCCTGGCGTTTCACCGCGGTCAGGGTGATATCCGCCGGCAGGCCGAGCAGTGGCGACACCTGTTCAGTCACCTCCTGGGGATTGGCCCTGGACCACTCGCCGACCGCGCGCACTTCTTCCACCAGGGTCTTGATCACCTCGGGATTCTTTTGCGCGTAAGGCTTGGTCGCCAGGTAGAACTGGTGGTTGTCGACGATGCCCTGGCCATCGCGCAGGGTGCGCGCTTGCAGTTGCTGTTCGGCGGCGGCCTGGTACGGGTCCCAGATCACCCAGGCGTCGACGCTGCCACGCTCGAACGCGGCGCGGGCATCGGCCGGCGGCAGGAAGACGGTCTGGATGTCGGTGTACTTGAGACCGGCATCTTCCAGCGCACGCACCAGCAGGTAGTGCACGTTGGAGCCTTTGTTGAGCACGACTTTCTTGTCCTTGAGCTCGGCTACCGATTTGATCGGCGAGTCCTTCGGCACCAGGATCGCTTCGCTGTGGGGCGCTGGCGGTTCATAGGCGACGTAGAGCAGATCTGCGCCAGCCGCTTGAGCGAACACTGGCGGTGTTTCGCCGGTAACGCCGAAGTCGATGGAGCCGACGTTCAGGCCTTCAAGCAGTTGCGGGCCACCGGGGAATTCAGTCCATTGCACGTCCACGCCTTGGGCGGCGAGACGTTTTTCCAGGGTGCCTTTGGCTTTGAGCAGCACCAGAGTGCCGTACTTCTGATAGCCGATGCGTAACGTCTCGGCCTGAGCTTGAGTAATGGCGCCGAAGGTGACAGCCGCAGCAAACAGAGCGACCAGACCACGACGCAAAATGACAGGGCGCATGGCGCTCTCCTTTTTGCAGTTGGGTTTTGGCTGCACCTGCTTGCCCGTTGGCGGGCGAGTAAGGCCAGTACTTCAATTTTTCGGTGAGGCTTAAATGCTCCAGCGAGCACTCAGCAAACGATCATTCAACAGGTTCGGATCGAGCGGCTTGGGCCGTCGTGCCATGGCACTGAAAAACAGCTCCAGCGATTCATTCAGCCGTTGCTCCAGCTCCGGCGCCAACTGCGCCAGGGCGCTGCCTTCGCCGTAAGCGATCTGACTGTCGACGGCGAAAATCCCCTGCAGCATTTCCTGGGCCTTCAAGGCCGACAGCACCGGCTTGAGCGCGTAATCCACCGCCAACATGTGGGCGATGCTGCCGCCAGTGGCCATCGGCAGAACCACCTTGTGGCTTAAGGCGCGTTCGGGCAGCAGATCCAGCACGACTTTCAGCGCCCCGGAAAACGATGCCTTGTAAACCGGTGTGGCGATCAACAGGCCATCGGCGTTTTCAATCTGTTGCAGCAGGTCGATCACCTTGGGGCTGTCGAAGCGTGCGTGCAGCAAGTCCTCGGCCGGGAAGTCCCGTACCTGATAACTCACCACTTCCACGCCCTGCCCTTGCAACCAACGTTGGGAGCGATCCAGCAGCACCCCGGAACGAGAGCGCTGACTGGGACTGCCACCGAGTGAGACAACCAACATTCAGACGATTCCTTGCACGGTGTTGGCGATTCGCGGCTTGCGATCTCGCTTCGATGTAGTGACCTTAACAGCTGATTTATATATCCATAAATCATATTTATTCATTTAGTTATGCATTAAAGAAATATATAAACAGACTTCTTCCGGGCAAAAAAACAGGCCGTCGAAACGGCCTGAAATCCCCTGCTTTGTGGATGCAAACTTTGAATCCTGCTGCGTCTGATCGGCCGCTATCGCGAGCAAGCTCGCTCCCACAGGGGGTACGCGGTCAACTGTGGGAGCGAGCTTGCTCGCGATGGCGGTATCAGCCACACCGCGAATGCCAAAGACTTACCTGTTCGGCTGCGGCGTCAGTCGCAAATACGGCTTAACCGCCCGATAGCCCTTGGGAAAGCGCTGTTTGATTTCATCCTCATCCTTGAGCGACGGCACGATCACCACCTCATCACCGTCCTGCCAATTGGCCGGTGTGGCCACCTTGTAGTTGTCGGTGAGTTGCAGCGAGTCGATCACTCGCAGGATTTCATGGAAGTTGCGGCCGGTGCTCGCCGGGTAGGTAATCGTCAGCCGAACCTTTTTGTTCGGGTCGATCACGAACAGCGAGCGTACGGTCAGGGTGTCGTTGGCGTTGGGATGGATCAGGTCGTAGAGGTCCGAGACCTTGCGGTCGGCGTCATCCAGGATCGGAAAGTTGACCACAGTGTCCTGGGTTTCGTTGATGTCCTCGATCCACTTGTGGTGCGACTCCACTGGGTCCACCGACAACGCGATGGCCTTGACTCCACGCTGGGCGAACTCATCCTTGAGCCTGGCGGTGAAGCCCAATTCAGTGGTGCACACCGGTGTGAAATCCGCCGGATGGGAAAACAGCACGCCCCAGCTATCGCCCAGCCACTGATGGAAACGGATGATACCGGCGCTGGAGTTCTGTTCGAAATCGGGGGCGATATCGCCAAGTCTGAGACCCATGGTGCTGCTCCTTGTGAGTGCTTGATGGGTTCAACTGTGCCTGTGTTTTTTATCTATTAAAAAGAATAAATATCGATTTATTTAGGTCTAAAAGAAATATTAAAAATCTGTTCACTGGACGTGCACACACAACCCGCCGAACATCGTCCCCAAGGTTCGAGAAGGCCTTGAGTTGCTGCAAAGAGGGAAATTCAAGGCGGGATTACGGGGGTGAACCCGTCTTGGAAATGCAAAAGCCCCGCCCGGTGCAATACCGGGCGGGGCTTTTTTTTGTCTCGGTTACGCGAGCGCTATTACAACAGCGGGATCGAGTAGCTGAGAATCACACGGTTTTCGTCCTGCGAACGCGTGTTCGGCAGATCGGTGCGCCAGGTAGCGTTTTTCCATGTCAGACCCAGGTTTTTCAGCGGACCTTCCTGAACCACGTAAGCCACGCTCAGATCGCGCTCCCACTCGGAAGCACCGTTGGCCGCCTCCCCACCCTTGGCGTTAACGGTATCGATATTGTCGCCGTGCAGGTACACCAGACCCGCGGTCAGGCCAGGTACGCCGACCTTGGCGAAGTCGAACGCGTAGCGTGCTTGCCAGGTTTTCTCGCCGGCACGGCCGAACTTCTGGATTTGCGAATCGGTGATGGTGTAGTTCGACGAACCGTCACCCTGGTTCAGCCAAGGGAAGTCGCTGCTGCCGTTGCTGACCTGGTAACCGCCACCAAAGGTATGACCGGCAACCGAATACAGGAACAGGCCGCTGTACAGGTTGTTGTCGACCTTGCCTTTACCGTTTGGCGCGTTGTAGTTGCCGGTGGTGAAGAACAGAGGGTCGTGACCGTTGGCACCATCATCAGAGCTGTTGAAATAACGGAAGTCCGACTTCAACACGCCCGGGCCGATTGCCCAGTTGTGAACCAGACCCAGGAAGTGTTGCTTGTAGAACTCTTCCAGCTTGCCGTAGTAGTACTGGGCCGTCAGGTCCTTGGTGATTTTGTAGTCACCACCGGCGTAGATGAACTTGTTGCTGTCGCGGAATTTGGTGCCGCGAGTGTTCGCACCGGAAATCGACATCTGCTCGTTGTTGCTGGAGTTACGGCCTTTAACGGCTTCGATCTGACCACCGACCAGCGACAGGTCCTTGATCTCGGCGGAAGTGATCTGGCCACCCTGCCAGGTTTGCGGCAGCAGGCGGCCGTCGTTGGTCACGATCACCGGGTTTTTCGGCTGCAGGGTGCCCAGCTTCAGTTCGGTCTGGGAAACCTTGGCCTTGGCAGTCAGGCCCAGGCTGGAGAAATTATCAACCGCCTCGCCGTTGGATTTGCTCGGGAAAACCGTGCCGCCGTAAGAGGTCGCCGTGGCGCCGTTGGTGCCGCCGCCCGAATCCAGCTTGACGCCCAGCAGACCGATGGCGTCGATACCGAAACCTACAGTGCCTTGGGTGTAACCGGAGATGAAACGCAGATCGAAGCCCTGGCCCCATTCTTCGTTTTTGTTGGCACCGGCACCGTCACGGTTATCGGTATTGATGTAGAAGTTGCGCAGCCCCAATGTTGCCTTGCTGTCTTCGATGAAACCCGCGGCGTTTGCCTGCTGGGCCAATACCCCGACGGCCACAGCCATGGCCAAGGTGGACTTGTTCATGTTTCGCTCCTCTCGTTTCTAATTCTGATGTTCCTGGTCCCGAATCGATTGCCCGGGATCCTGAATGCATAAATTCGCGGCAAACCGTCTGAGCCGGTCGTTTGGCGGGCCGCAGGATACATGGCCTTAAAGCCAAAAAGAATTTCTTAATGTTTTTTAATATCGGTTGGGAATATGACTTCCCACGACAGATCCGAGGAATCGGCGGCAAGGCCAATTCCTGAACCTGATCAATTGTCGAGGGACGAAATTGCCGAATCCGAGCTCAGGGATGAGTGTCGGACAGGCGCACTTTAAGCGGGATGGTTAAAAACCAAAAAGAATAAAAAAGAAATAGCATCTTTGTTTATGGAATATAAAGTTCGACGCAAAAAAAAGCCCCGCCAACCGACGGGGCTTTTTCTTACGGTTTTTACATGAAGCTGTAGGTGTAGTTGAAGATCAGACGGGTCTGGTCTTGGTCAAGGGTGCTGGTGTTGCCACGGTAGGTACCGTGACGCAGCGTCGTGCCAAACCCTTTCAGTGCGCCCGTTTGAATCACGTAATCAATACGCGCGTCGGTCTCGTGCTCACTCAGGTCTTTACCAACACCGTTGGTAGCCTTGATGTCCTGGCCATTCAAGTAAGCAATCGAAGCTTTCAAGCCTGGCACGCCCAGGGAGGCGAAGTCATAGGAGTACTGACCGAACGTGGTGTTCTCACCGGCACGGATAAAGCTGCCGACTGTGGCATCGGTAAACGAGTAGAAGCTCGCGCCGCCGGCACCTTCAGGATTACCGTTGCTATCGACAAGGTTGCCTTGGTTCAAGAAAACGAAGCCGCCGTCATCGTTGACACGCTGATGCCCGATCAGGAACGCGTTGCCACCCAGGGTATAGGTGAACATGGCACTCCAGGTCTTGTTATCGACCTCACCCGGGTTCTTGGCGAAACCGTTGTTGTTGTTGAAACGGAAACCCGGATCGCCGTTCTTGCCGTCGGAGCTGCTGTCAAAATAACGGATATCGGTCTTGAACGACTGATTGGCCGCGATCGGGTAGACGTGCACCAGACCGAGGAAATTCTGCTTGTAGAAATCTTCCAGGTTCGCATAGTAGTACTGCAGCAAGAGGTCTTTGGTGACCTTCCAGTCAGCACCGGCGTATTGGAATTTATTACTGTCCTCAGTAGCGCCAGCCACAGACAGGCCAGTGGAGTTCGAGGAGGCGCGACCCGACGCGTGCTCCAGTTGACCCAAGTTGAAGGTCACATTGTCGATTTCTTTGGAGGTGATGGTGCCACCTTCAAAGGTCTGCGGCAGCAAACGGCTGTCGTTCGCGATCAGGATCGGCAGGTTCGGTGCCAGAGCGCCACCCAGGTGGGCTTCGGTCTTCGAGAAGCGCGCCTTGACGTTTCCATCCAGACGGCTCCACTCGTCGGCCGCCTCATTGCCATCGCTAGGGAAGAATGAGTTGCTGTTACCGGTCGGGTGATGCCCCTTGCCGCCATCCAGGTGGATACCGACGAGTGCCTGAGCATCGATACCGAAGCCGACAGTACCTTGGGTAAAACCGGACAGGTAGTCGAACTTCAGACCCTCAGCGGTTTCGCGCTGACGGTTGGCAGGAATGCTCGCACCTTCACGCATATCGGCGTCGTAATACATGGTGCGAGAACTGATGGACGCCTTGCTGTCTTCCAGGAAACCTGCGGCGCCTGCCTGCTGCCCCAAAACCCCAACGGCCACGGCCAAAGCCAAGGTGGACTTGTTCATTGTGTAGCTCCTCTCGATTCTAATTCTTGTGTTCCTGGTCTCGAGTCGACGCCCGAAATCCTAAGATGCGCGATTAGCGCCAGAGCGTGACCCATAAGTCAATCGTAACCATATGTGTCTACGACCATAGTCTAACCCCCGGTTTTTTGGTCCCTGCAGGGTCATGAATTCGTCATGAACCTGAAAAGAATTACCTGATTCTTTTCTAATACCGTTTAGGAATTTAGCTCCCAACTCCCCAACTACCCCAGAATAGAGGGTTTTTCTCACAAGCTAATTCCTAATCGGTATTTGTTTTTGCTTTTTTAGATCGATTAATTTCTGACGTAATTCGGAAATAAATCCTTTACCGAAAGGCGGCCCCATGACGACTAAACGCGCACTATCCGGACCAATTGTTACAGTTTGTGTATCGTTCGCATTTTCTTTCAGCGCTCATGCGGCGAACCTCACCGTCGGCTATCAAACCGGCATCGACCCCAGCAAAGTCCCCCAGGCCGATGGCGTTTATGAAAAAACCATCGGCCAGCCCATCGACTGGCGGCGTTTCAATAGCGGCCCGGAAGTGGTCACGGCGATTGCCTCCGGCGATGTGCAAATCGGCAATCTCGGCTCCAGTCCGCTGGCCGCTGCCGCCTCGCGCAACCTGCCGATTGTCGCGTTCATCGTCTCGGCCCAGATCAATGCTGCCGAAGCGCTGGTGGTGCGCAACGGCAGCGGCATCGAAAATCCGCAAGATCTGATCGGAAAGACCATCGCCACACCGTTCGTTTCAACCTCCCACTACAGCCTGCTTGGCGCGTTGAAGCACTGGGGCCTGGACAGCTCGAAAGTCAAAGTGGTGAACCTGCAGCCTGCGGAAATCGCGGCAGCCTGGAAACGTGGTGATATTGATGGCGCGTTTGTCTGGTCGCCTGCCCTGGGGGAAATCCGCAAGAACGGCAAGACCTTGACCGATGGCGCACAGGTGGGCCAATGGGGGGCGCCAACCTTTGAGGTCTGGGTGGCGCGCAAGGATTACGCCGAAAGACACCCGGAGGTCGTGGCAAAGTTCGCCAGGGTCACCCTGGATTCATTCGCCGACTATGCCGCTCATAAAGACCAATGGACCGCTGATTCGCTGCCTGTCCGGAAAATCGCCAAATTGACCGGTGCCAATGCCGCGGATGTACCGGAGCTATTGGCCGGTTCCGCATTCCCGGATGCCCGGGCGCAACAGAGCACCGCATTGCTGGACGGCGGCACTGCCAAGGCCATTGGCGAGACGGCGAAATTCTTGAAGGAACAAGGGAAGGTCGAGACGGTGCTGCCGGATTACTCACCGTATGTCAGCGCGAAGTTTGTCACTGAATAACAGCTGAAGGCTGCTGTGCAGCCAATCGCGAGCAAGCTCGCTCCCACAGGGTTCTCTGATGTCCGCAGACCTGTGGGAGTGAGCTTGCTCGCGATGGGAGCGCCGCGATTACAGGGCTTTTTCGAAGATCTTCGAATTACGCTGATAGTTGTAAAGCGACGCCCGCGCCGACGGCAGTCGGTCGACGCTGCTGGGTTCGAAGCCACGTTCGCGGAACCAGTGCGCGGTGCGGGTGGTGAGGACGAACAAGGTTTTCAACCCCTGAGCCCGTGCGCGATCTTCAATGCGCTCCAGCAGCTCATCGCCGCGACCGCCATGGCGGTACTCCGGATTCACCGCCAGACACGCCAGCTCACCCGCGTCCGAATCGGCGATCTGATACAGCGCCGCGCAGGCGATGATCATGCCTTCGCGCTCAACCACACTGAACTGCTCGATTTCGCGCTCCAGCACCTCGCGGGAACGGCGCACCAGGATGCCTTGCTCTTCCAGCGGACTGATCAAGTCCAGCAAACCACCGACGTCTTCAATGGCCGCTTCGCGCACCACTTCGAATTGCTCCTGGGCCACCAGCGTACCGCCACCGTCGCGGGTGAACAGTTCGGTCAACAGTGCACCGTCTTCGGCGTAGCTGACGATATGGCTGCGGGCTACGCCGCCACGGCAAGCATCGGCCGCGGCATCTAGCAATTCTGCCTGATAGTTGCTGCCCAACCGTTGCAGATGCGCCGGCACTTGCTGCGGACGCAGTTCGCGTACCAGGCGCCCGTGTTCATCGATCAGGCCCAGGTCGGCGCCGAACAGCAGCAGCTTGTCCGCCCCCAGGTCGATGGCCGCACGAGTGGCGACGTCTTCGCAGGCCAGGTTGAAAATCTCCCCGGTCGGCGAGTAGCCCAGCGGCGACAGCAACACGATGGAGCGCTCGTCCAGCAGACGGTTGATGCCTTTGCGGTCGACCCGGCGCACTTCGCCGGTGTGGTGATAGTCGACGCCTTCGAGCACGCCGATCGGCCGTGCCGTCACCAGGTTGCCGCTGGCCACCCGCAAGCGTGAGCCCTGCATCGGCGACGAGGCCATGTCCATCGACAGGCGAGCCTCGATGGCAATGCGCAACTGGCCGACCGCGTCGATCACGCACTCCAGGGTCGCGGCATCGGTGATGCGCATGCCGTGGTGGTAATGCGGGGTCAGGCCACGGGCCGCGAGGCGCGTTTCGATTTGCGGCCGGGAACCGTGAACCAGCACCAGACGCACGCCCAGGCTGTGCAACAGCACCAGGTCGTGAACGATATTGCCGAAGTTCGGATGTTCAACGCCGTCGCCGGGCAGCATGACGACAAAGGTGCAATCGCGGTGGGCGTTGATGTAAGGCGAAGCGTGACGAAGCCAATTGACGTATTCGGGCATGAACCTGGGCCTGTAATAAATAGCAGCCGAAAAAAAGGGCGAAACTGAAAACGCACAGCGGGCTGATGGTTATCGTCGGAACAGGCTTGGCGACACGCGCGCTCTCCTCATGAATACGGGTTTGAATACCGGCAATTTATACGGCTTGTCAGGCAAATCACAGCCCCTGTAGGAGCGAGCTTGCTCGCGATGGACTTCAACGATTACGCGACCTTTCTGAATGGACGCGTGGCCCTTGCGTTCATCGCGAGCAAGCTCGCTCCTACAGGGCCGCGGTTTGAGTCGTGGTCAGGCAATAGTGTTCGATCAGTTGCCTTAATAGATGCACCGTAGGCTGCAAACGTGACATTTCGAGGTATTCCCCCGGCTGGTGGGCGCAGGCGATATCACCCGGGCCAAGCACCAGCGTTTCACAGCCAAGGCGCTGAAGATAAGGCGCTTCGGTGCCGAACGCCACTGCTTCGGCGCTATGGCCGGTAAGCTTTTCAGCCAGCCGCACCAGTTCCGCATCAGCGGCCTGCTCGAAGGGCGGCACTTCCGGGAACAGCGGCGCGTAGTCGATCCTGACCTGATGCCGCTCGGCGATCGGGTTGAGCTTCTGCAGGATCTCGGCACGCAAGACCTTGGGGTCCATGCCGGGCAACGGCCGCAAATCGAATTCCAGCGAACACTGGCCGCAGATGCGGTTGGGGTTGTCGCCGCCATGGATGCAGCCGAAATTCATCGTTGGTGTCGGCACGCCAAACTGTGGATTGCGGAATTCGCGCTGCCACAACAAGCGCAGGCCGCGCAGTTCACCGATAGCATCGTGCATCGCTTCCAGGGCGCTGTGGCCCAGGCGCGGGTCGGAGGAGTGACCGCTCTGACCGAGGATGTCGATGCGCTCCATCATGATGCCTTTGTGCATGCGGATCGGCTTGAGCCCTGTCGGTTCACCGATCACCGCGGCGCGTCCCAACGGCCGCCCCGCTTCGGCCAGCGCGCGGGCGCCGGACATCGAACTTTCTTCGTCACACGTGGCGAGAATCAGCAACGGTTGCTTGAACGGTTGATCGAGCAGCGGTTTGACCGCTTCGATGGCCAGGGCGAAAAAGCCCTTCATGTCGCAACTGCCCAGACCGACCCAACGACCGTCGACTTCGGTCAGTTTCAGCGGATCGGTCTGCCACAACGCACCGTCGAACGGCACGGTGTCGCTGTGCCCGGCGAGCACCAGGCCACCAGGACCGGAACCGAAACTCGCCAGCAGGTTGAACTTGCCGGGGCTGACCTGCTGAATCTCGCAGGTAAAGCCCAGCTCACCGAGCCACATTGCCAGCAGGTCGATCACCGGGCCGTTGGTTTGATCGAGACTGGGCTGGGTACAACTGACGGACGGTGCGGCGATCAGCGCAGCGAATTGTTCTTTCATCGACGGCAATGACATCGCTGACTCCCGGCTCCCGAATTGAAGTCCATCATAGAACCAACCGGTGACAGGAATAAACCGTCGCGGCGCGGACTAACCTTGAGTCCTGTACACTGCACGACCTTGGCAGCCACACACTCCCCCGGCTGCGCTCCCGATCCTGGATTTTCCGGCCATGCAGAAAGAAACCGAAATCAAACTCCGCGTCAGCCGCGAAACCCTCGCCGCCCTGCGCGAGCACCCGTTACTGAAAAAACGCAACAAAAGTGGCTGGGAACGCCGTGAGTTGATGAACCAGTACTTCGACACGCCCGAACGCGACCTGGCCCAGGCCAAAGTCGCCCTGCGCCTGCGCAAGGATGGCGACGAAGTGATTCAGACCCTCAAGACCCGTGGCCAAAGCGTCGCCGGTTTGTCGGTGCGTAACGAGTACGACTGGAACCTGCCCAAAGCCAAGCTCGACCTGAAGAAACTCGACGGCGAATGCTGGCCCGAGGAACTGGCCGAACTTGACAAGAAAACCCTGAAGCCGATCTTCACCACCGATTTCGTCCGCGAACGCGCGGAAATCGCCTGGGGTCGTGGCAAGACCAAAGTGGTCATCGAAGCCGCGCTGGACCTGGGTCACGTCGTGGTCGGCAAGCAGAAAGAAGAAATCTGTGAGCTGGAACTGGAACTGCGCGAAGGCGAGCCGGCCGCATTGCTGGAGCTGGCCGCCGAGCTGGCCGAGAAACTGGCCCTGATGCCGTGTGACATCAGCAAGGCCGAGCGTGGTTATCGCCTGTACGACGCCCACAGCTATTCGTTGAGCCTGCCGGCGCCGCAGATCACTGCCGAAACACCGCTGGACGACGCGTTCGCCGCGCTGAGCTGGCATTTGCTGGGCAGCAGCCAGCGCCTGGCCGAACAGTATCGCTTCAACGGTCACTGGCGTCTGTTGCAGGACTGGGTCGAAAACCTCGCGGAAATGCGCGCCCTGATCAGCAGCCTCGGCCAGGCCGCACCGCGTCAGTCGACCCACGATCTGCGTGTCGCCCTCGATGCCTTGCTGGAAGACTGGCGCCCGCTGGTCCAGGCCGGCCTGGAAGATGAAGACGTGCGCAAAGCCGCGCCGGAGCAGTTCCTCGAAGAACTCGAAGACCCGCGCTGGGGCCTGTTCTCCCTGACCACCTCACGCTGGCTGCTGGCCCGCACCTGGGCCGCCGACCGCAACACCCGCGGCAATCGCCAGGGCGCTGCGCAACTGGGCAGTTGGTTGCCACGCCTGCTGGGCGAGGAAGCCACTTCGTTGCAATTGCAGCGTTATCAGCAACAGCCGGAAGACCTGGCCGAGCAGCTGCCACGCATCGAACGCATCCAGGTCTGGCTGCACCATGCGCGTAACGTGCTGGAGATTCCGGAAATGGATCGCCTGTACGGCGAGCTGAACAAACTGGCACAACTGGCCAACGAATCGATCACCGACGAAGTCCTGGATGCGCGCAAGCAGCAGGCGATTGCGGTGTATCAGAACCGTGCCTGGAAAATGCTGCTGCGTCTGTAATACCCCAGTGGCGAGGGGGCTTGCCCCCGTTGGACTGCGCAGCAGGCCCATTTTTTGGGGTCGCTGCGCAACCCAACGGGGGCAAGCCCCCTCGCCACAGAGTCTCCTTCATCCCCCTCAGCGCACCACCGGCAAACTGGTAGTCGACTTGATCTCCGACAACGCCACGATCGAGTTGACCTCCTGAATCCCCGGCACCATCGACAGCTTCTCGAAGAAGAAGCGCTCGTAGGCCTCGATGTCCGCCGTGACAATCCGCAGCAAGAAATCCACCGCCCCCATCAGCACGTAACACTCCAGCACCTCCGGAAAGCCGCGAATCGCCTCGGTGAATTCGGTGAAGTTCGAACGCCCGTGGGCATTGAGTTTCACCTCCGCGAAGATCTGCGTATTCAGACCGATTTTCTTGCGGTCGAGCAAAGTTACCTGGCCGCGAATGATGCCTTCCTCTTTCATCCGCTGAATCCGCCGCCAGCACGGCGATTGCGAGAGACCCACCTGCTCGGCGATCTGCGCGCTGGAGAGCGAAGCGTCCTCTTGCAGCAAGGCGAGAATCTTGCGGTCGTAACTGTCCAGTTCGCTTTGCATAAAAAAACCTTTTATTGATCAACACGCGAATTGAATGATTCGACGTTTCTGTCATTTTGCCAATCATAGAGAAGAAATACCCGGCACAGGATGTAAAAATTTCTCCACTGATTTTGGAGCCCGACCATGCCGTATCTCGAAGCCGTGAACACCCCGTCCACCCGCGCCGATGTCTGGAACATCAGCAACACCCACTGCCGGGTTCGCTATCAAATGCTGGCCGAGGCAGAACCGGACCTGCTGTGCCGCGCCCTCAACCTGTTCGCCTTGCAATTGCTCACGCCGGAACAGGTCAACGTGCAGCGCCAGGATGACTGGCTGGACATCGCGATCGTCATCGACGGTTTGAGCTGGCACCGCGCGCAAGTGATTGCGGAAAAACTTCGTAACCTGATCAGCGTCTGCTCGGTGGAGCTGCAAGAAGCTGATTCTGCGTGGGCCGAAGCAGCTCAAGCGGTGGGCTGAAAAACCCCGAAACGGCTTTGTCGGGTAGTGGCCCAACGGTCAGCCGGGCCGCGGCTATCCTTTGCGGACTGTCGTTCAAAAGGAGCCCGCATGTCCGTACAACTCGCCCTTCAGGACCGCTGGCTGGATCTCAATGATGTGCTGCGCGAACTGGTCGCCCAGGGCTTTATCAGCCAGGATTCGGCCGAACACGCGCTCAATGCCCGGCGCCGCAACGCCGCCCATGGCCAGATGCATCCACTGGAGTTCATCGCCAGCCAACAGCTGGATGACCTCAGCCGTCCCGGCAAACAGCTGGACCTCGAAAGCCTGACCCTGTGGCTATCCCGGCAGGCCGGCCAGCCTTACCTGCGCATCGATCCGTTGAAAATCAACGTCGCGGCCGTGACACCGCTGATGTCCTATGCCTTCGCCCAGCGCCACAAAATCCTCGCGGTATCGATCGACCGTGAGGCGGTGACCGTGGCCAGCGCCCAGCCCTATGTCAGCGGCTGGGAGGCCGACCTGACCCACGTGCTCAAATTGCCGGTCAAGCGCGTGGTGGCCAACCCGGCGGACATCCAGCGCTTCAGCGTCGAATTCTTCCGCCTGGCCAAGTCGGTCACCGGGGCGAACAACGCCGACTCGCAGGTCAGTACCCTCGGCAATTTCGAACAGCTGCTCAACCTCGGCGCAAGCGATCAGGAGCCGGACGCCAACGACGCACACATCGTCAACATCGTCGACTGGCTGTTCCAGTACGCGTTCCAGCAACGCGCCAGCGACATCCACATCGAACCCCGGCGCGAGCAAGGCACGGTGCGCTTTCGCATCGACGGAGTGCTGCACAACGTTTATCAATTCCCGCCCCAGGTCACCATGGCCATCGTCAGTCGCCTGAAAACCCTGGGGCGCATGAACGTCGCGGAGAAACGCAAACCCCAGGACGGCCGGGTGAAAACCAAGACCCCGGACGGCGGCGAAGTCGAACTGCGCTTGTCGACATTGCCCACAGCCTTCGGCGAAAAAATGGTCATGCGGATCTTCGACCCGGAAGTATTGCTCAAGGACTTCGACCAGCTTGGTTTCTCCGCCGACGACCTGCGCCGCTGGCAGGACATGACCCGCCAGCCCCACGGCATCATTCTCGTCACCGGGCCGACGGGTTCGGGCAAGACCACTACCCTCTACACCACCCTGAAAAAACTGGCGACGCCGGAGGTCAACCTCTGCACCATCGAAGACCCGATTGAAATGATCGAGCCGGCGTTCAACCAGATGCAGGTCCAGCACAACATCGACCTGACCTTCGCCGCCGGTGTGCGCGCGCTGATGCGGCAAGACCCGGACATCATCATGATCGGCGAGATCCGCGACCTCGAAACCGCGGAGATGGCGATCCAGGCTGCGCTCACCGGGCACCTGGTGCTGTCGACTCTGCACACCAACGATGCACCCAGTGCCATCAGCCGCCTGCTGGAGCTCGGCGTGCCGCACTACCTGATCAAGGCCACGGTGCTCGGCGTCATGGCCCAGCGACTGGTGCGAACCCTGTGCCCGCACTGCAAGGCACCGCTGACGCTGGGCGAAGACGACTGGCAAACCCTGACCCGTCCCTGGCAAGCACCGTTGCCGGCCAATGCCCAGCGTGCCACCGGTTGCGTGGAATGCCGCGACACCGGTTATCACGGTCGTGCCGGGGTCTACGAAATCATGCAGCTCAGCGACAGCATCAAAGCGCTGATCAGTCCCGACACCGATCTGCTGGCCGTGCGACGGCAGGCATTCAAGGAAGGCATGCGCAGCCTGCGGCTGTCAGGAGCGCAAAAGGTCGCCGCCGGGATGACGACCATCGAGGAGGTTCTGCGAGTGACACCCCAGAGCGAGCAGAACTGAACCCCCGCTGTTCTATCCGGGACCGCTACACTCCAGCGAATGCAACTCCACACATCAACAAGGAATCGTTATGCAGATCGGTAGCGTGCTTTTGCTTTTTATCGGCCTGGTGGCCGCCATTCTGTTCATGGGTATCAAGGCCGTGCCCCAGGGCTTTGAATGGACCGTCGAGCGTTTCGGGCGCTACACCAACACGCTCAAGCCGGGGCTGAACGTCATCGTTCCGATCATGGACCGCATCGGCCGCAAGATGAATGTGATGGAAAGCGTGCTGGATATTCCGCCGCAGGAAGTCATCACCGCCGACAACGCCACGGTGCAAATCGACGCCGTGTGTTTCTTCCAGGTGGTCAACACGGCCCAGGCGGCCTACGAGGTCAACAACCTCGAACACGCCATCCGCAACCTGCTGCAAACCAACATCCGTACGGTGCTCGGCTCGATGGAGCTCGACGCCATGCTCAGCCAGCGTGACGGGATCAACGAAAAACTGCTGCGCACCGTCGATGAAGCGACCGCGCCGTGGGGCATCAAGATCACCCGGATCGAGATCAAGGACATCAGCCCACCCGCCGACCTGATGGCGGCGATGTCGGGGCAGATGAAAGCCGAACGGATCAAGCGCGCACAGATCCTCGAAGCCGAAGGCCTGCGCGCCGCAGCGATCCTGACTGCCGAAGGCAAGAAGCAGGCGCAGATCCTCGAAGCCGAAGGCAGTCGTCAGGCCGCATTCCTGGAAGCCGAAGCCCGCGAGCGGCAAGCCGCGGCAGAAGCCCAGGCCACCAAAGTGGTGTCCGAAGCCATCGCCAGTGGCAACGTGCAAGCGGTCAACTACTTCGTGGCGCAGAAGTACATCGATGCGCTGGGCAAGTTGTCTTCGGCCAACAACAGCAAAGTGATCCTGATGCCGCTGGAGGCCAGTTCAATGATCGGCTCGGTGGGTGGCATTGGCGAAATCATCAAGGCCACTTTCGACAACAAGAAAGCCTGAGGCGCGCCATGTGGGCATTTTTGCAGCATCTTTCGTTCTGGGACTGGTTAGCGCTGGGCACGGTGCTGTTGATTCTTGAAGTGTTCGGCGCCGGCGGCTACCTGTTGTGGATCGGCATGGCGGCGGCAGCC
>NZ_AKJL01000003.1 GCF_000282355.1 Pseudomonas sp. GM49
CAGCCACAGCGGCAGGCCGACGTCGGGTTTGGGCGGTACTTGCCTTGATGAATCAGACAAGTTCGATCCAGTGCTGCGCACGGGCAACCTCCATGAATTGCTCGATGTCGTCTCCGAGCTCGGGCACGCCGGGAAACTGTTGGTCAAGTTCATTGATGATCGCCGCAACATCCCGCTCACCGTCTATCAAACCGCCGATCAGCGCGGCACTTTCGTTGAGTTTGATCATGCCTTCCGGGTACAGCAGCACGTGGCCTTTTTGCGCCGGTTCGTACTGGAAGCGGTAGCCGGGGCGCCAGGTCGGGGTCTTGCTGCGATCGAAACTCATAAGGTGATTCCTTTGTGCCAGACCCGCTCCCCGGTCACGCTGTGATACGGCGGGCGTTTCAGTTCGTAGGCCATGCTCATGGCATCGAGCATGCTCCAAAGAATGTCCAGTTTGAACTGGAGAATTTCCAGCATGCGCTCCTGGCCTTCTCGGGTGGTGTAGTGCTGCAACGTGATCGCCAGACCATGCTCGACATCACGCCGTGCCTGGCCCAGGCGCGTGCGGAAATACTCGTAGCCGGCCGGGTCGATCCATGGGTAATGCTGGGGCCAACTGTCCAGGCGCGATTGGTGGATTTGCGGGGCGAACAGTTCGGTCAGCGAACTGCTGGCAGCCTCCTGCCAGCTGGCGCGGCGGGCGAAGTTGACGTAGGCGTCCACGGCGAAGCGCACGCCGGGCAATACCAGCTCCTGGGAACGCAACTGGTCCGGGTCGAGGCCCACGGCCTGGCCCAGGCGCAGCCAGGCTTCGATGCCGCCGTCTTCACCGGGCGCACCGTCGTGGTCGAGCAGGCGCTGAATCCACTCGCGGCGGATCTCGCGGTCAGGGCAGTTAGCGAGGATCGCCGCGTCTTTCAGGGGAATGTTCACCTGATAGTAAAAGCGGTTGGCGACCCAACCCTGAATCTGTTCGCGGGTGGCCCGGCCTTCATACATCGCCACGTGGTAGGGGTGATGGATGTGGTAGTAGGCGCCTTTGGCGCGCAGGGCCGCTTCGAATTCGGCGGGGGACATCGGGGTGTCAGTCATTGCGGTTCTCCGGTGCGCAACCGTTGAAATCTCTGGTGTCTGGTCGGACGCCTTCGCGGGCAAGCCCGCTCCCACAGGGGAATGCGGTCAACTGTGGGAGCGGGCTTGCCCGCGAAAGGGCCATTCGCTACAACACAATACTCATGCCGTCATACGCCACTTCAACCTGGCGCCGATCCAGCTCCGCCCGCTCCGGCGAATCCTCATCGAGAATCGGGTTGGTGTTGTTGATGTGGATAAGCACCTTGCGCTGCTCGGGCAGTTGCTCCAGCACTTCGAGCATGCCGCCGGGGCCGTTTTGTGCCAGGTGTCCCATCTCGCGACCGGTGCGGGTGCCGACGCCGCGACGCTGCATTTCATCGTCGTCCCACAACGTGCCATCCACCAACAGGCAATCGCTGCCGGCCATGATCTCCAGTAACGCCGCATCCACCTTGCCCAGACCCGGTGCGTAGAACAGTTTGCCACCCGTGCCCCGGTCTTCGACGATCAGGCCGATGTTGTCGCCCGGATGCGGGTCGAAACGGTGCGGCGAGTACGGCGGTGCGGCACTGCGCAAAGGCAGCGGGGTGAAACGCAGGTTCGGGCAGGCGGGGATGGTGAAGCTTTGATCGAGGTCGATGCGGTTCCAGTTCAGCCCGCCATTCCAGTGAGTCAGCATGGTGAACAGCGGAAAGCCGCTGCTCAGGTCTTCATGGACCATGTCGGTGCACCACACCTGATGCGGGCAACCTTCGCGCAACATGAGCAGGCCGGTGGTGTGGTCGATCTGGCTGTCCATCAGGATGATCGCGCCGATCCCGGTATCGCGCAGGGCGCGGCCCGGTTGCATCGGGGCGAAGCCCTGGAGTTGGGCGCGGATGTCCGGGGAGGTGTTGCACAGTACCCAGTTCACGCCGTCATCGGAAATCGCGATGGACGACTGCGTCCGCGCCTTGGCCCGCAGGCTGCCGTCGCGAAAGCCTGCGCAGTTCACGCAGTTGCAGTTCCACTGGGGGAAGCCGCCGCCGGCGGCGGAACCTAGAATCTGGACAAACATGGACGCTCCATCATTTCAACGCTGAAAATAAAACGCCTCGGATAACCGAGGCGTTGTGCTGCACGTCTACCAAGGTAGAGATTAGCGGCTTGCGAAGTACATGGTGACTTCAAAGCCGATACGCAGGTCGGTGTAGGCAGGTTTGGTCCAGGCCATAAATTGAACTCCTTCAGGTGGGTGGGACAGCGCTATCTATAGATATAGTCCACCTCAAGTCAGAGATGTTCCAGATAGTTAGGTTGCTATGTTACTCAAAATTTCAAAGAGATTGCCCGTGAAACTTTGAGAAAGCTCCTTACAGCCCCGGTAACGATCATTTTGCCGCTTGCCATGGCTCGCCCGGGCTGGCGGCGCTGGCCAGGCAGCACCAGCCGCCCTCGGCCTGATTCAGGCGTCGGGTCGCAGCCAATAGCGCGGCCCGGTCGATCTGCAAAATGGCCTCGGGTAATTGCGTCAGATAATCCGACGAGCGGCCAGCCAGTTTGCCCTGCCAGAGCAATTCGGCCGCCTGGGCCGTGGTGAGCGTGGCGCTGGAAAACTGATCCGCCAGGGCCTTGCGTTGAGCGGTGAAGGTGGTGTCGTTGATTGCGTTGATCAGTTCCGGCAATCGATTCAGGAATTGCTCGATGTGTTGCAGCAGGTCCATCGGCGCAACGCTTGGCGATTGCACACCGAACAGCAGTCCGGTTTGTCCGTGAATCTGCCGCAGGGCGCTGAACACCGCATAGCCGAGTTGCAGCTCCACCCGCAGGCGCTGGTAGAACGGCGTCTGACAGACATGCGCGAGCAAACGCCACGCGGCTTCGTCGGCCATTTCCTGGGTGGCTGTCGGACAGAACAGCAGCAGCGCGTGCTCGCTGGAGGCGGTATCGACATTGCTCCACAGACGTTGTGAATGGATCGAAGCTGGCGCCGTCAGTTGATTGTCCGGCGTGCCGGGTATGCGGCTCAAGGCCAGACCCATGGCCGCTTGAGTCTGAGCTGACAAACCGAAGGCCAGCCCATCCCAGCGCGCACTTGACCAGAGTTGCTGTACGTCATCCGAATTCGCGGTGTGCCCAAGACAGTGATCGGGCAATACCTTGAGTAGTTGTCGAATCGGCATTAACGCAACGCTCGTCGATTCTGATGGTGAGACAGTGGCATCAGGTTTTGTCAGTTCTTTGAGCGCATGCTCCAGGACGGAGGGCATCGGCTCCTGTAGCCCGTTCAGCTTCAGCAACCATTCGTTGCCCGACGCACTGAAGGAAAAGTCCACGCCGGCCTGGCGCGCGTCTTCTCGCAACGGATGCAGGTTATTTTCCAGCCGTGATTGAAGGTTGCTACCGGGAGTCGAGTCCAGGCGCCAACGCAGATAGATCGCACCTTCAGCACCGTTGTCCGGGAATGCCTGGCTGAATTGCATCGGAGAACGTTCACGACGGCTGCGCGAGCGATCCTGGGCAAAAGTACGCAGGCCGCGGTGGGCGCTGGTCTGGCCGCGAATCAATCCGGCGTTGGGTGCCGGTGCTTCGCAGCGCAGGAAAGGATTTGGGGCGGGCAATTGCCATGGGCCACAGAAGTTATCCACAGCTCCAATTTGTTGGAGGATTTGCTTGAGGGCTGTAACGCCTTTGTCGGATAACACGACTTCGCGCTGTTCGCTGTCCAGTCGGGCCAGTTGCAAGGCACTGCTGACTTGCTGCTGGCGCTGGAGCAGGGTTGCGTATTCTTCACGCAATCGGTTCCAGTCTTGTTCGGCAAAAAAACCGAGCCAGTCCATCAGGCATTCGCGGATGCCTGTTGCCGAGGTTGCGGCGGGCAGGGTGAATTCGATATGCAGCAAAGCTTGCCCGGCGAACTGGTACAGCGGTTGGGCTTTCAGGTTATCGGCCAGCCCGCGCTCGCGCAGGTTTGCCAACAAGCCGCCGGGTTTTGCCAGATTCAGCCAGTGGCACAGGAACGCCAGCGCTTGCGCAGAGAAATCGGGCAGTGCTTCGAGTGCGAACAGCCAATCCAGACGCCGTTCTCCAGCCTGTTGATAACTTTTTTCTGACGTCAACATCAGTGGCACAGGAGCTTGTTGCTCGACGTTTTCTCCCTTGGTGATGACGTTGCCAAACGCTTCAGCCAGCGCCCTCAGCTCTTCGAGACTCTGCGGCCCAGCCAGGCTCAAGGTCATCTGCCCGGTCTGATAAAACCGCTGATGAAAGTCCTGCAAAGCCTGCTGAAACCCGGGTTGCTCCACCGCCAGACTGTCGCGATTACCAGCATGGAAACCGCGAAGCGGATGCAACTCTGACAGTCCATCGAAGAGCGAAAATTGCTGTTGCGCGGCTGCATCCTGGGACCAGGCGACAAATTCAGCGTGTAGCACCTCCCGTTCCCGCTGCTGATCGTCCGGATTCATACGCGGATGAGCGAGCATGTCTGACAGACGCTCCAACCCACCGGCAAAAGCCTGCGCTGGCAATTCGAAAAAGTAATCCGTGGCGCGCTCGCTAGTGCGTGCATTCAACTGTCCACCATGCCGTTGTACGTAGGCCATCAACCCTTGATCGGCGGGAAAACGCGCGGTGCCGAGAAACAGCAAATGCTCAAGAAAGTGCGCCAGCCCCGGCCAGGTCAGCGGCACGTCATGGCTGCCGGTCGCGACGCGCAATGCCGCAGCGCAACGCTTCAAATTCGGCGCATGACGCAGCGTCACCCGCAAGCCGTTGGCCAGGGTTTCAGTGAGAGGGAGAGGGTGATTCAGCGCGGGCATGGGCACTTCCAGAACAGTGAAGTGCCAATGCTAGCGGATTAGGACTTGTTCAGCTCGCCGTAAAGCTCGGGACGACGATCGATCAGGTAGCGATTGGCGGCACGGGAATCGACCATCAACTGTCGATCCAGCTCACCGACAATCAGCGATTCATCCAGTCCCGCCTGAGCGATACGGCTGCCATCCGGCGCAGCAATGCTGCTCTGGCCGCAATAGTGGATGTCGCCTTCATGGCCACAGTAGTTGGCGTAAGCCACATAGCATTGGTTTTCGAAGGCGCGGGAACGCACGGTGACATCGGCGACGAAATCGAATGGAATCATGTTCGCGGTCGGCACCAGAATCAGCTCGGCGCCGCCCAGGGCCAGGCGTCGGGCGTTTTCCGGAAACTCCAGGTCGTAGCAGATCAGGAAACCGAGTTTCCAGCCGTTGAGCTCAACGATGGGAAACTCGTCCGCGCCTGCACTGAACATCGAGTGATCGAGGTCGCCGAACAAGTGCGTCTTGCGGTAGTTGCACACGCGCTCGCCATTGGCGTCGATCAACTGCACGGCGTTGTAGATCTGCCCGTCGGCGGTGCGCTCCGGATAGCCATACAAGATGGCGATCCCGGCAGCTTTGGCAATGCGCGCAATCTGCTGCGCCGATTCGCCGTTGTACACCTCCGCGAGGACGCTGACGGCATCGACGCCGATGTTGTAGCCGGTCAGGAACATCTCCGGCAACACCAGCAGGTCCGCGCCTTTTGCCTCCAGCGCCAGTTGTTGCAGGCGTTGCAGGTTGCCGGCGACATCCAGCGGCAACGGTGGACATTGGTAAAGGGCTACGCGCATTTCGGATTCCTCTTACTCGGGCAGGGCGATCGGTCCGATCTCATTGAATACATCTCCTGGACCCGGATTCTCGGCGTGAGTTGCACCGCCGAAGTGTTTCATGATCCCCCACACCGCGTTGAGCGAGGTCTGCACCGCGCCTTCAACCCATGCCGGCGTCCACGAAACGTCGTCACCGGCAATGAAGATCCCGCGCTGCTCGGCCGGCATGTCGTCCTGCATGAAGTGCGCGTACATGCGCTGGTTGTAGCGGTAGTGGCCGGGCAGGGCGCCTTTGAACGCGCCGAGGAAATGCGGGTCGGCTTCCCAGGAAACCGTGATCGGATCGCCAATGATGCGGGCCGCGATGTCGACTTTCGGGTAGATCTTTTTCAGTGCATCCAGCGCCAGTTTCACGCGTTTTTCCACCGGGTGCGGGAGCATTTTCAGCGCGTCGCTCATCCACGAGTACGACAGGCAAATCACCCCCGGTTTGTCATCGCCGTTGTCGAACAGGTAGGTGCCGCGGGTCAGGCGGTCGGTGAGGGTCATGCTCATCAGGTCGCGGCCGGTTTCCGGGTCCTTGTCCTTCCAGAACGGACGGTCAACCATCACGAAGGTTTTCGACGACTGCATGTAGCGGGTGCGGTCCAGGGCCATCCACATCTTTTGCGAGAACAGGGTTTCGTCGCATTCGATCTGGGTGGTCAGCAGCCAGCTCTGGCACGTGGTCAACACGGCGGCGTATTCGCGGGTGTCGCCCCAGTTATCGGTGACGGCGAAACGGCCGCCCGGCGCGTGAGCAATCTTCTTCACACCGGTACGCGGTGCGCCGCTGTGCAGGGAGCTAAGGCTGGTGCCGGCCGGCCAGTGCGCGCAACGCTCCGGCACATGGCGCCAGATGCCCTGCGGCACCTGTTCCACCCCGCCGACCACCAGGTGCTGATGGTCATCACAGTTGGTCATCACCACGCGGAAGATTTCCAGCATCGAGTTGGGGAAGTCCGAGTCCCAGCCGCCAGTACCGAAACCGACCTGGCCGAACACTTCGCGGTGATGGAACGAGAGCTTGGCGAACGCTTTGGAGGTGGCGACGAAGTCGTAGAAGGTGCGGTCGTCCCACAGCGGCACCAGCGTGTTCCACAGTTCCTTGAGGCGCGGCACGTCGCGGTCGCGAATGGCTTGCTGGATATCCGAGAACTGCGAACCGGCCTCCAGGGCATCGGCCCAGGCGTCAGCTACTTCCTGGAACAGTGCAGGAAGATCCGACAGTTTCTGTGCGTAATGAGTCTGGCCTTCGAGGTCGATCACCGTGCTGCCCGATGCGGGTGTCAGCGGGTTGGGGAACGGTTTGGTTTCCAGGCCGAGCTTGTCGACGTAGTGATAGAACGCAGTGGACGACACCGGGAAGCGCATGCCGCCCAGCTCGGCGACGATGCCTTCAGCGCCGTTGAACGCCTGGGAGCGCAGACGGCCACCCATTTTCGAGGCTTCGTAGACGACGGGTTTGAGACCCAGCTTCATCAACTCGTACGCGGCCACCAGGCCGGCAATCCCGCCACCGACAATCGCCACTTCGGCACCATGATTGTGCTCGGGAATGCTGCCCAGGCCAGCCGGGTGTTCGATCCAGTCGTCGAAGGCGAAAGGAAAGTCCGGGCCGAAAATGGTGACTGGTTTTTTACCGTCTGCGGGATGGCGATTGTTCTTGTTCATGGCTGACCTTGCTGGCGACCCGACGCGGAATGCGCATCTGAGTATAGGAAAAGATGCCAGCCATTCTAGAGAGCACAGAACACGTTAATAAGACGCAAAGTGTCGTCGTTTTGCTATTTTATTGGTCAATATGACGATGTTGATGTGCGGACTGTCCACTGTGGGAGCGAGCTTGCTCGCGATAGCGCCAGGTCAGTCACTGATGAACCCTGGCCTGAAAACTCAAACCGGCTGCCCCCGATCAATCTTGCTGCTCAAGATGATCGACGTCGTGGTCTTCTCCACCCCATCCACACTGCCAATCTGATCCAGCAACTGATCCAGCTGCTCCGGCGAATCGGTGCGCAGCCACGCTACATAATCAAATTCGCCACTCACCGCACACAACTGCTGCACCTGCGCCATCGCGCTCAGCCGCCGCAGCACTTCCTTGCCGGAACGCGGTTGCACAGTGATCCCCACATACGCCTGTAACCCGCCATCCACCACCCGCTGCCCGAGGCGCACACCGTAACCGGTGATCACTTTGGCTTTTTCCAGCCGCGCCAGGCGCGAAGTGACGGTGGTGCGGGCAATGCCCAGTTGCCGGGCCAGCATGGCCACGCTCTCGCGGGCGTTGATCTGCAGGGCGGCAATCAACTGGCGGTCGATTTCATCGAGGACGGGTGGGCGAGTGTCAGGCAAAGGGGGATCTCCATTGGCGCGGATCAATGGTGCAGCATGTTACAGGCTCGTTCGACGGGGCGCTTGTGGTCGTCAACCGGACGGATTGCGCGGCTTTTTGCTGTTGAATGGCCGAAAGACGGTGTGCGTAAATCGGCTAGGGTTAATGCAGTCGAGAGTGCGAGGCGAAGGATATGACGACAAAGCTGCCTGTCGCTGTACGGGACCGTGCATTGCAGATCGCCCATCACGAAATGGGGCACTACGTGGTGGCCAGAGCCCTGAGGTTCGAAACGGGGGGTGTGCACCTGACGGTGACCATGGATTTGAGGCATCAAGGTGGGGCGTCCATCAGCTTGGCGCGTTCAATTTTTTCGATAGAAGCCATGAAGGAACATCTGGAAGCCCGGATGATGGTCCTCTTGGCGGGTGCGATGGCACAGACACTCCCTTCAAAAAATACAGCCGTGAAACGCGTCGATAAATCGAAAGCCACAGCCATCCTCAAAGGCGGGCAGGGGGCGGAACAGGATTACGCAAAAATCAGGGAACTTCAGCATCTGCTGCGCAACCTCGTCTACCCGGATACCGATCCAGCGTCGTCTGAGCGAATAGCGGCGCAGCTTAAAGCGATGACTGATCGGGTGTGGGATCGGACTCAAAAAATCATAGAAGATCAGGCCGAAACGATTGCCGAATTGGCTGGGGCACTGGTCGACGGCATGGCCATCGTGGAGCAGTGGGGGCGGGCGGCGGATACGTATGAGGTGGTGTTGACGGGTGAGGCGCTTGAGCGGATGTGGCCCGAGCAGCGCGTGCATACATTGTAGGAGCGAGCTTGCTCGCGAAGATTGTGAACGATAACGCGAGAAACCAGATAGTTAGCGTCGCCTGTGATTTCTTCGCGAGCAAGCTCGCTCCTACAGGTTCATCGGTTCGCGTCCTTGCTTGCTCCGGCAGGCCGACGCGTCAGCACCTTCACCACATCATCAATCACCGCTTTGCTCATCGTCGTCAGGTAATGTGCCGCCCAGGCGTGACGGTCGGAGTCTTGGGCGTAGGCGGCATCGACTGTCAGGGACTTGGCGAGGAACAGCAGGTCGGAGGCTTGGGCCAGGGCGTCGGCGATGGGGACGTCGCGGCAGACGTGGAACAGGGGTTGATCCGAGAGATACAGGAAGGGGGTGAAGCCGACGGTTTTTAGTTCTGAAGGTGCGGATATGCTCATGTTCAAACTCCTAATTTTTTAAGGAGCTGTCACGTTCGTTTCCAAGCGAATGGGTGGCAGCTGTGCGCAGGTTGGAAAACCGGGAAACTAGGAAACCGGCACGCCCAGGGACGTCCCACGCACAGCAGCCATAACTCGAAATTGAGGTGGGCAATCTGTTGCGTCTAATTTCGTCGGGTTTCCAAGCCCGATCGCTGAATGTTCAGCGACGACCAGAGACTATCCCGTCAAAGAAAAGCGCAACAAGGCGGCAAAGTGCCCAAAAGCAAGATTCGGAGTTTGCCTACAAGGTCTGCGGGCGTCATCCGATAAAGCGAGACCATAAGTAAACAAAACTAAACGTCAGATACGAAAAAGCCGCGCAATGCGCGGCTTTTTTGTTTGGTGGGCCCACACGGACTTGAACCGTGGACCAAAGGATTATGAGTCCTCTGCTCTAACCAACTGAGCTATAGGCCCTCAGTAGGCCGCGGATTATAACGACGGTTTCGCTACTGTGCCATCCGAAAAAGCCATTACGGTTGTACGAAGAAACGTCGCGGCAAATTCGTCCGGGGGCAGGGGCAGGCTGACGATGTAGCCCTGGATTTGTTCACAGCCCTCGGCAGCGAGGAATTGCTGTTGCGCCAGGGTCTCGACTCCTTCGGCAATCACGGTGAATTGCATGCTGCGCCCGAGCGCGATGATGGCGCGTACGATCGCCGCATCGTGGGGATCGTCCGGCAGGCCGCGGACGAAAGACTGGTCGATCTTGAGGATGTCCAGTGGCAGACGCTTGAGGTAGCTCAGGGACGAGTAACCGGTACCGAAGTCATCAATGGCCAGTTGCACGCCCAGTTGTTTGAGTTGATGCAGCACCGCCAGCGCTTCCTCGGCCTGGCTCATGATGAAGTTTTCGGTGATTTCCAGTTGCAGGAAACCGGGATTGAGGCCGTTGTCCTTGAGCAACTGTTCGATACGGCCCAGCAGAGTGGGTTGGCGCAATTGGGCGCCGGCAAGGTTGACCGACAGCGGGCCGGGATTGTCGTACAGCCGATGCCATTCAGCCATCTGCCGGCAGGCGGTTTCCAGGACCCAGTCGCCGATTTGCAGGATCATGCCGTTTTCTTCCGCCAGCGGGATGAAGTGTTCCCGCGGCACGTCGCCAAAGGTCGGATGGCGCCAGCGGATCAGGGCTTCGGCGCCGACCAGGCTGTAGTCCACGAGGCTGATTTTCGGTTGGTAGCACAGGTGCAACTCGTTGCGTTCGATGGCGCGGCGCAGTTCGTGTTCCAGCGCTACGCGTTCGCTGGCCTGGGCGGTGAGGTCGCGGGTGTAGCTTTCGACACGGTTGCGGCCCTTGGCCTTGGAACGGTACATCGCGGCGTCGGCGTTCTTGATCAGTGTGGCAACGTCGCAGCCATCCTTCGGATAGAGGCTGGTGCCGATGCTGGCGCTGATGAAAAACTCGTGTTCGCCGGCCTGGAACGGCGCGGCGAAACAATTGAGCAGTTTGGTGGCGATGTGGTCGGCATCGCTGGATTGTTGCAGGCCCGGCAGCAGGATGATGAATTCGTCACCACCCAGGCGCGCCACGGTGTCGATATCACGCAATTGCTCCTTGAGACGTACGGCAATGCCTTTGAGCAGCAGGTCGCCGACCGGGTGGCCGAGGCTGTCGTTGATGTGTTTGAAGCGGTCAAGGTCGAGGAACAGCACGGCGCCCTGGCCGCCGTTTTCCTGCTGGTTGTTGAGCGCCGTCAGCAAGCGGCTTTCGAACAGCGTGCGGTTCGGCAGGCCGGTCAGCGGGTCGTGGTGCGCCTGGTAGTCGAGTTTGGCCTGGGCATGCTTGAGGCTGGAAATGTCGGCGAACACCGCGACAAAGTGGGTGATGAACTTGTCGTGGTTGCGCACGGCACTGATGGTCAGCCAGCTTGGATACAGTTCGCCATTCTTGCGCCGATTGGAAATCTCGCCCTGCCAATGACCTTCGGCGGTCAATTGATGCCACATGGCCGCGTAGAACGCGCTGTCATGCAGGCCCGAGGCGAGCAAGCGCGGCGTGTGGCCCAGGGCTTCGTTTTCGCTGTAACCGGTGATTTCGGTGAACGCTCGGTTCACCGCACTGATGTGTTGTTGGGTATCGGTGATCAACACGCCTTCGGCGGTGCTTTCGAACACGGTGGCGGCCTGTTGCAGTTTTTCCTGCATCAGGTGCCGATCGGTGATGTCCCGGGCGATGGTCAGCATGCAGTCTTCATCGCCAATCGGCAGCGGACGGCTGGACACTTCACAGAGGCGGATCTGCCCGTCGCTGCGGCGGATGTGGCAGCTGAAGTCGCGGACAAAACCGTCGCGGTGCAGCAGGTCGAGCATTTGCTTGCGTTCATTGAGGTTGACCCAGATTCCCAGGTCCAGCGCCGAACGATCCACCGACATGGCGCTGTTGAACCCGGTGATGCGGCTAAAACCCTCGTTGACCTCCAACAGCAAGCCATCGCTTTGCCGCGACAGCAGCAAGCCGTCGGGGGAGGCGTGGAAGGCCTTGGCGAATTTTTCTTCGGAAGTTTGCAGCTGTTGCTGGGTTTCCTTGAGCTGGGTGATGTCCCGCACCACGACCACCAGCGCCGGTGTCATGTCGAGGTTGAACGGTTCGGCGGAGATCAGGCCGGTAAACACCTGGCCGTTGCTGCGACGAAAGGGCATTTCCAGGTTGCGGATGCTGCCGGCCTGCAAGCGTTGCAACAGACCCGGCCCAACACCGGGAATCCCCCAGATGTTCAGGTTGGTGGCGGTCTGGCCAATGACGTCCTCGGCCTTGAGGCCGATCTGTTCTTCGAACGCTTCGTTGACTTCCAGCAGGCAACCGTCGCTCAGGCGCGCGATCACCAGAATGTCCGGGCATTGCTGGAACACGGATGCAAATTTCTGTTCCGACAGGCGCAGGGCTTCTTCGGTGCGCTTGGCGTCGGTGATATCGATCATCAACCCGCGCAACACCGGCTCATGCCCGTGTTCGATCAGGCTGACGATATCGCGCACCCACAGGCAGCGGCCGTCGGCGGTGATCACACGGTAATCGAGGCGGTGATCGCGCCCGGCCAGCACTTCGTGATCGCAGAAGGTCTGGGCGCGGATAAGGTCGGCGGGGTGAATGATGTTGCGCCAGAAGCCCGGAATCAGCCAGTGGGACAGGGGGTAACCGAGAAGATCCTCGGCGTGGGGCGATACATAGCTGTAGGTGAAGTCGGTGACTTTTGCTTCCCAGGCGATGGCCGACAGGCTCTCCACCAGGCCACGGTAGTGGTATTCGCTGCTACGCAGTTCCTGTTCAAGGTCGACACGGCGGGCGATTTCCGAGCTCAAGCGGCGGTTGATGCGGATAACCACCGCCAGCACGGTAGTCAGCAGCAGCAATCCGGGCAGGCCATACACCACCAGGTCATTCCAGAAAGTTCGATGATCGAGGACGTTACCGACCCAATGTTCCTGAATGGCGCTGATTTCGGCGGGGCTCATGTCCGCCAGGACTTTGTCGAGAATGCCGACCAGCATCTTGTTGTCGCGGGGTACAGCCATGGCCAGTTGATATCGATAGGGGGTTTCACCGCTGACATACAACCCGTCGAGCTTGAGTTGGCGCAGGCTCCAGACGCTGGAAGCCAGATCGCCCACCACGGCGTCCACTGCGTCGGTGGCCAGTGCCTGTAGCGCCGAGCTGACGTTGGGCATCGCCACCAGGTTCAAGTCGGGATGGTGGCTGCGCAGCAGCTCGTGGGGGGCGTAGTTTTCCACCACGGCGATTTTCAGGCCGTACAGGTCTTGCAGGTTGTGTGGCTGGGGGCCCCCGACATGGGCCAGGATGACAATCGGAAAATCCAGATAGGGGCGGGTGAACGACAGGTACTTCTGGCGTTCCGGGGTCGACATGATGCCTGGCAGCAGGTCCAGTTTGCCTTTTTTGGCTTGTTCCAGGACGGCGGTCCAGCTCACCGGTTCGATGGGTGTGAGCCGGGTTGCCAGCCTTTTGCGGATGACCTCGATGTAATCCGCGGCAAGACCCTGGTAGCGGCCCTCATCGTCACGAAACTCGAAAGGCGGCCACGACGCATCGACCCCCAGGCGCAAATCCGGGTGAGCCGTCAGCCAGCTACGTTCATCCTCAGTGAGAGTCAGCGCGCCAGCCGTTGCGGTCCAGGTCATCAGCGACAGCAAAAAAAGCACGGTCGGCAGTCTGGGCATAACGGTCTCGTTATGGCTCTGGAGAATGTTTCGAGTGTAGACGGGCTACAGGGAGGAGGGGGAGGTGCGGAGATATTAATCTGCCATAAAACAAAACCCCCGGCCTGGGCCGGGGGTTCTGGTATCACTCGTCGAGGAAGGAGCGCAGATGCTCGCTTCTCGTCGGGTGGCGCAGCTTGCGCAGCGCCTTGGCTTCGATCTGACGAATCCGCTCACGGGTCACGTCGAACTGCTTACCAACCTCTTCGAGGGTGTGGTCGGTATTCATGTCGATACCGAAGCGCATGCGCAGTACCTTGGCTTCACGGGCAGTGAGGCCGGACAGTACTTCGCGAGTCGCTTCTTTAAGGCTCTCAACGGTTGCGACATCGATTGGCGACTGCATGGTCGAGTCTTCGATGAAGTCACCCAGGTGGGAGTCTTCGTCATCACCGATCGGGGTTTCCATGGAGATCGGCTCTTTAGCGATCTTCAATACCTTGCGGATCTTGTCCTCAGGCATTTCCATGCGTTCGCCCAGCTCTTCCGGGGTCGGTTCACGACCCATTTCCTGCAGCATCTGGCGGGAAATGCGGTTGAGCTTGTTGATCGTCTCGATCATGTGCACCGGAATACGGATGGTGCGGGCCTGGTCGGCGATCGAGCGAGTGATCGCCTGACGGATCCACCAGGTGGCATAAGTCGAGAATTTGTAGCCGCGGCGGTATTCGAACTTGTCTACCGCTTTCATCAAACCGATGTTGCCTTCCTGGATCAGATCGAGGAACTGCAGGCCACGGTTGGTGTACTTCTTGGCGATCGAGATCACCAGACGCAAGTTGGCTTCGACCATCTCTTTCTTCGCGCGGCGGGCCTTGGCCTCACCGATCGACATGCGACGGTTGATGTCCTTGATCTCGGCGATCGTCAAACCGGTTTCGGTTTCCAGCGCGGTCAGCTTCTGCTGGCAACGGACAATGTCCGGCTGCAGGCGGCCAATGGCTTCAGCGTATTTGCTTTTGCCTTTGGCCAGGGCGTCACTCCAGCTTTCGTCGACTTCGTTGCCCGGGAACTGGCGCAGGAAGTCTGCACGCGGCATGCGCGCATCACGAACGCAGAGCTGCATGATTGCGCGCTCTTGTTGACGCAGGCGATCCAGGGCGCTGCGAACACGCTCGACCAGGGCTTCGAATTGCTTCGGCACCAGTTTGATCGGCATGAACAGGTCGGCCAGGGCCAGCAACTCGGCAATCGTTGCCTTATTGTTACGACCATGCTTTTTCAGCGCCTTGCGGGTGATCTCCATCTGATCGGCCACAGCGCCAAAACGCTGGGCGGCGATGATCGGATCCGGACCGCTTTCGGCTTCTTCCTCGTCATCCGAGGCTTCACCGTCTTCGTCGTCGGAATCGTCATCCGCCTTGACGGCTTTCGCGTCAATCGGCGGTGGCACTTCTGCCGCAGGCGGCGCGATGCCGTCGTCCGGGTCGATATAACCGCTCAGGACGTCAGACAGGCGGCCACCTTCGGTGGTGACGCGGGTGTACTCGGAGAGAATATGATCAACCGTGCCAGGGAAGTGCGCGATTGCGCTCATCACTTCACGGATGCCCTCTTCAATACGCTTGGCGATTTCGATTTCGCCTTCGCGTGTGAGGAGCTCGACCGTACCCATTTCGCGCATGTACATGCGCACCGGGTCGGTAGTGCGACCAATGTCGGTCTCGACCGCAGCCAACGCTGCAGCGGCCTCTTCGGCTGCGGCTTCGTCGGTATCGGCGTCGGCCAGCATAAGGGAATCCTTATCTGGCGCAACCTCGAATACGTTGATCCCCATGTCATTGATCATGCGGATGATGTCTTCCACCTGTTCCGGATCTGAAATATCCTCCGGCAGGTGGTCGTTGACCTCCGCGTAAGTCAGGTAGCCCTGCTCACGACCAAGGGTGATCAACTCTTTGATACGAGACTGCTGTTGCGCTTTTCCGGACATAACACCCTATCCACTGAAGGTCTTGGCGGGCAAAAAACAAGCCGAGGATTATACCTGAGCTATGACCTCACGCGCCAGTTGAGGTCGGGTTTGTTGCGGAAACATTGCGACTCAAGAGGTCGCGCAGTTGATTTTTCTCTTCGCTGGTCAATTCGCTTTGACGTGCTTTTCTAAGAAGTTGTTCCAGGTTTCGCTCGCGTTGGCGGGCTGACAAGCTAGTAATGGTGTCGAAAAACTGTTGTTCAAGGTTATCTCCATCAATCAGCCATTCCTTTTCCGCCAGGGCCTTGAGCAAACGGCCTTGTTCTGTACCGTGCCAACGCGCAATCAGCTGAATTGAGTTTAGCTTGGGATTCTTCTGCACAGCTTCGAGCAGCGCCACCAGCAATTGTGTGTTGGTGTGATCCTCGGCGGCGAAGTGTCCGGCATCCTCGACTTTTTCGGCCAATTGCGGGTGATGCAGCAATGTGCGCAAGGCGGCGAGGGTCGGCGGTTCTACGGCGGCGGGCACCCGTGGCGCGCGGGGTTGATCGCGATCACCGCCCCGTTTGCCATTCTTGTCCCACGGTTTCTTGTCCCATTTCTTGCCTCCTGCACCGGGTTTCTTCGGCGTCCATTCCTGCTGCGGCACATACATTTCCTGTGCCTGCGGCTGATGATAGTCGCTGTAATCAGGCATCGCGTCGTAATCGATGCCCGGGTCGTAGGCCGGCGGTGCTTCTTGCGGGGCGCTTTGTGCCAGCTGGCTCACCGCTTCGCCGCTAAGGCCGGTGATTTCACTCAGACGCTGGCGCATCAGTGTGCGCAGGTTGGCACCGGGGACTTTGTCGATCAACGGCGCAGCGAGGGTGGCCATATGCGCCTTGCCCTCAAGCGAGCGCGGGTCGGCTTCTTCCGTCAGTTGCTGGAAGAAGTAGTCGGCCAGAGGTTGCGCGTGCTGGTTGATGCGTGCGCGGAAGGCATCGGTGCCTTCGGAGCGGACCAGGGTGTCCGGGTCCTCGCCTTCTGGCAGGAATAGAAAACGTGCGCGGCGACCGTCCTGCAGGCTCGAAAGTGTCGCCTCCAGCGCTCGCCATGCAGCATTGCGGCCGGCCTGATCGCCGTCGAAGCAGAACAATACGCTGGGTACGACGCGAAACAGCCGCTTGAGGTGTTCCTCGCTGGTGGCGGTGCCCAAGGTCGCGACGGCATTGCGCAGGCCTTGCTGGGCCAGGGCAATGACGTCCATGTAGCCCTCGACGACGATGATCTCGTCGAGGTTGCGGTTGGTCTTGCGCGCTTCGTACAGGCCGTAGAGTTCCTGGCCTTTATGGAAAACCGGGGTTTCCGGGGAGTTCAGGTACTTCGGCTTGTCGTCGCCCAATACCCGGCCACCGAAGGCGATGACGCGCCCGCGACTGTCGCGGATCGGGAACATCACGCGGTCGCGGAAGCGGTCGTAACGTTTGCCGCTTTCGGCATTCTCGATTAGCAGGCCGGCATCGATCATGGCTTTTTGTTGCAGGGTATCGCTGCTCAAATGCTTGAACAGGTTGTCCCAGCCAGGTGGAGCAAAACCGAGACCGAAGTCCCGGGCGATTTCGCCGGTCAGTCCGCGCCCTTTCAGGTAGTCCACGGCGGCCTTGCGTGATGGATGGCTTTTCAGGGCCTGGCGATAAAAGTCGGCAGCGGCGCTGAGTAGCGGATACAGCGGCGAATCGGTCGGCTGTCGCGGCTTGTGCGGGCGGCCGCTTTCTTCGCGGGGGATTTCCATGCCGGCGGCTTTGGCCAGTTCTTCGACAGCCTGGACGAAATCCAGGTTGTCGTGGTCCATGATGAAGCCGAGGGCGTTGCCGCCAGCGCCGCAGCCGAAGCAGTAATAGAACTGCTTGTCGGGGCTGACGCTGAACGACGGAGTCTTTTCTTTGTGGAACGGGCAGCAGGCGGTGTGGTTCTTGCCGGCCTTTTTCAGTTGCAGGCGCGAGCTGACCACATCGACGATGTCGGTGCGGTTCAGAAGGTCGTCAATGAAGCTCTGGGGAATTAGCCCGGCCATGGCGTTCTCGTCGTCTGCGCTGAAAGGAACCCGAAACGTACGGCGATCGAACGCGGTCATTGTTTGAGACGCGCAAAGTGTGCGGCTCGACCAGTGTCGTCTGCGTAATCGCTGTCGGGAAGTGTATCTGCCGAAAGTCCACTGACGTTAATGCCAATCAGTATTCGACCGTTTGAAAGTGTTGCGCTGAATCCGCTGCGGCCAACTATCGGCCTCGGATAGCTCATCATTTGGCACGCAAGCAGGTGCCTTGGGCTGATCGTCGTGAGAGGAATCAGTGGGTGTGCTCGTCAGTAGCCTTGAAAGGCTCGTCAGAAAAGACGTGCACCGCTGGCAAAAGAGCCAGGTCTGACGCGGTGAAGCAGATTTGTCTCGGTCGCGTCTGCGGCTTTGACGGTGAAGCATCAAGCGTTTTACGCAAATGCCATAAGCCCGGCTGAGGGCCGGGCTTGGCAGAAGCTTGCTACGATCGTCTGTGTATTAGTACAGGCGAACGGCGCGGCGCTGTTCGCGCTGAACTTTCTTGGCGTGACGCTTAACAGCGGCTGCTGCTTTGCGCTTACGCTCAGAAGTTGGCTTCTCGTAAAATTCGCGGCTACGAACTTCAGCCAGTACACCGGCTTTTTCGCAGGAGCGCTTGAAACGACGCAGAGCTACGTCGAAGGGTTCGTTCTCTTTTACTTTGACGGCTGGCATCCAGAGCTACCTTCATTCATTACCGGGGTCAACATCCTCGCGGCAAAAGAGCACTTGAAGACGTCGGTTTTTAAGGGTTGCGGATGTTAACCCCTCAACGCTCGGAATGCAAAGCCTCTGATCGAAAACCGCTGGTCGGGGCATCACGCGACGACTATTATGCGCGCCTTCGAATTCAGCCTAAACAAGGCGCAAACCCATGCTAGTACTGGGATTAGAAACCTCCTGCGACGAAACCGGTGTCGCACTTTACGACAGTGAACGCGGCCTGCTGGCCGATGCGCTGTTCAGTCAGATCGACCTGCACCGCGCCTACGGCGGTGTGGTGCCGGAGCTGGCTTCGCGCGATCACGTCAAACGCATGCTGCCCTTGATTCGTCAGGTGTTGGCCGAGGCCGACTGCGTGCCGACCGAGATCGATGCGATCGCCTACACCGCGGGTCCTGGCCTGGTTGGCGCGTTGCTGGTAGGGGCTTCCTGCGCGCAGGCGCTGGCCTTTGCCTGGGGCATTCCGGCCCTCGGCGTGCATCACATGGAAGGCCACCTGCTGGCACCGATGCTGGAGTCGCAACCGCCGGAATTTCCGTTCGTCGCTTTGTTGGTGTCGGGTGGTCATACGCAACTGGTTCAGGTCGACGGAATTGGTCAGTACACGCTCTTGGGCGAGACCCTGGATGACGCCGCCGGCGAAGCGTTCGACAAGACGGCGAAGATGATGGGTCTCAATTATCCGGGGGGACCTGAGATCGCTCGCCTTGCAGAACAAGGCGTTGCAGGACGTTTCGTCTTCCCGCGTCCGATGTGCGACCGTCCGGGCCTGGATTTCAGCTTCAGTGGCTTGAAAACCTTTGCGCTGAATACCTGGCAGCAGTGCGTCAGCACCGGGGACGACGGTGAGCAAGCCCGTTGCGACATCTCGCTGGCGTTCCAGCAGGCCGTGGTGGAGACTTTGACCATCAAGTGCAAACGTGCCCTGAAAGCCGCCGGCATGAAGCGCCTGGTGATCGCAGGGGGCGTCAGTGCCAACAAGGCGTTGCGGTTCTCTCTGGAGAAAATGCTCGGCGACATGAGGGGCGATGTGTTTTATGCCCGTCCGCAGTTCTGCACCGATAACGGTGCGATGATCGCCTTTGCCGGCTGCCAGCGCTTGCAGGCCGGTCAGCAGGAAAGCCTGGCGATCAGCGTGCAGGCACGCTGGCCGATGGAGCAGTTGTCGGCGTTGTGATGAGTGGTGCTAATGTCCGGCCGCTAGAAATGCCGTTCGCGCCCGGCAAACAGGTCGCGTAGATTGCCGCGATGGCGCCAGACGATCAACCCGGTGAGCGTGCTCATGGGCAGCAGGGCTGCAGGCTCTTGCCAGGCCAGCAACGGCAGGGTCAGCGGCGTGGCAATCAGGGCAGCCAGTGAGCTGGTGCGGGTCAGGTAGAACGTCAGCAGCCAGGCGCAGACCGCCAGAAGGGCTGCGGGCGGGTAGAGTCCCAGCAACATGCCGGCAGCGGTGGCGACACCCTTGCCGCCGCGAAAGCGGAAGTACAACGGAAACAGATGGCCGATGACGGCATAGACGCCGATCCAGGCTTGCTCCTGCTGCGAAAGGCCCGCAAGACGCGCAATCAGTACCGGCAGCAGGCCTTTGCAAAGGTCGCCGAGCAGGGTCAGGATGGCGAGTTTCTTGCCGGCCAGGCGCAACATGTTGGTGGCACCGGCATTGCCCGAGCCACTCATTCGCGGATCGGGGTTACCGGTCAGACGGCTGAGCAAAATGGCGAAGGACAGAGAGCCGAGCAGGTAGGCGAGGATCGCCAATAACCAAAACATGCTAACTATTCCGGGCGAGGAAGCCCTGATTCTAACGGCGCATTGCGCCCTTGTCGTGTAGCGGAGAGAAGTGCTTGGACAGAGTGTTTATCGAGGGTCTGGAAGTCGACACGGTGATTGGTGCCTACGACTGGGAGCGAGGCATCCGACAGTGCCTGCGTCTGGATCTGAGCTTTGCCTGGGACAATCGCCCGGCCGCAGCCGGTGATGACCTGACCCTGGCGCTCGACTATGCCAGTGTTTCCTCGCGCATTCAGGCGTTTGCCGAGCAGGCGCAGTTCCAGCTGGTTGAAACCTTTGCCGAGCGCCTGGTTGAAGTGCTGATGAGCGAATTCAAGATCACATGGGTGCGCCTGAAGCTGACCAAGCCCGGCGCCGTCCCGGCTGCCACCGGTGGTGTGGGCGTGGAGATCGAGCGCGGATGTCGCTGACTCAGGTGTACCTCGGGCTTGGTAGCAATATCGAGCGTGAAACCCATTTGCAGGCGGGGCTCGATGCTTTGGCGGAGTTCCTGGTGGATATCCGCTGTTCGGCGGTGTTTGAGAGCCAGCCGGTGGGTATCAAGAGCGGGCCGTTCTTCAATTTCGTGGTGTCGGCGTATACCGATCTGCCTCTGATGGAGCTCGATCGCCGGCTGAAATTCATCGAGGCAGATAACGGTCGTTATGCACCTGATCGCCGAGGTTTGCCGTTGGATATCGACGTGTTGCTGTTCGGCGATCTGGTGGGTAACTTCGATGGCCTGATCTTGCCGCGGGCAGAAATTCTGAAAAATGCGTTCGTTCTGTGGCCGCTGTCGTTGATAGCACCGGATCGAGTACACCCAGGTGCGGGTAAAAGTTTCGCTACATTGTGGGCCGAATCGCAGATCGATCAGACACTGGCGCCGGTGGCTTTCGAGTGGCGTGGCGAGCAATTGACGCCTTCAGATTTGCTGTGATCCGACTTGCTCGCGAAGCTTTTCAGGTAGATGCCGCTTCCTTGTAAGCCTTCAGCGCCTTTAGCCGCTCGCGCTTGATCGCCTCTCCCAGCTCCGGTCCCTTGAAGCCCTTTTCCATCAACGGTTGAACCGCCACGCTGCGAGCCGCGGTTGCCGCGCCGCGCAGATAATCCGCCTGTGGGTAACTTGTTTCTTCCCGCCCTTTGCGCCCGCGCGCATCCATCTCACATGCCGCGATGAACTCCTCGAACCGCTGTGGCCGACGGTAAACGTCGAAGCTTTGCAGCAATTCCAGCAGCGTCGATGGCTTGAGTTCAAGGGCGCGATGGCCGTGGGTGTGATATTCGCCCACCAATACTGCCAGTTCCTGGCAGTCTCTCGGCACCTTGAAGCGTTCATTGACCGCTTTGATCAGCCTCAGGCCTTTGAGCTCGTGGGCAATGTGTCGCGGCCATTCTTCCTCTGGCGTCAGGCCTTTGCCCAGGTCGTGCAGCAGGCACGACCAGCGTACGGTCAGTGGCTGTTTGTGTATGGCGGCTTGCTGCAAAACACTCAGGGTATGTGCGCCAGTATCGATTTCCGGGTGATGGGCCGGGGGTTGTGGTACGCCGAACAGCGCGTCGACCTCGGGCATCAGTACCTTGAGTGCGCCGCATGCGCGCAAAACCTCAACAAACACCTGTGGCTGATCTTCCATCAGGGCGCGGGAAATTTCCTTCCAGCTGCGCTCCGGGGTCAGCGCCTCAAGCTCGCCTGACTCGCTGAGTTGGCGCATCAGCTCCAGGGTTTCTGGGGCAACGGTAAAACCCAGTGCCGCGTAGCGCGCCGCGAAGCGGGCAACACGCAGGACCCGGAGTGGATCTTCGGCAAATGCCGGGGAAACATGGCGAAGCAGGCGTGCTTCGATATCGCGCTGGCCGTGGTACGGGTCGGTCAGGTTCTGCTGATCGTCTTCGGCCATGGCGTTGATGGTCAGGTCGCGACGGATCAAGTCTTCTTCGAGGGTGACTTCAGGACTGGCGTGAAAAGTGAACCCGCCATAACCGCGCCCGCTTTTGCGCTCGGTGCGGGCGAGGGCGTATTCCTCACCGCTTTTTGGGTGAAGGAACACCGGGAAATCCGCGCCCACCGGGCGAAAGCCCTTGGCGAGCATTTCTTCGGTGGTGGCGCCCACCACGACCCAGTCGATATCGGTAACCGGTTTGCCCAGCAGGCGATCACGTACCGCACCACCGACTTTATAAATACGCATAAAAAACCTCCGTTAGCTCGACAGGATAACCGTTGCATCGAGCTTTCGGAGGCATAAACCGGATCAAAGATGGATGACGGCCAGGTCCAGGCGGCCGTAATCACCTTCGCCGTGCTCGCTTCTGGGTGGCACGTGGTGGGTTTTCATCACGGTTTCCCCTTGCAGGGTTTCCAGGTGAATGTCGAAGCCCCAGAGGCGGTGCAGGTGTTTGAGCACTTCTTCGGTCGAGTCCCCCAGCGGTTTGCGGTCGTGCTGCTGGTGACGCAGGGTCAGGGAGCGGTCACCACGCCGGTCGATGCTGTAGATCTGCACGTTGGGCTCGCGATTACCCAGGTTGTACTGCGCCGCAAGGGTTTCACGGATGATGCGGTAGCCACCTTCGTCGTGAATGGCGGGCACCAGCAGGTCGTCCTTCTGGTCGTCATCGAGAATGCTGAACAACTTCAGGTCTCGAATCACCTTTGGCGACAGGTACTGCAGGATGAAACTCTCATCCTTGAAGCTGCTCATGGCGAACTTGATGGTCGACAGCCAGTCGGTGCCGGCAATTTCCGGGAACCAGCGGCGATCTTCCTCGGTGGGTTCTTCGCACATGCGCCGGATGTCCCGGTACATGGCAAACCCGAGGGTGTAGGGGTTGATTCCGTTGTAGTAAGGGCTGTCGAAGCCTGGCTGAAAGACCACGCTGGTATGGGATGTCAGGAACTCCATCATGAAGCCGTCGGTGACCAGGCCTTCGTCGTACAGGTCATTCATCAGCGTGTAATGCCAGAATGTGGCCCAGCCTTCGTTCATTACCTGGGTCTGGCGTTGTGGGTAAAAATATTGAGCGATCTTGCGCACGATCCGCACGATTTCCCGCTGCCACGGCTCCAGTAGCGGAGCGTGTTTTTCGATGAAGTACAGGATATTTTCCTGAGGTTCGGCGGGGAAGCGTGCATTATCCTTGTCGCTGTACTTGTCAGCGCCTTTTGGAATGGTGCGCCACAAATCGTTGATCTGCTTCTGTAAATGCTCTTCCCGATCCTTTTGCCGACGCCGTTCTTCTTCGGCGGAAATCGGGTAGGGGCGTTTGTAGCGGTCGACGCCGTAGTTCATTAGCGCGTGGCAGGAGTCGAGCAAGTCCTCCACCGCATCGATGCCGTGGCGCTCCTCGCACTGCATGATGTACTGCTTGGCGAATACCAGGTAATCAATGATCGAACTGGCGTCGGTCCAGGTGCGGAACAGGTAATTGCCTTTGAAAAAGCTGTTGTGCCCGTAGCAGGCATGCGCAACGACGAGCGCTTGCATGCAGATGGTGTTTTCTTCCATCAGGTAAGCGATGCATGGGTCCGAGTTGATCACGATCTCGTAGGCCAGCCCCATCTGTCCGCGAGTATAGGATTTCTCCGTGCTGAGGAAGTGTTTGCCATATGACCAATGGTGATAACCCAGCGGCATACCGACAGAGGCGTAGGCGTCCATCATCTGCTCGGCGGTGATCACTTCGATCTGGTTGGGATACGTGTCGAGTGCGTAACGAGCCGCCAGGCGACTGATTTCACGGTCGTAGGCCTGGATCAGCTCGAACGTCCATTCGGAGCCGGTGGAAATGGGTTGGCGCTTCTGCTCTTTGGCGGTCATGTCACTAACCTGCGCTGGAAGAGTTCACGGAAGACCGGATAAATATCCCCGGCCGAGACCAGTTGTTGCTGGGCAAAAGTGTCGGAAAAGGCTTCGGCGATGCGCTCGTACTCGAACCACAGGGCCTGGTGTTCGCGCGGGGTGATCTCAACGTAAGTGTAGTACTGCACGAATGGCATGATCTGGTTGATCAGGATGTCGCGGCAGATCGGAGAGTCGTCGTTCCAGTTGTCACCGTCAGAGGCCTGGGCAGCGTAGATGTTCCACTCGTTGCTCGGATAGCGCTCGGCCATTATCTCCTGCATCAGTTTCAGGGCGCTGGAGACGATGGTGCCGCCGGTTTCCCGGGAGTAGAAAAATTCCTCTTCATCCACTTCGCGGGCGCTGGTGTGATGGCGGATGAACACGACGTCGATCTTTTCGTAGTTACGCTTGAGAAACAGGTACAGCAGGATAAAGAAGCGCTTGGCGATGTCCTTGGTCGCCTGGGTCATCGAGCCGGACACGTCCATCAGGCAAAACATCACGGCCTTGGAACTGGGGTTGGGTTGCTTGATGAGCAAGTTGTACTTGAGGTCGAATGTGTCGAGAAACGGTATGCGGTGAATGCGTGCGCTGAGTTTTTCGATTTCAGCTTCTATTTCCTGAATATCGCCGAAGTTGTCCGGTTCTTCCTGCTTGAGTCGCAGAAGTTCTTCCTTGGCTTCGCGCAGTTTTGCCCGGCTGCTGCCGGACAGGGCGATTCGCCGGGCGTGGGCTGAGCGCAGGGTGCGGATGATGTTGATCCGCGACGGGTTACCCTCGTTACTGATCCCGGCCCGCACGGTCTTGAAGGTATCGGTGCCGGTCAGGTTGCGCTTGACCAGGTTGGGCAGTTCGAGATCCTCGAACATGAATTCGAGGAATTCTTCCTGGGTGATCTGGAAGACGAATTCGTCCATCCCTTCGCCGGAATTGCCGGCTTTGCCGGGGCCCCGACCGCCACCACCTCCCGGTGGGCGGGCGATATGTTCGCCGCTGGTGAATTCCTTGTTGCCCGGGTGCACGACCGTTTGCTTTCCGCCGCGGCCGTGGTGCAGCACCGGTTCGTCGATGTCACGGCCGGGAATGCTGATTTGTTCGCCGTGTTCCATATCGGTAATGGAGCGCCGGCTGACCGCCTCTTCGACAGCCTTTTTGATGTGATCACGGTAGCGCCGCAGAAACCGCTGGCGGTTCACCGTGCTTTTGTTCTTGCCATTGAGACGTCGGTCGATCACATAGCTCATGACTGCTCCTTAGAAGCTGTCCTGAAAGGGGCGAGCGGTGATACAGCATCGAACCGAGAGCCGAGGGGTATTGAACGCTCCCCCAAGCGCTTTGGATGCTGCCTGAACTCGCTACCGACTTTCGAACACCTTCCAGAGGCCTGTGTAACAGAAAATGCGTACACAGGTCTCTGGCTGACGACAACCGGTCTGACCGGCGCGGGTTATTGTGATTTTCTGACCCGCAGGTACCACTCGGACAGCAGTCGTACCTGTTTGTCGGTGTAGCCCCGCTCGACCATCCGTGTCACGAAGTCGTTGTGTTTTTGCTGGTCCTCCTTGCTGGCCTTGGCATTGAAGCTGATGACCGGCAGCAGGTCCTCGGTGTTGGAGAACATTTTCTTCTCGATGACCACCCGCAGTTTTTCGTAGCTGAGCCAGGTCGGGTTCTTGCCGTTGTTGTTGGCCCGGGCGCGCAGGACGAAGTTGACGATTTCGTTGCGGAAATCCTTCGGATTGCTGATGCCGGCCGGTTTTTCGATTTTCTCCAGTTCCTCGTTCAGCGCTACGCGATTGAGGATTTCGCCTGTTTCCGGATCGCGGTATTCCTGGTCCTGGATCCAGAAGTCGGCGTACAGCACATAACGATCGAAGATGTTCTGGCCGTATTCGCTGTAGGACTCGAGGTAAGCGGTCTGGATCTCCTTGCCGATGAATTCGATGTAGCGCGGTGCCAGGTATTCCTTGAGGAAGCGCAGATAGCGTTCGCGGGTCTCGGCCTGGAACTGTTCCTGTTCGATCTGTTGTTCCAGGACATAGAGCAAATGCACCGGGTTGGCGGCGATTTCGTGCGGATCGAAGTTGAACACCTTCGACAGGATCTTGAACGCGAACCGGGTGGAGAGACCGTTCATGCCTTCGTCGACACCGGCGTTGTCGCGGTATTCCTGGATCGACTTGGCTTTAGGATCGGTGTCCTTGAGGTTCTCGCCGTCGTACACGCGCATCTTCGAGTAGATGTTGGAGTTTTCCGGTTCCTTGAGGCGCGAGAGCACGGTGAACTGAGCCAGCATCTTCAGGGTATCCGGCGCACAATGAGCCTTGGCCAGCGAGCTGTTGAACAGCAGCTTGTCGTAGATCTTCACTTCGTCACTGACCCGCAGGCAGTACGGCACTTTGACGATGTAGATCCGGTCGATGAAGGCTTCGTTGTTCTTGTTGTTGCGGAAGGTATGCCATTCCGATTCGTTGGAGTGCGCCAACAGGATCCCGGTGAACGGAATCGCGCCGAGGCCTTCGGTACTGTTGTAGTTGCCTTCCTGGGTGGCGGTCAGCAGTGGGTGCAGCACCTTGATCGGTGCCTTGAACATTTCGACGAACTCCATCAGGCCCTGGTTGGACCGGCACAGTGCACCCGAGTAGCTGTAGGCATCGGCGTCGTTCTGCGGGAATTCTTCCAGTTTGCGGATATCGACCTTACCCACCAGTGCCGAGATGTCCTGGTTGTTTTCATCGCCCGGTTCGGTCTTGGCCACGGCGATCTGGTTGAGGATCGACGGATAGAGCTTGACCACGCGGAACTGGCTGATATCGCCGCCGAATTCGGCCAGGCGTTTGGTGGCCCATGGCGACATGATGGTGTTGAGGTAGCGCCGTGGAATGCCGAAGTCTTCCTCGAGGATCGCGCCATCTTCGGTGGCATTGAACAGACCCAGGGGCGACTCGAAAACCGGCGAGCCCTTGATCGCATAGAAGGGCACTTTTTCCATCAGTTGTTTGAGCTTTTCGGCCAGGGACGATTTACCGCCACCGACGGGGCCGAGCAGGTAGAGAATCTGTTTCTTTTCTTCCAGACCCTGAGCGGCGTGACGGAAATACGACACGATCTGGTCGATGCATTCTTCCATCCCGTGGAAGTCTTCAAAGGCCGGATAGCGGCGGATCACCTTGTTGGAAAAGATGCGCGACAGTCTCGAGTTGGTCGAGGTGTCGAGCAGCTCCGGTTCTCCGATGGCCAGCAGCAGACGCTCGGCGGCGGAAGCGTAGGCGCTGCGGTCCTTTTTGCACAGCTCCAGGTACTCTTGCAGAGAGAGTTCTTCCTGGCGTGTGGACTCGAAGCGTTGTTGGAAGTGGCTAAAGATACTCATGACGTCACCTCGCTCGATACGTGGAGCCGACGCCGGATCACTCAGTCGATGCTGGCAGCAACCGAACAGGCGGTTGCTGTTTACCCCCCAGAACTCCCTCAAGGCTTACCGCCCCGAAAGCTACTCCCGATGACCCGTGCGCCGGTGTACCGGCTCTCCCCTGTTTTGGATGGCCTGCGCTTAAGGATAGTTGGGAATTCGGCAGGTAAAGGCGAGATACGTAATTGTTTGTGGCAGACCGTTCGTCTGCCACCGCGCCAGCCCGCAGGAGCCGGGGCCTGCAACGTTACAAAAAAATTATTCGCAGGTGCCTTGCGCCGTTTCCGCAGGATACGTCGTACGCCACAACTCAAATCCGCCATCCATGCTGTAGACATCGGAGAAGCCCTGGCTGATCAGGTAGGCGGCCGCGCCCTGGCTGGAATTGCCGTGATAGCAGACCACCACGGTCGGTGCGTCGAGGTCGGCACCCTGGATGAAAGCGTGCAGTGAATGATTGTCCAGATGCTTCGAGCCTGCGATGTGCAGGGCGGCAAAAGTGGCCGGGTCGCGGACGTCGACCACCACGGCGCCTTGTTCGCGCAGGGCTTGGGCCTGTTCCGGGGGGATACGTTTGAATTCGCTCATGGCGGGCTCCTGTGGCTCGGCTGAATGGGCAGTCTAGCGCGGGGCGCTGGCTGGTGATGTTTGGGGAATGGATGAGGCGACTGACGGCACGGCAACATGGCCGTGTTCGTCGCATTTGCAGGACAGGCGCTCAAAGCTGTCGACGTTCATCAGGGTCAGGGCGCCGCCCCAGACACAACCGGTGTCGAGGGCCGAGATACCCGGCTCGTCGCACTTGCCTTCCAGTGCAGCCCAGTGACCGAAGAGGATTTTCAGACCTTTGGTCTTGCGTTCCTTGTGCTGGAACCAGGGCTTGTAGCCAGGTGGTGCGGTATCGAGACCTTCCTTGCTCTTGAGGTCGAGTTTGCCTTCGGCAGTGCAAAAACGCATGCGGGTGAAATAGTTGGTGATCACCCGCAGGCGCGTCACGCCTTTGAGATCGTTGTCCCATTTCGCTGGATCGTTGCCGTACATGCCATCGAGGTAGGGCGGCAACAGGTTGTCGTCACGCAAGGCTGTCTCGACTTCGGCAGCACACTTCAAGGCTTTGCGCAGCGACCACTGGGGTGGAATGCCGGCATGGACCAGTGCCACGTTGCGCTGTTCGTCGTAGTGCATGAGCTTTTGCTGGCGTACCCATTCGAGCAGCTCGGCGCTATCCGGCGCTTCAATGATTTCGCGCAGGGTATCGGCCTTCTTCAGGCGTTCGATGTTGCGTCCGGCCGCCAGCAGGTGCAGGTCATGGTTGCCGAGTACGCACACCAGCGATTCGCGGATGCCATAGAGGAAGCGCAGGGTTTCCAGCGACTGCGGGCCGCGGTTGACCAGGTCGCCCACCAGCCACAGACGATCCCGTTGTGGGTCGAACGCCACTTGTTTGAGCAGGCATTGCAGGGCCTGAAGGCAGCCTTGCAAGTCGCCGACCGCGTACGTTGCCATCAGTGCAAGGCTCCGGGCACCGCCAGGCGGAAGGGCGCGATGATGGCATCGAAATGTTTGCCGTCATCGGAAAGCATCTGATAGGTGCCCTGCATGGTGCCGACCTTGGTGGTCATGACCGTGCCACTGCTGTAGGTGTGGCTCTTGCCGGGGTCGATCAACGGTTGCTGGCCTACCACGCCTGCGCCGCGCACTTCTTCGACATGTCCGTCACCATCGGTGATGACCCAGTGCCGAGACAGCAATTTGGCGGGCACCAGGCCATTGTTTTGCACGGTGATGGTGTAGGCGAAGGCAAAGCGGTCGTGCTCGGGTTGCGATTGTTCTGCCAGATAGCGGGTGACGACGCTGACGTCGACCTGATAACGAGGATCGGACATGCAAGGGGCCTTAAAAACGAAGCGGGACGCGGGGCGTAGCTGATGGGGTTCAGTCTAGGCCAAGTATCGGGTAGTAGACCAGAGTGGCGTCCTACCCGATAGCGCTCATCGCCTGTCAGTCAGCGGCAGGCTTTTGTGGCGCCTGCTCGCTGAGCTTGTCGGCCAGGCGCACGAAGGCGGCCAGGTCGAGTTGCTCGGGACGCAGGCTGCCATCGACGCCGGCGGCTTCGATTTCGGCATTGCTCAGCAGCAGCTTGAGGGTGTTGCGCAGGGTTTTACGGCGCTGGTTGAACGCTTCGCGCACGACGCGCTCCAGCAGGCGGTGATCCTTGGCCGGGTGCGGCAGCACCGCGTGGGGCACCAGGCGCACGATGGCCGAGTCGACTTTCGGCGGCGGGTTGAATGCGCCCGGGCCGACATTGAACAGATGTTCGACCCGGCAGTGGTACTGAACCATGATCGACAAACGGCCCCAGTCACCACCACCCGGGCCGGCAGCCAGGCGCTCGACCACTTCCTTTTGCAGCATGAAGTGCATGTCGCGAATCAGGTGCGAGTTGTGCAGGAGGTGAAAAATCAGCGGCGTGGAGATGTTGTACGGCAGGTTGCCGACCACTCGCAGGCTGCCTGGCGTGGCATTCAGGCTGTTGAAGTCGAACTTCAGTGCATCGCCCTGATGCAGGTTGAAGTTGCTCTTGCCGGCAAACTGCTGGTTGAGGATCGGGATCAGGTCCTTGTCCAGCTCCACCACATCGAGTTGGGCGCCGCTGCTGAGCAGGCCTTGGGTCAGTGCGCCCTGGCCCGGGCCGATTTCCAGCAGGCGGTCTTCTGCCTTGGCGTGAATGGAACGCAGGATGCGGTCGATAACGCCGGCATCGTGCAGGAAGTTCTGGCCAAAGCGTTTGCGCGCCTTGTGTTGGTATTGCTCGGTCATAAACGGGTCTCGGCCATCTGGTAGGCGGTTTCCAGGGCGACTTGCAGGCTGCCGGTGTCGATCTTGCCGCTGCCGGCCAGATCCAGGGCGGTGCCGTGGTCGACCGACGTGCGGATGATTGGCAAGCCAAGGGTGACGTTGACTGCCGCGCCGAAGCCTTTGTACTTCAGCACCGGCAGGCCCTGGTCGTGGTACATCGCCAGCACTGCGTCGCAGTGCTCCAGATATTTGGGGGTAAACAGAGTGTCGGCGGGCAGGGGGCCACGCAGGTCCATGCCTTCGCCGCGCAGGCGCTCTAATGTGGGTTCGATGATATCGATTTCTTCATGGCCCAGGTGTCCGCCTTCACCGGCATGGGGGTTGAGCCCGCAGACCAGGATACGTGGCCGGGCGATGCCGAATTTGTTTTGCAGGTCGGCGTGCAGGATTCGCGTGACGCGTTCCAGGCGCTCCGGCGTGATTGCATCGGCAATCTCGCGAAGGGGAAGGTGAGTGGTCACCAGTGCCACGCGCAATCCGCGTGTGGCCAGCATCATCACCACTTGCGCGGTATGGGTCAGGTCGGCGAGGAATTCCGTGTGCCCGGAAAAGGCGATACCGGATTCATTGATCACACCTTTGTGCACCGGGGCGGTAATCATGCCGGCGAAATGTCCGTCCAGGCAGCCCTGGCCAGCGCGGGTCAGGGTTTCCAGAACGAAGGCAGCGTTGGCCTTGTCCAGTTGCCCGGCAACGACCTTGGCATTGAGTGGTGTATCCCAGACATACAGGCTATTGGCTGGCGCGGGTGCATCCGGCCAGTTGTCCGGTGTGACCGGCAGCAAGTCGACAGCCACGCCCAGTTGCGCGGCCCGCTCAATGAGCAGGTCGCGGCTGGTAATGGCAATCAGGGGGTAGGGCTGGGCTTGCGAGGCGAGCAGCAGGCACAGGTCGGGACCTATGCCGGCCGGTTCACCGGGTGTCAGCGCGAAACGTTGAGGTTTCACTGCGCTGCCTGGTCGGCGCCAGGGAGTTTGATTTCCACATACGCTTCGTCACGGATCTGACGCAGCCAGGTTTGCAGCTCTTCATCGTATTTGCGGTTACGCAGTACGGTCATTGCTTGCTGCTCACGAGCCTGTGTGGTGCTGTCGGTGGCGCGACGACCAAGGACTTCCAGAACGTGCCAGCCGTATTGAGTCTGGAACGGCTTGGACAGCTGGCCTTGTGGGGTCTTGGCCATCACTTCGCGGAACTCGGGCACCAGCGCGCTCGGGTCGATCCAGTTCAGGTCGCCGCCGTTGAGGGCGGAACCCGGGTCTTCCGAGTAGCTTTTTGCCAGCTCGCCGAAGTCTTCGCCAGCCTCGATACGGCTGTAGAGCGACTGGGCCAGGGCCTTGGTTTTCGCTTCGTCGCGGATCGGGCTTGGTTTGACCAGGATGTGGCGCACATGCACTTCATCGCGCATCTGGGTTTCGCCGCCACGCTTGGCGAGGATCTTCAGGATGATGAAACCGCCCGGCGTGCGCATTGGCTGGGTGATATCACCCACCGGCATGGTGCTCAGCAGGCGATCGAATGGCGGTGGCAATTGAGCGGCTTTACGCCAGCCCATGTCACCACCTTCCAGTGCGGTTTCGCTGGCGGACTTGGCGATGGCCAACTGACCGAAGTCAGCGCCTTGCTTGAGTTGCTGGTAAATCGCATCGGCCTGTTTGGCTGCATTCTGAATTGCGTCGGAGTTGGCGCTTTCCGGCGTAGGAATCAGGATGTTGGCCAGGTGGAACTCTTCGGACAGCTGCATTTTTCCCAGGTCGGAAGCCAGGAAGTTCTTCACTTCCTGCTCGGAGACCTGAATGCGTTCGGCAACCCGACGCTGGCGCACACGGCTGATGACCATTTCGCGACGAATCTGCTCACGCGCGTCGTCGTAAGACAGGCCGTCGCGAGTCAGGGCGGCGCGGAACTGCTCGACCGACATGTTGTTGCGCTGGGCAATGGTGCCGACAGCCTGGTTCAACTCTTCATCGGTAATGCGGATGCCGGAGCGTTCGCCAATCTGCAATTGCAGGTTTTCGACGATCAGGCGCTCCAGTACCTGCTGCTCCAGCACGCTGGCCGGCGGCACGGCAGAACCACGCTTGGCAATGGTTTGCTGAACGTCATGAACGCGTTGGTCCAGTTGGCTCTGCATGACCACGTCGTTGTCGACGATGGCCACCACTTTATCGATGGACTGCACTGCAGCGCTTGCCGCCGTACTCAGGAACAGCGCGCCCAGCATCAGCGGGCGCAGACAATCAGAAAGCTTGGTCTTCACGTTCACGATAACCTTGAATGCCTTTGTCGAGGAAGCTCTCTGCCTTGGCGCCGGTGAGGCCGCCGAGTCCCTTCAGAACAATTTGGAGGAAGACGCCATGGTCGCCTTTTTCGTTTTGCGGTGCTTGTTGGCTGAACTCGTCGTAATCAACGAAGTAACGGTTGATCAGGCGCAGTTTCCAGCAGCAGCTGTCGTACTCGAAACCACCGAAGGCTTCCAGGGTACGGCTGCGGTTGTAGTCATACTGCCAACGGCTGATAGCGCTCCATTGCGGCACGATCGGCCAGATCACCGAGAAGTCGTGCTGCTTGATCTTGTAGTAATCCTTCACGAAGCCAGGCTGGCCAGGGGTGCCGTAGTCACCGCCGAACTGCCATTGACCGGTGTTCTGGTTGTAGATCACCTGGTCGTTACGATAGCGATAGCCGACGTTGACGACCTTGTTCGGGTTGTCTTCAGGCTGGTAGTGGAACATCGCACTGCCCGAACGAGGGCTGCGGCTGTCCGGGTCCCAGTTGTAGTCGGCCGTGGTGCGCCAGTCGCGGTTCCAGCGATATTCGTATTCCAGTGCATAAGGCGAAACATTCGAATGTGCATCGGCGCGGGTTTGTGGATTGATGCCCGGCAACTGGACTTCGCGATCCTTGAAGAACAAGGCCTGGCCAACACTGATGCGCTGGCGCTCGAAACCGTTGTCTTCGATCCAGCGGCTGGTCACGCCCAGGGACAGTTTGTTCTCGTCGCCGACACGGTCGGAACCGGAGAAGCGATTGTCACGGAACAGCGACGCATAGTTGAAGGTGTATTCGCTGGTATCGAATACCGGGATGTCTTCCTGGTCGACCTCAGGCACGTACAGGTAGAACAGGCGCGGCTCGAGAGTCTGGCGGTAGTTCTTGCCGAAATACTGGGTATTTCGATCGAAGTACAGACCGCTGTCGATGCTGGCGATCGGCACGCCGCGGTTCTGGTTGCTGTCAAAATTGCCATTGAAGTTCTTAGTCCCGGCTGCAGCCGCGGCTTGATCTTGCTGCGCGATTTGACTTTTGCCGATATTGTCCAGGTCCAATTGGTACTGAGTGTACTGGTACTTGAGCTTCGGTGTCAGGAAGCCGTACGTCGTGTTCATCGGCAGGCTCATGGCGGGCGCGAGATTCAGACGGTCGCCATTGGCACGTGCCAGACCTTGTATGTTGTTATCAAGACGTGGCGTCACGTTACCGTCTTCGTCGGAGTAATTGCCGTTCTGCAGATCGCGGTCAAACCGCACGAGTTCGGTGTTGTACGTGAAATTCAGGCCTTCCGGATGATAAGGCAGCATGCCGTCGAGGGTGAGCTGCGGCAGGCGATCGTACGGCGTGATGTTCGATACGCTCGCCAGTTGGTATGCCTGGGCGTTCACGCGAGCGGTATAGCTGTCGCCACGATAGGTGACGGAGCCCTGCTGGTTCACGTAGTCGTTGCTTTTCACGCCGATCTGGTCGGTCTGCAGATCCTGGAAGTAATACGGATCGCTGATCTTGGTGTAGTCGACTTGCGTGAGTACCCGCGAGTCGAGACCACCCTTGTGCTGCCAGTTGTACATGTAGCGGGTTTTCTCGGCGTCGGACTGCTTGTCGCGTTCGTTGCTTTCGTCGTTGAGGTACGCCGCACCGAACTGGCCTTCGCTGGTCTTGGTCAGGTAGCGGAATTCGCCTTCCATCAACAAACCGTGCTTTTCCATGTAGCGCGGGTACAACGTGGCATCGTAGTTCGGCGCCAGGTTGAAGTAGTACGGGGTGACCAGCATGAAGCCGGTATCGCTGCCGGTGCCGATGGTCGGCGGCAGGAAGCCGGACTGGCGACGGTCGTCGATCGGGAAATAGATGTACGGCGTGTACAGGACCGGAATGTCCTTGACCCGCAGCGTCACGTTGGTCGCTGTACCGAAACCGGTGGCCGGGTTCAGGGTGATGTTATTGCCCTTGAGCTGCCAGGCGTTGCTGTTCGGTTCGCACGTGGTGTACGTACCATCCTTGAGGCGGATGATCGCGTTCTCGGCACGTTTGGCGTACAGCGCATTACCGCGGACGCGGGATTTGTGCATCACGTATTCGGCGTTGTCGACCTTGGCTTCACCGGTGTCGAGCTGTACGTCGGCGTGGTCGCCAACGATCAGTGCGCCGTTGTCGCGAATGCGCACGTTGCCGTTCAGGTCACCACGGCTCTCGGCCTGGTACAGGTTGGCTTCGTCGGCTTCGACCTGCATGCTGCCCTGACGCATGACAACGTCGCCGGCCAGGGTCGCGACCTGCTCATCCTGCTTATAGCGGGAGGCTTTTGCGCCGATGAAGGTTGGAGCGTCACTTTTATTCGTCTTGTCATTCATGCCAGGACGAATCGGTTCGATATAGGAGCCAGAGCAATAAGGACCGGTTTCGGCCAATTGTGCGGCGGTGAGCTGTTCGCGCGGAACCCAGTCGAGGTGACTATAGTCTGCGCTACGCGACTTCAGGCCACGGCCTTCGGATTCGGTGACCAGTGCCGGCTTGGCGCCAGTGTCTTCGCTGGAACCGTTCTCGGCCGGGGCTTCGCCGGTGGCGGAAACAGCGCTGCCGTCATGGACGGGACGCGGTGGCAATGCAGCCGCCGGCGACTTTGGCGCACAGTCCCAGGAACCCGAAGCAGAGACTGAACAGTCAAACTGTTCCGCGGCGACCACGTAGGAAGTGGCAAGGGGTTGCAGCGCCAGCAAACTGCCGGTAACCAACAACGGAAATTTTTTACGAAACGCGGGGGATTTCAATGCCATCTTATTAGTCCGGGCTTCCTGCGTGCCATCTGCCCGCGGTGTGGGCCGCACGCCTCTCGATGGTCTGAAAAAGATGCTGGATAATAAAGCATGACCCGCTTGACGGCTAGCGCCGTCGGAGACCCTTGCAATGCCTGATCAAGATGTACGCTTGCAACACCTGAAAGTTTGGCTCGATGAACAATTGGCGACCCTTTTTGCCGAGCAGGATTGGGGGGGCGTACCCCCGGCCACGTTGACTGCGGCCAGCAGCGACGCGAGTTTCCGGCGGTATTTCCGTTGGGAAGGCGGTGGCAAAAGTTTCATCGTGATGGACGCGCCGCCGCCCCAGGAAAACTGTAAACCCTTCGTGGATATCGCCTTTTTGCTGGCGAAATCCGGAATAAATGTGCCGAAAATTTATGCCGAAGATCTCGAGCGCGGTTTTCTTTTGCTCAATGACCTGGGCAACAAGACCTATCTGGACGTCATCGACAGCGAAAACGCCGACGATTTGTTCAAGGATGCCCTGCAAGCGTTGCTGGCTTTCCAGCAGTTGCCGATGGTTGCGCCTCTGCCGAGCTATGACGTGGCATTGCTGCGTCGTGAGCTGGAACTGTTCCCCGAGTGGTACGTGAAGCGCGAATTGGGCATCGAATTCGACCCGGCCCAGCAAGTGCTCTGGCAGCAGGTCAGCGAACTGTTGATTGACAGTGCCCTGGCTCAGCCAAAGGTTCTGGTGCATCGCGACTACATGCCGCGCAACCTGATGCTCAGCGAACCCAACCCCGGCGTGCTGGATTTCCAGGATGCGGTGTATGGCCCGGTGACCTACGATGTGACCTGCCTGTTCAAGGACGCATTTCTCAGCTGGCCGCAAGAGCGCGTACACGGCTGGCTCGAAAGCTACTGGCAGCAAGCGGGCACCCTCGGCATTCCTGTTCAGCCCGACTTCGAGGATTTCCTGCGTGCCAGCGACTTGATGGGCGTGCAACGGCACCTGAAAGTCATCGGTATTTTCGCCCGTATCTGCCATCGCGACGGCAAGCCGCGTTATCTGGGTGATGTGCCGCGTTTCTTTGCGTACATAGAAGCCGTGATCGCGCGCCGTCCTGAACTGGCCGGGCTGGATGTGTTGCTGACCAGTCTGCGTGCCGGAGTGACAGCATGAAGGCAATGATTCTGGCCGCGGGCAAAGGCGAGCGCATGCGCCCGTTGACCCTGACCACGCCAAAACCGCTGGTTCGTGCAGGCGGAGTCCCGCTGATCGAATATCACCTGCGAGCGCTGGCCGCCGCCGGGTTCACCGACATCGTGATCAATCACGCCTGGCTCGGTCAGCAGATCGAAGACTATCTGGGCGATGGTTCGCGCTATGGCGTGAGCATTCAGTACTCGGCGGAAGGCGAGCCCCTGGAAACCGGCGGCGGGATTTTCCGCGCGTTGCCGTTGCTGGGGGATGAAGCGTTTGTCGTAGTCAACGGCGACATCTGGACCGATTACGACTTCAGCGTGCTGCATCAGCCCATCAATGGCCTGGCGCATCTGGTGCTGGCGAACAACCCACCCCATCATCCGGCCGGGGACTTCAGCCTGGTCGGAACCCTGGTGCGCGACGGTCAGTCGGAGGCTGCCACCCTGACCTACAGCGGCATCGCCGTGTTGCATCCGCAGTTGTTCGACGGATGCACCGCAGGGGCCTTCAAGCTCGCGCCGCTGTTGCGCAAAGCCATGGCCGACGGGCAAGTGACCGGCGAGCCATTGAAGGGGCACTGGGTTGATGTCGGCACTCACGAGCGCCTGGCCGAAGTTGAAACATTAATAGAAGCGAGCCGCTGACATGTTGTGGCCAGGGACTCTGATTGGAGCCGGGGCAGGCTTTGCCATAGCCAGTCTTCCGGGGGCCATGCTCGGTGCGTTGTTGGGGCAGGCGCTGGACCGGCGCTTGCACTTGCAGAGCTGGGGGCACTTGCGGGAAAAGCTGGGCGGCCGCCCGGTGCTGCGTAACGATGAATTGCTGTTTGTCTTGTTGGGGCGCCTGGCCAAGTGCGACGGCCAGGTGACGGCCGGGCACATCGATCAGGCCCGGGCGGAAATGCGCTCGCTGGAAATGTCCGAGCCGGCCCAGCGTCGTGCGATTGCCGCGTTCAATCGCGGCAAGTCGGGCCGCGACCGGTTACGCGGTTATCTGCGTCGCCTGAGTGCCCAGCCCCATGCGGCAGAAGGTGTGTTGCGCGCCTGCTGGCGCATGGTGTGGGCCGATGGTCGTGCCGGCCGCTGTGAGCGTGAGTTGATCGGCCAATGGGGCAAGTGGCTGGGCTGGACGCCGCACCAGGTGCAAGCGTTGGCCCATGACTACGAGCCGCAGAAACGGCCATTGGGCAACAGCGTGCCAAGTTATCAGGAGGCCTTGCGGCTGCTGGGCGTGTCGGCCACCAGCGAGCCGGCGCAGATCAAGCGAGCCTATCGGCGCCTGCTCAGTCGCCATCATCCGGACAAGATTGCCGGCAGTGGCGCGACGGCGTTGCAGGTGCGTGAGGCTACCGAGAGAACGCGTGAATTGCATAGCGCCTATACGCTGATTCGGGAGCGGCGGGATTTTCGCTAGCCGAATAGCTTTGTGTTGCCTGTAATGGCCCCTTCGCGAGCAAGCCCGCTCCCACAGGATTAACGTCGCACACAACTTTTGTAATCGACATAAAACCTGTGGGAGCGGGCAAGCTCGCGATGAGGGCGACTCGGTCCTTCAGTCTGTCGCAGTCTGCGGATTCAACCAGCCCCGCACCCGACGGAACAGTTGCTCCTGTTCGGCCTTGCTATCCGGCAACGCCTTGAGTGCGACCTGGCTGAATGCCGACGACTTCAGGCGTTTGCTGGCCTGCAGGCGTTCCAGTGCTGCGTTGCGATCCGGCGCCTTGTCCTTGTAGAAAATATCCGCGGTCGGCAGTTTCAGGGGCGGAGTCAGCTCTGCCAGCCCGGGCGTGGCCGCCACAGGTGTCCGGGCGGCAACCATCACCAGTTTTTCGACCTGCGATGGCTGCTTCTCGCTCAGGTAGCGCGCGGCCCAATAGGCGCCGGAACCATGCCCCAACACCACGATACTGCGAGCGCTTTGCTGTTCGGCGAACGCGATTGCGGCGTCGATCCGGGCAAAGATGCGCTCGGCATCTGCCCTGGACTGTTCTTCGGTGGTCTCGGCGATGGCCTTGTCGGCTACATCGGCCTCGCCACCGGCCACCTGTTCGATGGGGGCCGCGGTGGTCGAGTCTTTACTGCCGGTTTCGGGGGCCTTGGGAGCCGGCGCCGCTTCCACGATTCGTGGCGCAATGGCATCGCTTTGCAGGTCCGGCAAGGTGATACTCAGGCTACTCCACTCGGCATCCGGCAACTTGCGCCGTAAAGGGCCGACCGCTTGCGGCCAGTCAACGGTTTCGCCGGCGCCCGGGATGATAATCGCCGCGCCTTTGGGTTCGGCGGCGTTGGCCGGTTTCCACAAGGCCAGAAACGTGTCGGTGCCCGCTTGCAGTTGTTGCTGTTCCTGAGCCGGGATCTTTCGCTCAAGTGCAGTCGCTTCTTCCTGACTACGTTCAGGCAGCGGCTGACGTTCGAGTGGCTTTTCTTCGGTGGTTTTTTCCTTGGCGGCGGGCGCCGGTTCGGCCGCCTCGACGGAAAAAGCGCAAGGCAGGATCAACGACAGGCACAATGCTGGCAGGGCCAGGCGGTAGACAGGGGGCATCGGATATTCCAGGCCAGAAGTTGTTCCGGCAGCCTAATGGGTTGGTCAGTATTTGTCAGTGTGTGAGAGTTCAATGATGCGTTTTCGCTGCCTGTGGGTTATCGGCTGTTTGTGGTTTCCCTTGATGGGCTGGGCGGCAGTCGTGCCTCCGGTGCATGTTGCCCAGCTGTCACCGAAACAACAGCACTGGCTGGCGCAGCAAAGCGAGTTGCGGGTCGGCGTGGTGTTGCAGGCACCCTATGCGCAATACGATCGCCGCTTGCAGCGCCTGTCAGGGGTGAACGTCGAGCTGATGAAGTGGCTCGCAAAAAACCTCAATGTCGAACTGAGCTGGCGCAATTTTTCCGACCTTGAACAATTGGAAGCCGCGGCCCGGGAGGGTGAAATCGACATCGCCCCGGGGCTGACCCAGACACCCGGCGGACTGCGCCTCTGGCAGTTTTCCGACCCCTACATGCGGGTACCGCAACTGGTGGTCAGCGACCAGAAAAGCGCCGGCGCGGTCGAGCTGGAAAAACTCGACAGCCAGACCCGCGTCGCCGTGCGCATGCCCAGTGCCATTGCCGATTACCTGCGCGGCAACTATCCGCACCTGAATCTGCAAGGCGTACCGATGGAACGCCAGGCATTGCAATTACTGACTGGCCAACAGGCGGCCTATGCGGTGATCGATGAGGCGCAACTGGGGCGCCTGTCCGTCGAACCGGAGTTCGCCGGGTTGGTGGTGGTGGGGGATGTCGGCCTGCCACAGCTGCTGCGGGTGGCCACGCGCCGCGACAAGCCGGAACTGGCGGGCATTGTCGAAAGTGCATTGCGGGCGATCCCGGCCAAGGATCTGGAACAACTGCACAATCAATGGCTGCAACCCAAGTATCCGCGCCTCACCGAGTCTCCGGGGTTTTGGCAGAACCTCTGCCTGTTGCTGGCCGTGCTGGCGTTGAGTTGCATGGCCATCGTGTTCTGGCAACGTCGCCAGCAGCACAACCTGGAGCAACGCTTGTTGGCCGCGCAGGAAGACATTGCCTTGCGCGCTGCCAGCGAAGAGGCCTTGCGGCTTACCCAGTTTTCCATCGACCAGAGCACCGTCGGAATCCTCTGGGTCAACTGGGACAGCCATGTGCGCTACGCCAACCGCGCGGCGGAAAGCATGCTTGGCTATCCGGCCGGGGGGATCATCGATCGGCCACTGATCGATTTCGAACCCGGCCTGCACATGGACCGCTGGCTGAACCTGTGGAAGCGTGCCCGGGCCAGTGAAGAGGGCCCGCAAAGCTTCGAAACCAATTGCGTGCGCGCTGATGGCAGCATTCTGCCGGCCGATGTCTCGTTGAGCTTCCTGCGCTTTCGCGATGGCGAATACCTGGTGGTTTACCTCAACGACGTCACCGAGCGACGCCGCGCCCTGGCCGCCTTGCGGGAAAGCGAGGCGCGACTGCAAGGCATCGCCGCCAACGTTCCGGGACTGGTTTTCCGGCTGGAGCGGGCGCCGGTGACGGGCCAGATCGACTTTGCCTACATCAGCGAAGGCAGCGAAAGCCTGGTGGGTTATTCGCCGGCCACGCTGGCGCATCGCGATAAAGGCCTGCGCAGCCTCGTGCATCCGGACGACAAGGCCAGTTATCACCAGACCCAGGATCATGCGCTGGACACCGACAGCGACTGGTCGTGGCAGGGGCGAATCCTCACGCGCCAGGGCGAACAGCGCTGGGCGGAAATCAAGGCCATCACCCGTCAGCTGGAAGACGGCGCCTATGTCTGGGACGGGATCGTCTGGGACATCAGTGAGAGCAAGCGCATCGAACTTGAACTGGCGAGCTCCCGGGAACAACTGCGTGAGCTGTCCGCGCACCTGGAGAGCGTGCGCGAGGAAGAAAAAGCGCGCATCGCCCGGGAAGTTCACGACGAACTGGGTCAGATGCTGACCGTGCTCAAGCTGGAAACCTCGATGTGCGAACTGGCTTACGCGCAACTTGATCCCGGTCTGCATGAGCGCCTGAGCAGCATGAAGCGCCTGATCGCTCAACTCTTCCAGTTGGTTCGCGACGTCGCGACCGCATTGCGCCCGCCGATTCTTGATGCCGGCATTGCCTCGGCCATCGAATGGCAGGCCCGGCGTTTCGAGGCGCGTACGCAGATTCCGTGCCTGGTGCAGGTGCCGGACAACTTGCCGGTGCTCAGTGATGCCAAGGCGATCGGCTTGTTCCGGATCCTTCAGGAAGCGCTGACCAATGTCATGCGCCATGCCCAGGCGCATACTGTTGAACTGACACTCGCGCTGGAAGGCGACGAGTTGTGTCTGACGGTCGCCGATGATGGCGTAGGATTTGTTGCTGCGCCTGGCAGGCCAACGTCCTTTGGGATCGTCGGAATGCGTGAGCGGGTGTTGATCATGGGCGGTGAGTTATCCCTTGAGAGTGAGCCGGGTGAAGGCACGACCTTGAGTGTGCGAGTGCCATTGGATGGGGCCTGATTATTTAATGTTGTCTGTACTGACGCCTTCGCGGGCAAGCCCACTCCCACAAAGTTTTGTGTAAATACTCAAATCCAATGTGGGAGCGGGCTTGCTCGCGAATGATCTTGAATCTGGAGAAGAACGTGATCCGTGTACTGGTAGCCGAAGACCACACCATCGTCCGCGAAGGCATCAAGCAGTTGATCGGCCTGGCCAAGGACTTGCTGGTGGTGGGGGAGGCGAGCAATGGCGAGCAGTTGCTCGACACCTTGCGTCATGTGCCCTGCGAAGTGGTGCTGCTGGACATCTCCATGCCGGGCGTCAACGGCCTGGAAGCCATTCCGCGGATTCGCGCCCTGAACAATCCGCCGGCGATCCTGGTGTTGTCGATGCACGATGAAGCGCAGATGGCCGCCCGGGCGCTGAAGGTCGGGGCTGCCGGTTATGCGACCAAGGACAGCGACCCCGCGCTTTTGCTGACGGCCATACGCAAAGTGGCGTCAGGCGGGCGTTACATCGACCCGGAACTGGCCGACCGCATGGTCTTCGAGGTCGGCCTGACCGACTCGCGTCCATTGCACTCGTTGCTCTCCGAACGCGAATTTTCCGTGTTCGAGCGCCTGGCCCAGGGCGCCAACGTTAACGACATCGCCCAGCAACTGGCGCTGAGCAGCAAGACCATCAGCACCCACAAGGCGCGGCTGATGCAAAAGCTCAACATCACCTCGCTGGCGGAGCTGGTGAAGTACGCGATGGAGCACAAGCTCCTCTAAAGCACACCACTGTCCAATGCGGGAGCGGGCTTGCTCGCGAAAGCGGTGTGTCAGTTGACATATTTGGGCCTGATCCACCGCTTTCGCGAGCAAGTCCGCTCCCACAAGTCCGGTGGTGGCATACCGAATTGCGACACTGTTCAAAACCGCATTGGCTTGTTCTTGCGGCCTGCAACTGAGCGCTCGCCTCTGTGCTTGCCAAAACGCGCCATCCTTGTAGGGCAATCCCTACCCCCAGCCTTCCATCCGGCTGAGGCGAATCTCTCTTGCACCCCGATTTGCGTGACCCTCAGCGTCCACTAGGCTTAATCCCACAGCAGTCATCAATAACAAAGGTGTGGGTATGAGCCAGGTCGATTCAAGCGCAGGGGCCAATGATGTTCTGGTCAGCTTCCGTGGAGTGCAGAAGAGCTACGACGGCGAGAACCTGATCGTCAAAGACCTCAACCTGGACATTCGCAAAGGCGAATTCCTCACGTTGCTCGGGCCGTCCGGCTCCGGCAAGACCACCAGCCTGATGATGCTCGCCGGTTTCGAAACCCCGACCGCGGGCGAAATCCTGTTGGCGGGGCGCGCCATCAACAACGTGCCGCCGCACAAGCGCGACATCGGCATGGTGTTCCAGAACTACGCGTTGTTCCCGCACATGACGGTGGCTGAGAACCTGGCGTTCCCGCTGACCGTACGCGGCATGAACAAGAGCGACGTCAGTGCCCGGGTCAAGCGCGTGCTGAGCATGGTCCAGCTCGATGCGTTCGCCCAGCGTTACCCGGCGCAGCTTTCCGGTGGTCAGCAACAGCGTGTGGCATTGGCCCGGGCGCTGGTGTTCGAACCGCAACTGGTACTGATGGACGAACCCCTCGGCGCACTCGACAAGCAACTGCGTGAACACATGCAGATGGAAATCAAGCACCTGCACCAGCGCCTGGGCGTAACCGTGGTCTACGTGACCCACGATCAGGGCGAAGCCTTGACCATGTCCGACCGTGTGGCGGTGTTCCATCAGGGCGAAATCCAGCAGATCGCGCCGCCGCGCACCCTCTACGAAGAGCCGAAAAACACCTTCGTCGCCAACTTCATCGGCGAGAACAACCGCCTCAATGGCCGACTGCACAGTCAGACCGGCGACCGCTGTGTAGTCGAACTGGGGCGTGGTGAAAAAGTTGAAGCGCTGGCGGTGAATGTCGGCAAGACCGGCGAGCCGGTGACCCTGTCCATTCGCCCGGAGCGAGTGAGCCTCAATGGCTCCAGCGACCAATGCATCAACCGCTTCTCCGGGCGAGTCGAGGAATTCATCTATCTGGGCGACCACGTCCGGGTTCGCATGGAAGTCTGCGGCAAGACCGACTTCTTCGTGAAACAACCGATTGCCGAGCTTGATCCCTCGCTCGCCGTCGGCGACGTGGTACCGCTTGGCTGGCAGGTCGAGCACGTTCGCGCGCTCGACCCTCTTTTAGAGGCGAACTGATCGCCCGGGCAATACCAACACCAACCCTGCACGTGGAGAGAACAATAAATGTTGAGATCCCTGAAATTCACCGCTTTGGCACTGGGCATGATGGGCGCGGCGCACGCGATGGCGGCCGGCCCGGACCTGACCGTGGTGTCCTTTGGCGGGGCGAACAAGGCGGCTCAGGTCAAAGCCTTCTACGCACCGTGGGAAGCGGCAGGTAACGGCAAGATCGTGGCCGGCGAGTACAACGGCGAAATGGCCAAGGTCAAGGCCATGGTCGACACCAAGAGCGTGTCGTGGGATCTGGTAGAGGTTGAATCGCCGGAACTGTCCCGTGGTTGCGACGAAGACATGTTCGAACAACTTGATCCGAAGTTGTTCGGCAAGACCGAAGACTACGTCAAGGGCGCCATCCAGCCTTGCGGCGTGGGTTTCTTCGTGTGGTCGACCGTGCTGGCCTACAACGCCGACAAACTGAAGTCCGCACCGACCAGCTGGGTGGATTTCTGGGACACCAAGCAGTTCCCGGGCAAGCGTGGCCTGCGTAAAGGCGCCAAGTACACCCTGGAATTCGCACTGATGGCCGACGGCGTTGCGCCGAAAGACGTCTACAAAGTGCTGGCCGGCAAAGACGGTCAGGACCGCGCGTTCAAGAAGCTCGATGAACTCAAGCCGAACATCCAGTGGTGGGAAGCCGGCGCACAACCGCCGCAATACCTCGCTTCCGGTGACGTGGTCATGAGCTCGGCCTACAACGGCCGGATCGCTGCCGTACAAAAAGAAAGCAACCTGAAAGTCGTGTGGAACGGCGGTATCTACGACTTCGACGCATGGGCCATTCCGAAAGGCCTGGATGCCAAGCGTGCAGAAGCGGCGAAGAAATTCATCGCCTACTCAGTACAGCCACAGCAGCAGAAAACCTACTCGGAAAACATCGCCTACGGCCCGGCCAACACCCAGGCCGTACCGTTGCTGGCCAAGGATGTCCTGAAAGACATGCCGACCACCCCGGAAAACATCGCCAACCAGGTGCAGATCGACGTCAGCTTCTGGGCTGACAACGGCGAGCAACTGGAACAGCGCTTCAACGCCTGGGCTGCCAAGTAAGACCGCACCGCGGGCTTACGCTGTAGGAGCGGGCTTACGCTGTAGGAGCGAGCTTGCTCGCGAAAGCGGTGGGTCAATCAACATAGATGTTGAATGTGATGGCCTCATCGCGAGCAAGCTCGCTCCCACAGGTTGCGGTGTTTCAACACAACAGAGGTGGTTCTCTGCCTCTGTAACGATCAAAGATTCCCGGAGTACGTCATGGCTATCGCCGTTCCCCTGAACGAGGGCACCAGCCCCACCTTGAAGCAGCGGCTCAAGCACGCCGAGCGGGTCAACCGCTGGAAGGCCCAGGCGTTGATCGCGCCGCTGGTGCTGTTTCTGTTGCTGGTGTTCCTGGTGCCGATCGTGGCGCTGCTCTACAAAAGCGTTGGCAACCCGGAAGTGGTCGGCGGCATGCCGCGCACCGTGACCGCCATCGCCAGCTGGGACGGCCGCGGCCTGCCCGCTGAACCGGTTTACAAAGCGGCGGCCGAAGACCTCGCCGACGCTCGCAAGAACCAGACCCTGGGCGATCTGTCCAAACGTCTGAACATGGAACTGGCCGGCTACCGCAGCCTGCTGACCAAAACCGCCCGTGCCTTGCCGCTCGCCACTGAGCCGGCTTCCTATAAAGAAGCGCTGGAAGGCCTCGATGAGCGCTGGGGCGACCCGGCCTACTGGCAAGCGGTACGCCGCAACACCAGCAGCATCACCCCGTATTACCTGCTGGCGGCTGTCGATCATCGCATCGACGACCTCGGCGAAATCGCCCCGGCCACCCCGGATCAGGCGATCTACCTCGACATCTTCGCCCGCACCTTCTGGATGGGCCTGATCATCACCGCGATCTGCCTGATGCTGGCGTATCCCCTGGCTTACCTGTTGGCGAACCTGCCTTCGCGCCAGAGCAACCTGCTGATGATTCTAGTGCTGTTGCCGTTCTGGACGTCGATCCTGGTACGGGTCGCGGCGTGGATCGTGTTGCTGCAATCGGGTGGCCTGATCAACAGCGGCCTGATGGCCATGGGCATCATCGACAAGCCGATCGAGTTGGTGTTCAACCGTGTCGGTGTCTACATCTCGATGGTGCACATTCTGCTGCCGTTCATGATCCTGCCGATCTATAGCGTGATGAAAGGCATCTCGCCGACCTACATGCGTGCTGCGATTTCCCTCGGCTGCCATCCGTTCGCCAGCTTCTGGCGGGTGTACTTCCCGCAGACCTATGCCGGTGTCGGCGCCGGTTGCCTGTTGGTGTTCATCCTCGCCATCGGCTACTACATCACCCCGGCATTGCTGGGCAGCCCGAACGATCAAATGGTCAGCTACTTCGTCGCCTTCTACACCAACACCAGTATCAACTGGGGCATGGCGACCGCACTCGGTGGGCTGCTGTTGCTCGCGACGGTCGTGCTTTATCTGATTTACAGCTGGCTGGTGGGCGCGAGCCGCCTGCGCCTGAGCTAAGGAGAGAACGAAATGCTGAGTCCTTATATGTCGCCCATCGAACGGGTGTGGTTCTACAGCTTGCGGATTCTCTGCGGCTTGATTCTGTTGTTCCTGATTCTGCCGGTGCTGGTGATCATTCCACTGTCGTTCAACTCGGGGAGTTTTCTGGTCTATCCGCTGCAAGGCTTTTCGCTGCACTGGTACCAGGACTTCTTCGCCTCGGCGGAATGGATGCGTTCGTTGAAGAACAGCATCATCGTGGCCCCGGCCGCGACGGTACTGGCGATGATCTTCGGCACGCTGGCGGCGATCGGTCTGACCCGAGGCGATTTCCCGGGCAAGCCGCTGGTGATGGCGCTAGTGATTTCGCCGATGGTGGTGCCGGTGGTGATCATTGGTGTGGCCAGTTACCTGACCTTCGCTCCACTGGGATTTGGCAACAGCTATACCTCGCTGATCGTCGTGCATGCCGTGCTTGGTGTGCCGTTTGTGATCATTACCGTGTCGGCGACGTTGCAGGGGTTCAACCACAACCTGGTGCGGGCTGCTGCGAGCCTGGGCGCTTCGCCGCTGACCACGTTCCGCCGGGTGACCTTGCCACTGATTGCACCGGGCGTGATCTCCGGGGCGCTGTTTGCCTTCGCGACATCGTTCGATGAGGTGGTGGTGACGCTGTTCCTCGCCGGCCCTGAACAAGCGACCCTGCCTCGGCAGATGTTCAGCGGCATCCGCGAAAACCTCAGCCCGACCATCGCCGCCGCCGCGACGCTGCTGATTGCCTTCTCGGTGATCCTGCTGCTGACCCTGGAATGGCTGCGTGGGCGTAGCGAGAAACTGCGTACCGCGCAGGTCTGACGCCGAACCCGGTAAAAATGTGGGAGCGGGCTTGCCCGCTCCCACAGGGGGTTCCAGTGGACCATTAGTTCATTCACCGCCTGAATACCAGCCAACCCCAAATCCCCAGCTACTATTGTGCCCAGCTCCCCTATCTATAAGAGGCTGCGCACATGAGTATTTCCTCTTTCAAAATCGCTCACAAACTGATCACCGGCGCAGGTGCCATCGAGCAACTGTCTGCCGAGCTGACGCGCCTGGACATCGACAATCCGCTGATCGTCACCGACGCCGCCCTGATCAAGTCCGGCACGGTAGAGCTGGCCCTCGCGCAGTTGGGCGAACGCAGCTACGAGATTTTCGACCGGGTATTGCCGGACCCGGAAATCGCCATCGTCGAAGATTGCATGCAGGTGTATCGCGATGGCGGGCATGACGGATTGATCGGCCTGGGTGGCGGCAGTGCCATCGACATCGCCAAAAGCGTTGCGGCCTATGCCGGTTACCACGGGGCGCTGGAGGACTTGTTCGGTATCGATCAGGTGCCGCGCAAAGGCCCGCCGCTGATCGCCATCCCGACCACGGCCGGCACTGGCTCGGAAGTGACCAACGTCGCCATCCTTTCCGACAAGGTCGCGCAACTGAAGAAGGGCATCGTCAGCGACTACCTGTTGCCGGACGTGGCGCTGGTCAGTCCGCAAATGACCCTGACCTGTCCGCGCAGCGTCACGGCGGCGAGTGGCGTCGATGCGCTGGTGCATGCCATCGAGTCCTATCTGTCGGTCAATGCCTCGCCGATTACCGATGCCCTGGCCATCGGCGCCATCAAGTTGATCGCCAGGGCCTTGCCCAAGGCCTACGCGAATCCGTCGAACCTGCAAGCCCGGGAAGACATGGCCACCGCCAGCCTGATGGCCGGCATGGCGTTCGGCAATGCCGGGGTCGGCGCAGTGCATGCGTTGGCGTATCCGCTGGGTGGGCGCTTCAACATTGCTCATGGCGTCAGCAATGCCTTGTTACTGCCCTATGTCATGACCTGGAACAAGATGGCCTGCATCGAACGCATGCAGGATATCGCCGAGGCCATGGGCGTGAAGACTGCACATTTGAGTGCCAACGATGCAGCCGACAAAGCCGTGCACGCCATGACCGAGCTGTGTGCAGCCGTGGAAATTCCCCAGGGCCTGCGCAGTTTCGGTGTTCCCGAGGACGTCATCCCGTCCATGGCCGCGGAAGCGGCGGGGATCGAGCGCTTGATGCGCAACAATCCGCGCAAGTTGAGTGCCGTCGATATCGAAAAGATTTATCGCGCGGCGTACTAGGGCCTTCTCTGATCAGGGATGATGGCAAGGTCCAATCATCGCACTCACGGTGCGCGCGTCAAAGCATGAGGTATACAATGCGCGCCATCGTGATTCTGCTCAGAAAAGGTGCGTCATGCAGCCCTTCGTAATTGCTCCGTCGATTCTCTCCGCCGACTTCGCCCGCCTGGGCGAAGAAGTGGACAACGTCCTGGCCGCCGGCGCCGACTTCGTGCACTTCGATGTCATGGACAACCACTATGTACCGAACCTGACCGTCGGCCCGTTGGTCTGCTCGGCGCTGCGCAAGTACGGCGTGACCGCGCCGATCGACGCACATTTGATGGTCAGCCCGGTGGACCGCATCGTTGGCGACTTCATTGAAGCCGGCGCGACCTACATTACCTTCCACCCGGAAGCCACCCAGCATGTCGATCGTTCCCTGCAACTGATCCGCGAAGGCGGCTGCAAGTCGGGCCTGGTGTTCAACCCGGCGACCCCGCTGGACGTGCTCAAGCACGTGATGGACAAGGTCGACATGATCCTGCTGATGAGCGTCAATCCAGGGTTCGGCGGGCAGAAGTTCATCCCCAGCACCCTCGACAAACTGCGTGAAGCACGGGCTTTGATCGATGCTTCTGGCCGTGACATTCGCCTGGAAATCGACGGCGGCGTGAACGTGAACAACATCCGTGAAATCGCAGCGGCCGGTGCCGACACCTTTGTCGCCGGCTCGGCCATCTTCAATGCGCCGAACTATCAGGAAGTCATCGACAAGATGCGTTCCGAACTGGCGCTGGCTCGCCCATGAGCGGTTTTGAGCAGTTGTTCCCGGGGCAACTGCCGCGGCTGGTGATGTTCGATCTGGACGGCACGTTGATCGATTCGGTCCCCGACCTTGCGGCGGCTGTGGATAACATGCTGCTCAAGCTCGGGCGTAAACCCGCCGGCATCGAATCGGTGCGCGAGTGGGTTGGCAACGGTGTGCACATGCTGGTTCGCCGGGCGCTGGCCAACCATATCGACGAAGAAGGTGTCGATGATGTCGAAGCCGAATATGCTCTGGAGTTGTTCAATGGCTTTTATGAGGCCGGCCATGAGTTGACCGTGGTTTACCCCGGCGTGCGCGATACCCTGAAATGGCTGCAAAAACAGGGCGTCGAGATGGCGCTGATCACCAACAAACCGGAGCGTTTCGTCGCGCCGCTGCTGGATCAGATGAAGATCGGCCGCTATTTCCGCTGGATCATCGGCGGCGACACCCTGCCA
>NZ_AKJL01000004.1 GCF_000282355.1 Pseudomonas sp. GM49
TGCTGCCACGCCTGCGGCGCAAGCTCGGCGGGCCACCGATCAAGCGGGCCGCGCCCCGGGAAATGCAGCGTCTGGACCTGCAATTGCCCAAGACAGACCCGGCGTTGTCGGTGGAGTTTTACGTTCAGGCGCATCTTGCGGAGGATTCGGCACCGGTGCACTACGTGGAAAACAGCCTGGTCAATTCACTGTTTGGCCTGCTGTGTTGGCCAGCGATTTTCGCGCCGTTGCCGGGTGCCTTTTTTCACCCGTTCCAGCGCGGGCCGGTGGATTTGCTCAGTGAAGACTTCCATGACCGCCGGGCCGACCTGTTCCAGGCTTGCCTGGCCGAACTCGACGACGGGCGCTACCGGCAGACCATCCGCGAACGTTATGCCGCCAAGTGGGGCTTGCAGTCACCGTTCGTGTTCTGGAGCGTGCTCAGCGAAGAGTTGCTGGAGCAAGCCCTGGACTGTCTTCCGGCCGAGCACCTCAAACACTGGTTCAATCGCCTCTTGCTGGACATCAAGGCCAATCGCGCCGGCATGCCGGACCTGATCCAGTTCTGGCCGCAGCAAAAGACCTACCGCATGATCGAAGTCAAAGGCCCGGGCGATCGCCTGCAGGACAACCAGTTGCGTTGGCTGGAGTTCTGCCACGAACACCAGATGCCGATCGCCGTGTGCTACGTGCAATGGGCGGAGCAGGACGCTTGAGCTACAGCATTGCGGTGCGGGCGCTGTGTGAGTTCACCGCCAAGATCGGCGACCTCGATCTGCGCTTCACGCCGTCGCCTACCGCGCTGGAGGGCATTGTCGGGCACCGTACGGTGGCATCGCGGCGCAGCGAGGGCTACCAAAGCGAAGTCGTCCTTGAAGGCCAGTATCGAACCTTGACGGTCAAGGGCAGGGCGGACGGCTACGACTCCGGGCAAAACTGCCTGGAAGAGGTCAAGACCTACCGCGGCGATTTGAGCAAGCAACCGGCCAACCACCGTCAGCTGCATTGGGCCCAGGCGAAAATATACGGCTGGCTGATGTGCCGGAAACTGGATCTGGCAAAGATCAATCTCGCACTGGTGTATTTCGACATCGTCAGCGAAAAGGAGACCTGCCTGGTCGAGCCTTTCGACGCCACCGAGCTGCAACAATTCTTCGAACGGCATTGCGCGCGGTTCCTGCAATGGGCCGAACAGGAAGTCGCCCATCGAGAAGGGCGCAATCAGGCGGCGCAGCGTCTGGTCTTTCCCCACGCCGACTTTCGACCGGGGCAGCGCCATCTGGCCGAGTCGGTGTTCAAGGCTGTGAGCACGGGGCGCTGCCTGATGGCCCAGGCGCCCACGGGAATCGGCAAGACCCTGGGCACCTTGTTCCCCATGCTCAAGGCCCTGGCGCCGCAGCAATTGGACAAAGTGTTCTTCCTGACGGCGAAAACCCCGGGACGCAAACTGGCCCTGGACGCCGCGCAAGTGATTCTTGCCAGCGCCGATGCGCCGCCGTTGCGGGTGCTGGAGATGATCGCCCGGGACAAGGCCTGCGAACATCCGGACAAAGCCTGCCACGGCGAGTCCTGCCCACTGGCCCGGGGTTTCTACGATCGCCTGCCCGCTGCACGGCAGGCGGCCAGTCAACGGAGCCTGTTGAATCAGAGCGCCTTGCGCGAGGTCGCCCTGGTCCACGATGTTTGTCCGTATTACCTGAGCCAGGAAATGGCGCGCTGGGCCGACGTGGTGGTTGCCGACTACAACTATTACTTCGATTTCAGCGCCTTGTTGTTCGGTCTGGCCCAGGCCAACCACTGGAAAGTCGCGGTGCTGGTCGACGAAGCCCATAACCTGGTGGAGCGCGGCCGGCAGATGTACAGCGCCAGCCTCGATCAGGCGACCTTCAACGGCGTGCGCAAAACCGCCCCCGAAGTGCTGAAAAAGCCCATGCAGCGGGTCAACCGCGAGTGGAATGCCCTGCATGACACGCAAACCGGCGCCTATCAGGCCTATGACAAGGCGCCGGAAAAGCTCCTTCAGGCACTGTCATCGTGCAGCGCCAGCATCGGTGACTACCTGAACGATCACCCTCAAGGGCTGGACAGCGCACTGCAGGGGTTTTACTTCGACATGCTGCATTTTTGCCGGGTGGCCGAACTGTTCGATGAGCAGTTCCTGTTCGACATCAGCAAGCGCGACCTCGAGCGCAAGCGCAACCTCTCGCAGTTGTGCCTGCGCAATGTGGTCCCCGCCGGGTTCATCTGCCCGCGCCTGACCGCCGCGCGCAGCACGGTGCTGTTTTCCGCGACCCTCAGCCCCCGGCACTATTACGCCGATTTGCTGGGAACACCGGCGGATACGGTGTGCATCGACGTCGAGTCGCCGTTTCATGCCGATCAACTGCAAGTGCACATCGTCAACCAGATCTCCACCCGGTTCGTGCATCGCCAGTCCTCCCTCGAACCGATCGTGGACTTGATCGCCAGACAGTTCTGCGCACGCCCCGGCAATTACCTGGCGTTTTTCAGCAGCTTCGATTATTTGCAGCAGGTGGCGCAGTTACTCGCCGAGAAACATCCGCACATCAGTCTCTGGTCGCAGTCCCGAGGCATGGGCGAAGCGCAACGCCAGGACTTCCTCGACAGGTTCACCGAAGACGGCGAGGGCGTCGGCTTTGCGGTGCTCGGCGGTGCGTTCGGCGAAGGCATCGACTTGCCCGGCGCGCGGTTGATCGGTGCGTTCATCGCCACCCTGGGGCTGGCACAACTGAACCCGGTCAACGAGCAGTTGAAACAGCGCATGGCCGCGATTTTCGGCGCTGGCTACGATTACACCTACCTGTTTCCCGGCGTACAAAAAGTGGTTCAGGCCGCGGGACGAGTGATCCGCAACCAGCAGGACGAAGGGGTGGTGATGTTGATCGATGACCGTTTTGGTGAGCACAAGGTCAGGCAATTGCTGCCGCGCTGGTGGTCGATTTCGACGTCGTTTTTTCGCTCTGTGCCGTAGGAATCTTTACCTTAAAAAACATATACATACCTTGATTGAAACAACGAGTTGAACAATCGGCGCGAGCACGCTTTATTGAAAGGGCTGGATATCACAACCCAATTCTTTGATAAGGAAATCAAGGTATGTCAGAAGCACCGAAATACAACTATTCCTCAGACGACGTGAGCAAGGCGTTCGACGAGATCTTCCCTGCGCTCTTCGCCGGCAAAACTGCTGAAACCATACCCAAGTTGCTGATCACTGCCGGAGTGGAGGGCTCGGGCAAGACTTACTTGCTGGAAAAGAGCTTGCTGCCATCCGGGAATTACGGGAACTACATTCGACTGTACCTGCCCGAACATCGAAAAAAACACCCGCATTACGCCGATATGATCAAGCTCGGCGTTTTGCACGCCTACGAACATTCAGAAGCGTTTGCCAGGGAACTCGGTTCGAAAATCTTCGCCAACGCGCTTTCTCAAAAATACAACATCATCATGGAGTGCGCGTTCGATGATATCGGTTTTGCGGGATTGGCAAAATTTGTTCCCGGTTATCAACTCGAAGTCCATGTCGTGGGCTGTAATCATGCGTTCGCCCATCTGTCCAGCATCAAAAGAGCATTCTCCAGCCTGCAAAAGCAGGAGATGGAACGGTTTGTCAGCTATTCGAGACTTGAGTCGAGCATCAGTAACGCCCCGGCGGTTCTCGTTGCGTTCGAGTTCATCGCAAAGGCAGTGAGCGGCTCGCAAATCTTCTTGTACGAGCGTGGTCTGGGCACGCTGAGCGAACGGGTACTGCGCGCTCAAAGCATCTATACCCTGGACGCAAATGGAAAGCTGAACGAAGCTTCAACGATGCAGCCATATGCGTACAGCGCCTATGACACAATCCTCAGGAGGTCCGTCTATTCGATGGAGGAGCGTGACGAGATGGTCAGGGAATGTCATCTACAGCTACTTAAAACCAGCCAATATGACAAACAGGTTCCTGATTTTGTCTACAACGACCTTTACTCCTATATCACCAAATACGTGTATCGCTAAGCCGGAATTGCCGGTTATGAAGCAAACTGCCGGAGTAGTGGCTTTCCAAATTGGCAGTTTGTCTCATACTCCAGAAAAACAATCATGATGCGAGAACTCAATGAGCGAGGATCGAAGCAGGCCGAATGCCGTTGAGGACAAGCGCTTTCGCCTGTTGATCGATGCGGTGATCGACTACGCGATCTACATGATTGATCCCGATGGCATCATCACCAGTTGGAATGCCGGCGCCAAACGCTTCAAGGGCTACGAGGAAGCGGAGATTCTCGGCCAGCATTTCTCGCGTTTCTATACCGATGAAGATCGCCGTGCCGGCATGCCCCAGCGGGCGCTGGACACGGCCATTCGCGAAGGGCGGTTCGAGGGAGAAGGCTGGCGGGTGCGCAAGGACGGTACACATTTCTGGTGCCATGTGGTCATCGATCCGATCCTCGACCCGTCGGGTACATTACTGGGGTTCGCCAAGATCACCCGGGACCTGACCGATCGCAAAATGGCCGAGGAAATCCTCAAGCAAAGCGAACAGCAGTTCCGCCTGCTGGTGCAGAGCGTTACAGATTATGCGATCTATATGCTTTCGCCGGATGGACGCGTAAGCAACTGGAATCCTGGCGCCCAGCGCATCAAGGGTTACTTGCCGGAAGAAGTCATTGGCCAGCATTTTTCGATGTTCTATACCCCGGAGGATCGCGAGGCCCGCGAGCCACAAAGGACGCTGGACATCGCCGTTCGTGAAGGGCGCTTTGAAAACAAGGGCTGGAGGATGCGCAAGGACGGTACGCGGTTCCTCGCCCATGTCATTGTCGATCCGATCTGGGGCGAAACCGGCGCCTTGCTCGGTTTTGCCAAGATTACTCGCGATATTACTGAAGTCACGCAAGCGCAGCAGTCGCTGGAGCAAACCCGGGAGGCCTTGTTCCAGGCGCAGAAAATGCAGGCCATCGGCCAGCTCAGCGGCGGGATCGCTCACGACTTCAACAACCTGCTGACGGTCATCCTCGGCAATCTGGAGATCGTGCGCAAACGAGTGACGGACGATCCAAAGATAACCCGCTTGATCGACAACGCCACCCAGGGTGCCTTGCGCGGTGTTTCCCTGACCCAGCGCATGTTGGCATTTGCCCGACGTCAGGAGCTCAAGTCCGAACCGGTGCGGATACCGGCATTGGTAGAAGGTATTTCCGGGCTACTGCGTAGCTCCCTCGGGCCTTCGGTGAAAATTGAAACGCGCTTTCCCGAGGATCTTGAGCCGGTGATGGCGGACATCAATCAGCTGGAGCTGGCCATACTGAACCTGGCAACCAACGCCCGTGACGCCATGCCCCATGGCGGGACAATCATCTTCAGTGCCAGAGTCGATGAAGTCACCGACAGCAGCGCCTCATCCCTGGCCGCGGGGCGCTATGTTTGCCTGAACATTGCCGATACCGGCGAGGGCATGGATGGGACCACGTTGGCCTCGGCGATGGACCCGTTCTTTACCACCAAGGGCGTCGGTAAAGGCACGGGCCTGGGGTTGTCGATGGTTCACGGTTTTATTGAACAACTGGGCGGACGGTTCATTCTCAAAAGCCAGAAGGAGCAGGGCACGACCGCCGAACTCTGGTTGCCGGTCGCCACCAGTGGTGCGGCCATCCAACCGGTCGCCCAAGCGCTGGCTGTGACAGTGCCTCGCCTGTGCGTACTGGTGGTGGACGACGACAGCCTGGTGTTGACCAGCACCAGCCTGCTGCTCGAGGACCTCGGACACCGGGTCATCAGTGCGGTTTCCGGTGCCAGGGCGCTGGAATTGTTCAGCAATGAACCGGAGATCGATCTGGTCATCACCGACATGGCCATGCCACAGATGAGTGGCGCGCAACTGGCCAATGCCATCCGGAACATTCGACCTGGCGTGCCGATCATCCTCGCTACCGGTTATGCCGAACGGCTGGAGGGCTTTGCCGCCAATCTGCCACGCTTGTCGAAACCTTTTACCCAGCTCAACCTGGTGGAAATCATTGCCTTGGCGATGAAGTGACACGACGACTGTGCCGCCCCTGGCGGACCAGCATCGGCCGGGTGCCATCCCTGCGGAACCGGACCGAGTGAATACCAACCGAATGCAGGTTGAGGGTTTCCCCTCAACCATAGAGTCTCCCGCAAGGGGATTGCCTTTGACTTGAGGGGGTATCAGGCCCTGAGATTGCGCAAACTGCGCTCCATCCGCGCAATGCCTTCTTCCAGCAGCGACCGTGGGCAACCGAAATTCAGGCGCACGAACTGCTTGCAGTCATCGCCGAAGTCCAGGCCGGCGCTCAAGCCGACCCTGGCCTGATCAAGGAAGAACTGCTGCGGGTTGTCCAGCCCCAGCGCCGTGCAATCGAGCCACGCCAGGTAGGTGCTTTGCGGCAGGTTCATGGTGATACCCGGCAGGCGGGTGCGCACGGCCTCAACCAGGAAATCACGGTTGCCTTGCAGGTAGACCTTCAGCTCGGCCAGCCATGGCGCGGCTTCGCTGTAGGCAACGCGGGTAGCTTCCATGCCCAGCGGATTGACGCTGTCGACCATGCCGCAACGGGCGTGGTTGACCTTCTCGCGCAGGTGGCGGTCCTGGATGATCATGAACGAGGTTTTCAGGCCGGCGATGTTGTAGGCCTTGCTCGCTGACATCAGTGTGATGGTGCGCTGGGCGACTTGCGGGCTCAGGGTCGCCATCGGAATGTGCTGGCGACCGTCGAAGCACAGCTCGGCGTGGATCTCGTCGGAAATGATCCAGGCATCATGCTCAAGGCAAATGTCGGCAATGGCTTGCAGTTCTGCGCGGGGAAAGGCCTTGCCCAGCGGGTTATGCGGGTTGCTCAGCAGCAAGGCGCCGCCACCTTGCAACGACTGGCTCAGGGTATCCAGCGGCGTGGTGTAGGTGCCATCGGCTTGCGCATCGAAATTCAGCTCGACCTTGTTCAGGCCCCAATGCCCGGGCGCATGGCGCAGTGGCGGGTAGTTCGGCACCTGGACAACGACGTTCTGTGGCGCCTGCACCAGTGCCTTCAGCGCCATGTTGAAACCGGACTCGACGCCCGGCAGGAAAATCAGCTCCTGGGGCTCGACGCGCCAGGCGTACTTGTTCCATAGGTCGGCGACGATCGCCTCGCGCAGGTCATCCTGGGCCACGCTGTAACCGACCATCGGGTGCTCCAGTCGTTTTTGCAGGGCCTGGATGATCACCGGCGGCGCGGCGAAATCCATGTCGGCGACCCACATCGGCAACACATCGGCCGGGTAACGGCTCCATTTGGTACTGCCGGTGTTATGGCGGTCGAACACCTGATCAAAATCGAAAGTCATGCGCAAATCTCGTAAAGGCCGGTTAATCATGCCGGCCATGATAAACGCCAATCCCCTGTAGGAGCGAGCTTGCTCGCGATGGTGTATCAGTTGAGTGAGCGTCGACTGACACTCCATCGCGAGCAAGCTCGCTCCTACAGGGGGGGTGGTGGGCCGACGGTCGGGTTTCATCGCAGATTCGACAGCATTGACTACAGTTTGTAGTGTCGGCAGCCAGACTGCCGCGACCGTGGTTGTTAAAAAGCCCGGCCATGTACCGGGTTCCACCTGATCAGGAGTGCACGATGGATCTCAGCCGTCGTCAGTTCTTCAAGGTCGCCGGTATCGGCCTTGCAGGCTCTAGCCTGGGCGCGTTGGGCATGGCCCCGACGCTTGCCTTTGCCGAACAGGTGCGTCACTTCAAGCTTGCCCACACCCATGAAACCCGCAACACCTGCCCGTATTGCTCGGTCGGTTGCGGCGTGATCATGTACAGCCAGGGCGATACGGCGAAGAATGTCGCGCAAAACATCATCCACATCGAAGGTGATGCCGACCACCCGGTCAACCGCGGCACCCTTTGCCCCAAAGGCGCAGGCCTGCTGGACTTCATTCACAGCCCCGGACGCCTGCAATACCCGCAGGTGCGCAAAGCCGGCGGTACAGAGTGGACCCGCATCTCCTGGGATGAAGCGCTCGATCGCGTCGCCGACCTGATGAAGGCCGACCGCGATGCCAACTTCATCGAGAAGAACGCCCAGGGCCAAACGGTGAACCGCTGGCTGACCACCGGTTTCCTCGCGGCCTCGGCGGCGTCCAACGAAGCCGGCTACATCACCCACAAGGTGGTTCGCAGTCTCGGCATGCTGGGGTTTGATAACCAGGCGCGTGTCTGACACGGCCCGACGGTGGCAAGTCTTGCCCCGACGTACGGCCGTGGAGCCATGACCAATACCTGGACTGATATCGCCAACGCGAATCTGGTTCTGGTGATGGGCGGCAACGCAGCAGAAGCGCATCCGTGCGGCTTCAAATGGGTGACCGAAGCCAAGGCGCACAACAAGGCGCGCCTGATCGTGGTCGATCCGCGTTTTACCCGGACCGCCTCGGTGGCCGACTATTACGCGCCGATCCGCACCGGCACCGACATCGCCTTCATGGGCGGGCTGATCAATTACCTGCTGACCGAGGACAAGATCCAGCACGAATACGTGCGCAACTACACCGACGTGTCGTTCATCGTCAAAGCCGGCTATGGCTTCGAGGACGGAATCTTCAGCGGCTACGACGTCGCCAAGCGTGCCTACACCGACAGGTCCGGCTGGGGCTATGAACTCGGTGAAGACGGTTTTGCCAAAGTCGACCCGACCCTGCAGGACCCGCGCTGCGTCTATCAATTGATGAAGCAGCACTACAGCCGCTACAACATCGAACTGGCGAGCCAGATTTGCGGCATGCCGGTCGATGCCATGAAAAAAATCTGGGAGGAGATCGCTACTTGCTCGCAACCAGGCAAGACCATGACCATTCTCTACGCCCTGGGCTGGACCCAGCACTCGGTCGGGTCGCAGATGATCCGCAGTGCGGCGATGGTGCAACTGTTGCTGGGTAACGTTGGCATGCCGGGCGGCGGCGTGAATGCCTTGCGCGGGCACTCCAATATTCAGGGGCTGACCGATTTGGGCCTGTTGTCCAACTCGCTGCCGGGATACCTCACGCTACCCGGCGAAGCCGAGCAGGATTACACCGCCTACATCGTCAAGCGCACGCAAAAACCATTGCGCCCTGGGCAACTGTCTTACTGGCAGAACTACGGCAAGTTCCACGTCAGCCTGATGAAAGCCTGGTACGGCGCCAACGCCACGGCCGAGAACAACTGGGCCTACGACTACCTGCCGAAACTGGACATTCCCCAATACGACATCCTCAAGGTGTTTGACTTGATGGGCCAGGGCAAGGTCAACGGCTACATGTGCCAGGGCTTCAACCCGATTGCCGCGCTGCCGGACAAACACCGGGTGACCGCGGCGCTGGCCAAACTGAAGTGGCTGGTGGTGATGGACCCGCTCGCCACCGAAACCTCGGAGTTCTGGCGCAATGTCGGGCCGTACAACGATGTGAAAAGCGCCGATATCCAGACCGAAGTGATTCGCCTGCCCACCACCTGTTTTGCCGAGGAGGACGGCTCGCTGGTCAACAGCAGTCGCTGGCTGCAATGGCACTGGAAAGGCGCCGATGGGCCGGGTGAAGCGCAGACCGACATACGGATCATGAGCGAACTGTTCCAGCGTCTGCGTCAGCGCTATCAGACCGAAGGCGGGAAGTACCCTGACCCGATACTCAAGTTGTCCTGGCCGTACAAGATCCCGGACGAGCCTTCGCCGGAAGAGCTGGCCAAGGAAATCAATGGCTCTGCCACCACCGACTTCACCGATGCCACGGGCGCGGCGATCAAGGCCAATGCGCAACTGGCCGGCTTCGCCCAGCTCAAGGACGACGGCAGCACGGCGTCCGGTTGCTGGATTTTCTGCGGCAGTTGGACCGAACTGGGCAACCAGATGGCCCGTCGCGACAACAACGATCCATTCGGCATGCATCAGCATCAGGGCTGGGCCTGGGCCTGGCCGGCCAACCGGCGGATTCTCTACAACCGCGCTTCGGCCGACCTGCAGGGCAAGCCGTGGGATCCGAAAAAACGCCTGGTGTGGTGGAACGGCAAGACCTGGGGCGGCACCGATGTGCCGGACTACAAGGCTGATGTGGCGCCGGAAGCGGGGATGAATCCGTTCATCATGAACCCCGAAGGCGTGGCGCGATTCTTCGCCGTCGACAAGATGAACGAAGGCCCGTTCCCTGAACACTACGAGCCGTTCGAAACGCCGATCGGCATCAACCCGCTGCACCCGCAAAACAAGAAAGCCACCAGCAACCCGGCGGCGCGGATCTTCGATTCGGTCTGGGATTCCCTTGGCGTGGCCAAGGAATACCCCTACGCCGCCACCAGTTACCGGCTGACCGAGCACTTCCACTTCTGGAGCAAGCATTGCAAGCTCAACGCGATCGCACAGCCCGAGCAGTTCGTGGAAATCGGTGAGGTGCTGGCCAAGGAAAAAGGCATCGTCGCCGGCGACCGGGTACGGGTCAGCAGCAAGCGTGGCTTCATTGAGGCGGTGGCGGTGGTGACCAAGCGGATTCGTCCGTTGCAGGTCAACAATCAGGTGGTGCACCAGATCGGCATTCCGCTGCACTGGGGGTTCACCGGGCTCACGCGACACGGTTACCTGACCAACACCCTGGTGCCGTTCCTCGGCGATGGCAACACCCAGACCCCGGAATCCAAGTCATTCCTGGTCAACGTGGAGAAAGTCTAAATGGCCAGCCAAGACATCATTGCCCGCTCGGCCACTACCACACCTGCGCCCTCGGTGCGCGGCATGGAGGAAGTCGCCAAGCTGATCGACACCACCAAATGCATCGGCTGCAAGGCCTGCCAGGTCGCCTGCTCGGAATGGAACGAGTTGCGTGACGAGGTCGGCCATAACCATGGCACCTACGACAACCCGCAGGATCTCACCGCAGAAACCTGGACGCTGATGCGCTTCACCGAGCATGAAACCGATGCCGGCAACCTGGAATGGCTGATCCGCAAGGATGGCTGCATGCATTGCGCCGAACCCGGTTGCCTGGCGGCATGCCCCAGCCCGGGGGCGATCATCAAGCACGCCAATGGCATCGTTGATTTCGATCAGGATCATTGCATCGGTTGCGGCTATTGCATCACCGGTTGTCCGTTCAACATCCCGCGCATCTCGCAAAAGGATCACAAGGCCTACAAATGCACCTTGTGCTCGGACCGGGTAGCGGTGGGGCTGGAGCCGGCGTGCGTGAAGACCTGTCCGACCGGTGCCATCGTGTTCGGTTCCAAGGACGACATGAAGGAACACGCGGCCGAACGCATCGTCGACCTCAAGAGCCGGGGTTTTGAAAACGCCGGCCTGTACGACCCCGAAGGCGTCGGTGGCACTCACGTGATGTATGTGTTGCACCACGCCGATACACCAAGACTGTACGCCGGCTTGCCCGATCACCCGGCGATCAGTCCGTTGGTAGGACTGTGGAAAGGCGTGAGCAAACCGTTGGCGCTGCTGGCCATGGGCGCAGCGGTGCTGGCCGGGTTCTTCCACTACGTGCGCGTCGGCCCGCAGATCGTCGAAGAGGATGAACACCCGAACCCGCCGGACAATGCCGTGCATGAAGTCGATCCGTCGGTGCACACCTTCGATCCTCGTGGGGAGGGCAGGTCATGAGCAACAAGACGATCCTGCGCTACACCAGCAGCCAGCGCACCAATCACTGGCTGGTGGCGATTCTGTTCTTCATGGCCGGACTGTCCGGGCTGGCGTTGTTTCACCCGGCGCTGTTCTGGCTCAGCAACCTGTTTGGCGGCGGGCCATGGACGCGCATCCTGCATCCGTTCATGGGCGTGCTGATGTTCCTGCTGTTCCTCGGCCTGGTGTTTCGCTTTTGGCGCGCCAATTACTTCATCGCCAATGACCGCCTGTGGCTCAAGCGCATCGACCGGGTGATGCTGAACAAAGAGGAGGGCGTCCCGCCCATTGGCAAATACAACCCAGGGCAGAAGTTGCTGTTCTGGACTTTACTGCTGTGCATGCTTGGGTTGTTGGTCACTGGGCTGGTGATCTGGCGTGCGTATTTCAGCGATTACTTCGGCATCACGATTATCCGCTGGGCGATGTTGCTGCATGCGTTGGCCGCTTTTGTGCTGATCCTGAGCATCATCGTGCACATCTATGCCGGCATCTGGATCAAGGGCTCGGTCAGCGCCATGTTGCATGGCTGGGTCAGCCGCGGCTGGGCGAAGAAACACCATGAGCTCTGGTATCGCCAAGTGACTCAAGATGAGAACCGCGACGAAGCTCCTACGCGACCGATCACCAAAAAGGGCTGACATTTGCCAACCATCCTGGAACCTGGAGAAATCGAAGCGGCGGCCAGTTCGCCGCCGTTTCTGTACATGCCACCGCATAACCTGTTCAGCCTGCGCGCCCAGCGCCTGGAAACGCTGGCCGAAGGGCACCCGCTGGCCGATTACCTGCGCCTGATTGCCGGGTTGTGCCGGGTACAGCAACAGGTGCTGGACGACCCGCCGCTGAGCGAACGCCTCGACCGGCAGCGCATCGAGTTATGCCAGCAACACGGCTTGCCGCCGTTCGCGGCCGACAGTCTGG
>NZ_AKJL01000005.1 GCF_000282355.1 Pseudomonas sp. GM49
CCCCCCCCAGCCACTGGCAGGACTGGCAGGACTCGGTGCGCCGCAGCGCCGAACTGGTCAAAAGCAAACTGCCGGAGAACTACGTGCCGCTGTTCCGTCCGCCCGATGGTCAGCGCCGTTCCGATGCCGAAGGTTTCTTCAAGGCTCAGGGTTTGCAGGTCGCGCTGTGGGACATCGACGCCCAGGACGGCGCCGGCAAACTCAAGGGCAACCCGAGCGCGCAACGGGTGCTGACCCTGATGCTGCTGTGGCGGCACGGCGTGATCAATTTCAATGTGAAGCAGGACGGGGTGAAAACGGCGTTGCCGTGGCTGGTTACGCAAACGGCGCCTGTCGGGATCGGCTGGGAGGATTGCCAGGATGCGCTTCGCTGAAAACGGCAAAAGCCCGTAAACATTGGGGTTTTGGCGATTTTGGAAGGAGATTCGTTGCAGGTGGACTTCCGACTGTAAACGGGTGATGGCAGTCCGCCAAGTGCTATTGGTCATTCTGAAAAATAAACTTCAAAAAAGCGTCAAAGTGCTTTTTTCTGTCACACGTTTTGGAGTATTACGAAGACAGACCGCCGAAACCTGCAACACAGGTGGCGTCTCCCAAGACCCAGCTATGTAGGCAGAACACTTGAGTCCCCGCAGGTGTATTCGGCAGTCACTTCGAGGCGCAGCACCGCCAAGGTATTGCGTCGACTGGCTCCCACAAAGGTGACCGAGTATGGATGATCACGGACGTAGCTCTTCTTCCAACCAGCCAATCCTTTATGTACTCGATACCAACGTATTGATTCACGATCCAAACGCGCTGCTTAACTTCGAAGAACACCACGTCGCGATCCCGATGACCGTGCTTGAGGAGCTCGACAAGCTCAAGAGCGGGCATCACAGCGTTGCTGCCGAATGCCGCCAGGCCATCCGCCTGATCGACAAGACCCTGGGCGATGCCTCACCCGAGGACGTCGAGCAGGGTGTGCCGATCCAGCGTGGCAAAAGCGGACCCAAGGGTTTGCTGTCAATTCTGATGAGCAAGCATGCCGAGCCGAACCTGATTCTGCCCGAGCACCTGAATGACAACAAAATCATCAATCAACTGATCGATCTGCACGCGCGCGACCCGAAGAAGCCCGTGGTGCTGGTCACCAAAGACATCAACATGCGCCTCAAGGCGCGCGCCTGCGGGATCGCGGCCGAGGACTACAGCACCGACCAACTGGTCGATGACGTATCCTTGCTGCCCAACGGCTACCACAACATGACCGGCTCCTTCTGGGACCGCGTGAGCAAGGTCGAAACCCGCCAGGACCACGGCCGCACCTGGCATCAGGTGCAGTTGATCGACAACCTGCCGGCAGTGCACGTCAACGAGTTCATCATCGATGAACAGGGCTTTGTCGGCTGGATCAAGGAGATCGAAGAGGACCGGTTGCTGATCCTCGACCTGCACCAGGAACCGCTGCTGCACCAGGAAGCCTGGGGCCTGAAGCCGCGTGATATCTATCAGAGCCTGGCGTTGTACGCCTTGCTCGATCCGGACATCCACCTGGTCAACCTGTCGGGTGCCGCGGGCTCGGGTAAAACCATCCTGGCGCTGGCCGCTGCGATCGAGCAGACCATGGTCAGCAAACGTTATCGCCGTATCATCGCCACCCGCAGCGTGCAGGGCCTGGACCAGGAAATCGGCTTCCTGCCCGGCACCGAGGCGGAAAAAATGGAGCCGTGGCTGGGCGCCATCACCGACAACCTCGAAGCCTTGCACATGGATGATGAAAGCACCCATGGCAGCGTCGACTACATCCTCAGCAAAGTGCCGTTGCAGTTCAAATCCCTCAACTACATCCGGGGCCGCAGCTTCCAGCAGAGCCTGATTTTGATCGACGAATGCCAGAACCTCACGCCGCACCAGATGAAAACCATCATCACCCGTGCCGGCGCCGGTTCCAAAGTGGTGTGCCTGGGCAACCTGGCACAGATCGACACCCCTTACCTGTCCGCGACCAGCTCCGGGCTGACCTACCTCACTGAGCGCTTCAAGGACTTCCCGAACGGGGTGCACATCACCCTGCAAGGGGTACCACGTTCGATCCTGGCCGAATACGCCGAATCGCATCTGTAACTGTCCACCGGAACCGGGCGGCCGCTAGGTCGCCCGGTTTTTTTGTACGCGACGTAAAGGCGCCCGTACCTCAGGGCAGACCCAATACCGATGAATGTGTTTCTGCAAAGCCAGGGGCCAAAAGCAGTCTTGTTTACCGAGATTGCGAAAAATAGCTCTTGAGGGTTTCCGTAAGAATTGATTGAGCGTTCAATACCTCCAGGGTCGGCTCAGGCTGTGAGCTACTGAACTTTTTTCGTGTCCAGCTGAAAAAGAAGGGGCCATCAATAATACGTTCATTGTGTTCCGCCAAATATAATTTGGTCACGGAGGCATACCTGGGGAAAACATGAAAATGTAGCTCATGATTGAGCTCGGAAATACGCATTATGTATATTTTCTCAGGAGAGAATAGAGTGTTTAAGGCTCGCTCCGTAAATACTAAACCTTTCATCAGTTCAGCACTTTCCGTCGAACTTAACTCTTCAAGTTTAAATATCTTTCGCTTGAGAGAAATAATCATGTAGCCCGGGATATCACAGTCCCGGCAGTGAGAGATTACGATGTGTTTTCCTGAGTAAATTGTCCGCGCTGACATGACTAGCCTCCCGTGTGCCACCATGGTTGACGTGCAGGGCCTGCCCCGTTGAGCTGCTGCCGGAGGTCAGTAGAAAAAAATTAATGCTATACCTCAGTACTGAAATTTTTAGAATCGTTAGCTTTGTTGGTCAGTTTCTCTCGAATTAACAAATCGGTCTAACATTCAGTTGTAGGAAGTTTCATAGCGGGCCATGAGTGCGTACTTACGGAAAATTCTCACGTCGAAATTTGTTATAAAGTAATCAGTAACTTATCGCTTGGTGCACCAATTAAAACTGATCGGTGATGGTAGAAAAAGCGAATGCTCAGTAGGTTTTTGTTACATTTCTTTCTGTTGTTTTGTATGACTTTAATTTGTGTTTTTAAAACTTAATAAGGAATCGCATCTGAAACTGTCCACCGAGTCCGGGCGTATCAGGCACCTGTGGGAGCGAGCTTGCTCGCGATGACGGTGTGTCAGTCGACATCTCGGGTTAATGACAGGCCGCTATCGTCGGAACGCCGCCCGGAGCAAGCCCGCTCCCACATTGGTTTGTGGTGGGCCGACAATCGTGCGTGCGGAAATCTGACCCACAGGTTTACAATCGATGCTCCTGATCAGGAGTAAATCCGTGCTGACTCATCTCGATTCCCAAGGTCGCGCCAACATGGTCGACGTCACCGAAAAAGCCGTGACGTTCCGTGAGGCGACGGCCCAAGCGCTGGTGCGCATGCTGCCCGAAACCCTGCAGATGATCGTCAGCGGTGGTCACCCCAAGGGTGATGTGTTTGCCGTGGCGCGCATTGCCGGCATTCAGGCGGCGAAAAAAACCAGCGATCTGATTCCCCTGTGCCATCCGCTGATGCTGACCGGTGTCAAGGTCGAGCTCAGTGCCGAAGGTGACGATTCGGTGCGCATCGTGGCGCGCTGCAAGCTGTCCGGGCAGACCGGCGTCGAGATGGAGGCCCTGACCGCCGCCAGCGTCGCTGCGCTGACGATCTACGACATGTGCAAGGCCGTGGACCGTGGCATGACCATCGAAAGCGTGCGTCTGCTGGAGAAGGTTGGCGGCAAGAGCGGTCATTTCCAGGCGGAGCAGCCATGAACGTTACCGTGAAGTTTTTCGCTCGTTATCGTGAAGCGCTGGGGTTGGACTCGATGAGGGTTCAAGGCGATTTCGCCACTGTTGACGACGTCCGCGCACTGTTGGCTCAGCGTGACGGTGCCGAGGTGTTGAGCGAGCAGAACCTGATGTGCGCCCGCAACGAAGACCTCTGCCAGCTCGACGAGCCGGTCAGCGAGGGCGATGAAGTGGCATTCTTTCCGACTGTGACCGGAGGCTGAGCCATGGCCATTCGCGTGCAGTCCACAGCGTTCGATCCGGGTGCTGAAGTCAACGCCATGCACGACGCCAATGTCGGCGTGGGTGCAGTGGTGAGTTTTGTCGGCTATGTGCGCGATTTCAATGACGGCCTGGACGTCGCCGGGATGTTCCTCGAACACTATCCCGGCATGACCGAAAAAGCCCTGGGCAAGATCGCCGTCGAGGCCGAGCAGCGCTGGCCGCTGCTCAAACTGGAAGTGTTGCACCGCATCGGCGCCCTGGAACCGGGCGAGCCGATTGTCTTCGTCGGCGCGGCCAGCGCCCATCGTCAGGCAGCATTCGACGCCTGCGCCTTTGTCATGGACTACCTGAAAACCCGCGCACCGTTCTGGAAGAAAGAAAACACCAGCGATGGGCCACGGTGGGTGGAAGGGCGTGACAGTGATCATGCGGCGGCGGATCGCTGGAAGCAGTAGTTCCTGCTGCGTTCTTTAGTCAGTCATCGCGAGCAAGCTCGCTCCCACAGTGGATCTGGTCGAACATAAATTTTGTGTACGACGCAGAACCTGTGGGAGCGAGCTTGCTCGCGATGAGGCATTTCGATTCAACCAATCACTCCCGGATTCACCACCCGACCATCGGCCGGCACGGGCTGCATTTGCCTGATTGACGAGCAATACATAAAAGTCCAAGATGGAATTATAAGTACAAAAAATTCCACCCGTTTCAGCTTTTTCTTCTGTCTTGCCAAACCAACAACAACCGCGAGAAAACGAACATGAAGAAGTTCCCCCTCATCACCGGTCTGGCCTTGAGCCTGTTGGCGTGCAGCGCTGTGTTCGCCGCCGAGAAAACCTTGCGCATCGGTATCGAAGCGGCGTATCCACCGTTCGCCTCGAAAACCGACAAAGGCGAAATCGTCGGTTTCGACTACGACATCGGCAATGCGCTGTGCGCGCAGATGAAGGTCAAGTGTGTGTGGGTCGAAGGCGAGTTCGACGGTCTGATTCCTTCCCTGAAAGTGAAGAAAATCGACATGGCGCTGTCGTCCATGACCATCAATGAAGACCGCAAGAAGTCGGTGGACTTCACCCACAAGTACTATTTCACTTCGTCGCGTCTGGTGATGAAGGACGGCGCGGTGGTGGATGACCAGTACGCAAGTCTCAAGGGCAAGACCGTTGGCGTGCAGCGCGCCACCACCACCGACCGTTACGCCACCGAGGTGTTCGAGCCCAAGGGCATCAACGTCAAGCGCTATAGCAACAACGAAGAAATCTACATGGATCTGGCAGCCGGTCGCCTTGATGCGATTTTTGCCGACACCATTCCGCTCAATGACTTCCTGTCGATGCCGCGTGGCAAGGGATACGCCTTTGTCGGGCCGGAGCTGAAAGACCCGAAGTATGTGGGCGAAGGTGCCGGGATTGCCGTGCGCAAGGGCAACACCGAGTTGGTCAGCGAGCTGAACACGGCCATTGATGGCCTTCGCAGCAGTGGCGAGTACCAGAAGATTTCCGAGAAGTACTTCAAGTCTGACATCTACGGCGACTGATAGTCCGCTATCGCGAGCAAGCTCGCTCCCACAGGTTCAGTGGTGTACATATCTCTTGCGCACGACTCGGACACTGTGGGAGCGAGCTTGCTCGCGATGAGGCCCTGCCAGCCAATACATCTCTTGGGGCTCAGCCCTTCAATTCCTTCAAATGCTTGTACACCGTCGCCCGCCCCATGTTCAGCACATTGGCCACATAGTTCGACGCACTTTTGCCCTTGAACGCACCTTCGGCGTGCAACGCCAGCACCAATTCACGCTTGTGGTCGCGGGTCAGCAGATTCAGGCTCAACTGACGTTCGCGCAGCCAGGCGTGGAGAAATGTGTTGATCCGTTCCTGCCAGTCATCGCGGAACAGTGAGTCCGGTTGCGGGATCAGCTTGGTCGGCGACAGGAACAGATCCAAAGCGGCCTTGGCATTCTCGAACAGCGAAATATTCAGGTTGATGCACAGCACCGCCAGCGGATGACCCTCGCTGTCGCGTAGCACCGTGCTGAGGCTGCGAATCTTCTGACCATCCCAGTTGAGCTTTTCGTACGGCCCGATGTTTCGTTCGCTGACATCGTCGCTGAGCATGTCTTCCAGCGCCGAGTCGTCGCCGATTTCCCGCTTGGACAGGTTGTTGGCGATGTAGTCGACCTTTTGCGTGCGCAGGTCGTGCAGCACCACTTCGGCGTGGGGAAAGAACAGCGTGGCGATGGCATCGGCGATCGCCCGGTAGTTATCCAGCGACGTGGTGTTTGGGGTGGAGTCTTTTTCGGGGGCGTTCATACAGTGGAACTCCAGGCAGCGTCAGCGCCCCATCAAAGGGGCGCTGAAAGTGTGCCGTAATCGTGGGGGCTCGTCACCTGAGGATCAGGATCAGCCGAGGCGGGCGGGGGAGAGCATTTCGGCACTCAGGCCGAAGTGGCCGAGCGACTCGGGCAACGCTGCGCCACGTACCAGTGCCGCGCTGGCCTGGCCCATGGCGGGCGAGGTCTGGATGCCATAACCGCCTTGTGCCGCGACCCAGAACAGCCCCGGCACCTGTGGATCGAAGCCGGACAGCAAGTCGCCGTCGCTGACGAAGCTGCGCAGGCCGGCCCAGGTCCGGGTCGGGCGGCGAATGCTCAGGGTGGTGGCTTCTTCGATCTGGTAGATGCCCATGGCAATGTCCAGCTCTTCGGGCTGCACGTCGTGGGGCTCCACTGGGTCGGCGTTGGCCGGCGAGCCGAGGAACATCCCGGCGTCGGGTTTCATGTAGAAGGATTCGTCGAGGCTGACCAGCATCGGCCAATGGTGGATGTCCACGCCTTCGGGGCCGGCGAAAATGAACGCGGCACGGCGTTTTGGTTGCAGCCCCAGCGGCTTCGCGCCGGCCAGTTCGCCGATCTTGTCGGCCCAGGCGCCGGCGGCGTTGATGATGATCGGCGCGCTGAACGTCTGGGTGCCGGTCTGGACGTGCCATGTACCTTGGTCATCGCGGCTCAGGCTGACGACTTCGCTGTCGGTGTGTACTTCGCCCTGATTGCGGCGGATGCCGCGCAAATAGCCCTGGTGCAGGGCATCGGTGTCGATGTCGCTGGCGGTTGGATCGTAGATCGCGCCGTGGACTTTTTCCCGGCGCAGGATCGGCACCAGCGCGCAGGCCTCGTCGACGCCGAGTAATTGCATCTCCGGCACCGTGGTTTTTGCGCTCTGGTATTGCCTGTTCAGTTCTTCCGGGTCACCGGTCAAGTCCACGGTCATTTCGCCGCGCGGGGTCAGCAGCGGGTGCTCGCAGAAACCGCTGGGCGGGTTGTCGAAAAAGTCCCGGCTGGCCAGGGTCAACGCCCGCACTTGTGGGGTGCCGTAGGCTGCGGTGTACAGCGCAGCCGAACGGCCGGTGGAGTGATAGGCCGGATGGGATTCGCGTTCGAGCACGATCACGCGGCCATGCTGCGACAGCCAGAAACCGGTGGAAGCGCCGGCAATCCCGCCGCCGATGATGATGAAGTCTGCCTGGCTCATGAACGACTCCTTTAGAGCGCAAATGCCAAAATTGTGGTTACTACCTGTGGGAACCGGACTCTGTGGTGAGGGGGCTTGCCCCCGTTCGACTGCGCAGCAGTCGCAAATCCTGAGCATGCGGTTTTACTGAGTGACCACCGCCGTCGATTTTGGGGCGGCTTCGCCACCCAACGGGGGCAAGCCCCCTCGC
>NZ_AKJL01000006.1 GCF_000282355.1 Pseudomonas sp. GM49
GCTCGCCGCGCGGGATCACCGGCCTGACCAGCCGCGACGGTCGCGTAACGATCATGATGCCGCACCCGGAGCGAGTGTTCCGCGCCGTGCAGAACTCGTGGCGTTCCGATGACTGGAACGAAGATGCACCGCTGATGCGCATGTTCCGTAATGCTCGTGTGTGGGTGAACTAAGCGCCGTGTACAAGCTCAGCTTTTTTGTTCCCGACAGTCATGTCGACGTGGTCAAGAGTGCCGTGTTCGCCGCCGGTGGCGGGCGAATCGGTGACTATGATCACTGTGCGTGGCAGGTGCTTGGCACTGGCCAGTTTCGCCCACTGGACGGCAGCCAGCCGTTCATTGGGCAAGCGGGGCAGGTCGAACAGGTCGAGGAATGGAAGGTCGAGCTTGTGGTGGCCGATGAGTTGATTCGCGCGGTGGTGGCGGCTCTGAAGCAGAGCCATCCCTACGAGACGCCGGCTTATGAAGTGTGGCGACTGGAGGATTTCTGATCTTCCTGGCTGCTTAAATGAGAAACCCGCTGAAAGTGATTTCAGCGGGTTTTTTGTTGACCGGATTTTTGTGGTGTTTGTGATGGCCTCATCGTCGGATCGCCGCCCGGAGCAAGCTCGCTCCCACAGGGTTTGGCGTACACAGTTCCAATGTGGGAGCGAGCTTGCTCGCGATGGCGGCCTATAAGGCACCGAATATCTAAACCTTGGCACTGACCTCGCTACGATTGACCAATGCTTCCAGCGCATCATTCAAGGTCGACGCCTTGTCGCCAACCAACAGATGCCAGACGCCACCGTCCAGCTGACTCACACCCTGACAACCCAGCGCTTTCAAATCACATTCCGACAAGGCCTTGCCGTCGGCCAGTTGCAGGCGCAGGCGGGTCATGGCGATGCAATCGAGTTGCAGTACATTGTCGCCACCGCCCAGCGCCTCCAGCCATTGCCGGGCTTCAGGTGTTTCCACGGCGTGAGGTGCGGGTTTATCAATGACCGCTGCAGGCGACGACACGATGGCGCGACCCAACGCCGGCATCGCTAGGCGAATCTCGTCGGCGATGGCATCGGCCATCGGCCCGACCACCACCTGCAAACTCCCGCCCTTGCCCGGACGCACCACGGCCATGGCGCCGAGCGCTTTCAAATCTGTATCCGAGGCCTTGTGGCGATCCACCATGTCCAGGCGCAAGCGCGTGGTGCAGGCGCCGACGGTGATCAGGTTTTCGGCACCGCCCAGGGCCTTGATGTAAGCCCCGGCACGCTCGTTGTCGGCCACGGCGACTTGCTCAGTGGCTGTAACACCTTCACGTCCCGGGGTTTTCAGGTCGAAGCGGCGGATACAGAAATCAAACACCACGTAATAGATCACGGCGTACGCCAGGCCCACCGGGAACACCAGCCAGCCGTTGGTGGACTTGCCCCAGCCAAGGATCATGTCGATGAAGCCACCGGAGAAGGTGAACCCCAGGTGGATGTTCAGCAGGTTGGTGATGGCCAACGACAGGCCGGTCAGCAGCGCGTGCAACAAGAAGAGCAGTGGCGCAAGGAACATGAAGGCGAACTCGACGGGTTCGGTGACGCCAGTGAGGAACGAGGTCAGGGCCATCGACAGGAAGATCCCGCCCATGACTTTGCGTCGTTCCGGCAAGGCGTTGCGGTACATCGCCAGGCACGCGGCGGGCAGGCCGAAGAGCATCATCGGGAACATGCCGGTGGTGAATTGGCCGCCCTTGGGGTCGCCGGCGAAGTAGCGCGAGATGTCGCCGGTCACGAGGGCGCCCGTAGCCGGGTCGGTGAAGTTGCCGAAGACGAACCATGCCATGTTGTTGATGATGTGGTGCAGGCCGGTGACGATCAGCAGGCGGTTGAGCACGCCGAAAATGAATGCGCCAATGCTGCCGCTTTCCAGCATCAATACGCCGAAGCTGTTGATGCCGTGCTGGATCGGCGGCCAAATCAGGCCGAACACCACGCCGAGGCCCACCGCGCTGAAGCCGGTGATGATCGGCACGAAACGCCGGCCACCGAAGAACGCCAGGTATTCCGGCAGCTTGATGTCCTTGAAACGGTTGTACAGCGCGCCGGCCATCAGGCCGCTGACGATCCCGGCGAGCATGCCCATGTTGATGCTCGGGTCGAGCACTTTGAGCGTGGAGATCATCACCAGGTAGCCGATCACCCCGGCAAGCCCCGCCGTACCGTTGTTGTCTTTGGCGAAACCGACCGCGATGCCGATGGCGAAGATCATCGCCAGGTTGGCGAAAATAACCTGACCGGCGTCGTGGATGATCGCGATGTTCAGCAGGTCGGTATCGCCCAGGCGCAGCAACAGGCCGGCAATCGGCAGGATCGCGATTGGCAGCATCAGTGCGCGACCGAGGCGCTGCAGGCCTTCAATGAAAAGTTGGTACATGGCGGATCTCCCTGGATTCTTGTTGTTCTTTAGCTCAGAGGCCAATGCTGGTGGCAGGCATGACGCACGGCGCTGGCGCTGCTCAGCTTGAGCAGGTCATGGCTGATGCGCCGGCATTCGCTGGCGTCGAGATGACGCACGCGGTCCTTGATTTCACCGATCTGTACCGGGCTCACCGATAACTCGCTGACCCCCAGGCCGATCAGTACCGGCGTGGCCAGCGGATCGGAAGCCAGTGCACCGCACACACCGACCCAACGCTTGTGCTGCGCCGCACCGGCGCAGGTCTGGGCGATCAACCGCAGCAGGGCCGGGTGCAGCGCATCGACGCGCGCGGCGAGCCCGGCATGGTCGCGGTCCATGGCCAGGGTGTATTGCGACAGGTCGTTGGTGCCGATGGACAGGAAGTCCGCGTGCTCCGCCAGTTGCTCGGCCAGCAGCGCGGCGGCCGGCACTTCAATCATCACCCCCAGTTCGGGGCGTTGCGTCAGACCGAGTTCACCGCACAAGGCGTCGAGGCGCTGGCGGATGTGCAGCAGCTCATCGACTTCAGTGATCATCGGCAGCAGGATCCGGCAGCGTGACAACGGGCGCAGGTGCAGCAGCGCGCGCAGTTGCTGGTCGAGCAGTTCCGGGCGAACCTGAGCCAGGCGAATGCCGCGCAGGCCGAGCACCGGATTGGCCTCGGCGGGCAGTGGCAGGTAGTCCAGTTGCTTGTCGCCGCCGACGTCGATGGTGCGGATGATCACCGACTTGTCGCCCATGGCATCGAGCACGGCTTGATAGGCGTGGCATTGTTCCTGTTCGTCCGGAGCAGTGTGGCGGTCGACGAAGAGAAACTCGGTGCGCAGCAAGCCGACGCCATCGGCGCCATTGGCCAATGCGTCTGCCGCTTCCGTGCTGGACGCCACGTTGGCGGCGACTTCGATGTGCAGGCCATCGGTGGTCAGCGCCGGTGTATGCGCCTGGGCCTGTTGTTCGGCCCGGCGTTGTTGCTGTTGCTGTTGCAGCTGGCGCACGTCCGCCAGGCGCTCTGCATTGGGTGTCAGTTCGAGACGGCCTCCGTCGGCGTCCAGCACCACCGGTTGCCCCTGTCGTTGATCCAGCAGCGTCGAGCCCAGTGCGACCATGCACGGCAGGCCTTTGCCCCGGGCCAGAATCGCCACGTGGGAGGTCGCGCCGCCTTCAGCCATGCACAGCCCGGCGACGCCTTGCTGGCTCAGTTGCAGCAAATCGGAGGGCGTCAGCTCATGGGCCGCGACGATGGCTCCGGCCGGCACGTCGTAATGCCAGGTATCGCCGAGCAATACGCGCAGCACCCGTTGCTTGAGGTCGCGCAGGTCGTTGGCGCGTTCGGCGAGCAATGTGCTACCGGTTTGCTGGAGCACTTCGCATTGCGCGTCGATGGCCTGGCTCCAGGCGTGAGTCGCGGCCGTGCCCTGGGCGACGGATTGACTGGCGGCGCCCAGCAAGGCCGGATCTTCGAGCAGCGCCAGGTGTGCGGCGAAAATCGCCTCTTCGGCGCTGTCCTTGTGTTTTTTTGCCTGGGCCAGGGTGTGGTCGATGTCGCTGCGCACCTGGCTCAGTGCCGCGTCCAGAGCCTGCCGTTGCTGCTGCGGATCATGATGGCCGGCATCCACCGGCAGGCTGATCGCATTCAGGCGAAACAGCGGCCCGCCGACCAGGCCGGGCGCCGCACAGACGCCGTGCAACACACCGGCTTCGGCGGGGCGATTGCGTTGGGCAATCGTGGGTGGCGCGGTGGCGTGACTGTCTTCGGCCAAGGCTGTGGATAACGCGGTCAGCAAGGCTTGCAGCGCGGCTTCGGCATCCGGGCCCTGGCAACTGACCTGGACTTCTGCCTGTTCGCCGATGGCCAGCCCCATCAGGCCGATCAGGCTGTCGCAGGTTGCCGACTTGCCGGCGAAATGCAGCCGCGATTTGCTTTTGAAACCTTGCGCGGTCTGACGGATCAACGCGGCCGGCCGCGCGTGCAGGCCGCCACGGTGAGCAATGCGTACGAGGCCGACAACCTCTGCGCCGGCAAACTCGACATCGACCTCTGCGGTCGATGTCTGTCGACGAATGATGTGCAGCAGCGGCTCACCGACCTTCACCGATTTGAGGGTGATGGGCCGTGCCTGAAAGTCCTGGCTGTTAGTGAGGATCAGCAGGCTGACCAGGCTTTTGCACTGTTGCGCAACCTTGTCCAGGTCGTAGCGCAGCAGCGGTTGGCCATTGGCGACGCGCGCACCTTCCTTGACCAGCATCGAGAAGCCCTGGCCCTGCAATTCGACCGTGTCGAGGCCCAGGTGCAGGAGCAATTCCGCGCCGTTGTCGGCCCGTAGGGTCACCGCATGACCGGTGCGGGCGACATGCACCACCACGCCGGCACACGGGGCGTGAAGGGTGTCGTTGAGCGGATCGATGGCGATGCCGTCGCCCATGGCACCGCTGGCAAACACCGGGTCCGGGACTTTGGCGAGCGTGAGCACCGGGCCGCTGAGCGGGGCGCTTAAGGTCAGCTCTTTATTGTTGTTATGCATGGCTCGGTCTCATTCAAAACATCGGATCGGATCAATACGCCCTCCTTGTAGGAGCGAGCTCGCTCGCGATGGTCGTCAACGAAAACGCGTGTTTGCTGGATAAACGCGGCGTTCTTTAGTCCATCGCGAGCAAGCTCGCTCCTACAAGGGGGGGTTAGTGCGTACGGGTGACTTTGCTCAAGTGCCGCGGCTGGTCCGGGTCCATGCCGCGGGCCACGGCCAGGCCGGCGGCCATCACGTAGAAACTCTGGATCGCCAGAATCGGGTCGAGGGCCGGGTGTTCGGCGCGGGTCAGCGTCAGGTCGCGTTCGAGCACGTCATCCGGTGCGGCCAGCAGGACACGGGCGCCACGCTGGCGCATGTCGGCCGCCAGGCTCAGCAAACCGGCCTGCTCGGCACCCCGTGGGGCGAACACCAGCAGCGGGTAGTTGTCGCCGATCAAGGCCATCGGGCCGTGACGGACTTCGGCGCTGCTGAAGGCTTCGGCCTGGATCGCCGAGGTTTCCTTGAACTTGAGCGCCGCTTCCTGGGCGATGGCGAAACCGGCGCCACGGCCGATCACCATCAGCCGCTGACAGTCGCGCAAGGCGTCGATGGCCGGGCTCCAGTCCTGTTGCGCGGCGTCGCGCAGTCCCTCGGGCAAGGCGGAACCAGCCTCGAGCAGTTCGGCGTCTTCTTTCCAGTGACCAATCAGCCGGGCGCTGGCGCTGAGGGTGGCGATAAAACTCTTGGTCGCGGCGACGCTGCTTTCGATGCCAGCACACAGTGGCAGGCTGAATTCGCAGGCGGCTTCCAGCGGCGAGTCTTCGGCATTGACCAGCGAAATGCTCAAGGCTCCGCGCTTGCGTAACAGGCGCAGGCTGTTGACCAGGTCAGGGCTTTGTCCCGATTGCGAAAAGGCGAATGCCACCTGGCCGCTGACCTTCAACGGCGCCTGCTGCATGGTCACCACCGACATCGGCAACGACGCCACCGGGATACCCAGCAGTTGCATGGTCAGGTAGGCGAAGTAACTGGCGGCGTGGTCGGAGCTGCCGCGCGCCACGGTCATGACCACTTGCGGCGGCTGACGGCGCAGGCGGCCGGCGATCTCGATCAACTGCGGATCGAGTTGTTGCAGCTGGGCTTGCACGGCCTCGAACGAGGACAGCGCCTCTTCAAGCATTTTTGAAGTCAATGTCTTCTCCTTCGACCATGACGGCGGTCAGTTTCAGTGAGCGATCCAGCCGCACGCAGTCGGCCCAGGCCCCCGATTGCAGGCGCCCGCGTTCGGTGATGCCGAGGTAGTCGGCGGGGAATTGCGACAGGCGCTGCGAGGCTTCGGCGATGGGCAGGCCGATCTTCACCAGATTGCGCAGGGCCTGATCCATGGTCAGGGTGCTGCCGGCCAGGGTGCCGTCGGGCAGGCGCACGCCGCCCAGGCATTTGGTCACGGTGTGGCTGCCGAGCTTGTATTCGCCGTCGGGCATGCCGGCGGCGGCGGTCGAGTCGGTGACGCAGTACAGGCACGGGATCGAACGCAGGGCCACGCGGATCGCGCCGGGGTGCACGTGCAGCAAGTCCGGAATCAGTTCGGCGTATTGGGCGTGGGCCAACGCGGCGCCGACGATCCCCGGTTCGCGGTGATGCAGCGGGCTCATGGCGTTGTAGAGGTGGGTGAAACTGCTGGCGCCGGCTGCCAGCGCAGCCACGCCTTCCTCGTAACTGCCCAGGGTGTGGCCGATCTGCATGCGGATGCCACGGGCGCTGAGGTCGCGGATCAAGGCGTCGTGGCCGGCAATTTCCGGGGCAATGGTGATCACCCGGATCGGTGCGAGCGCCAGGTACGCTTCGACTTCGGCCATCAGCGCGGTGTGGGCGAAGTTGGGTTGCGCACCGAGTTTGCCGGGATTGATGTAGGGGCCTTCGAGGTGCACACCGAGCACCCGGGCGCAGCCGTGGGGTCGCTGCTCACAGAATTCGCCGACGGCCTTGAGCACGCGCAAGATCTCTTCGTTCGGTGCGGTCATGGTGGTGGCCAGCAACGACGTGGTGCCGAAGCGCACGTGGGTGCGGGTGATGGTTTCGAAGGCCGGCGTGCCCTCCATGATGTCTTTGCCGCCACCGCCGTGCACGTGCAGGTCGATGAAGCCCGGCAGCAGGTACGGCAGATCGTTGTCCGCCGGATCGCAGGACACGCCTTCGATGGCGACGACCTTGCCGTGTTCGTGAACCAGCCGGCCGCGTACCCAGCCGTCGGGGGTGAGGATGTTGTCTTCGGACATGTGAGGTTCTCGGTGTTTAGCGACGCAGCTCTTTATCTACGAAGCTCTTTATCTACGAAGCTCTGCGACAAAGTCGTAGTAGTCGTTACGGCAATAGGTGTCGGTGACTTCAATGGGCGTGTTGTCTTCCAGGTAGCCGACCCGGGTCATCAGCAGCATGGCGGTGCCGGGGGCGATACCGACCAGCGCGGCGAACTCGTCCGAAGCGTTGATCGCCTGGATATGCTGCAAGGCGCGGACAACCGGTTTGCCGATGCCGTCGAGGAATTCGTAGAGGGAGTCGCCGACCATTTGCGGCTTGGGAATGATCGAGGCGGGCAGGGTGCTCATCTCGATAGCCATTACGGTGTCGTCGGCTTTACGCAGGCGTTTGAGGCGCGCGACTTTGTCGTTGGGCGACAGGCCGAGGCGGATCAGCTCTTCGTGGGTCGGCAGGGTGATTTCCCGCTCCAGCCATTGCGAGCCGGGCACGAAACCCTTGAGACGGAGCATTTCACTGAAACCGGAAAGGCGCGACAACGGTTGTTCGAGGCGCGGCGTGATGAAGGTGCCGGAGCCCTGGTTGCGGCGGATCAGGCCTTGTTCGAACAGCACTTCCAGCGCCTTGCGGGCGGTGACGCGGGAGATGCCCAGCGTCTCGCTCAGGTTGCGCTCCGAAGGCATGGCCTGTTCGGCTTTCCACTGGCCGGCATGGATCGCCGCTTCCAGATTGCGTGCCAGTTGCAGATACAACGGCGTGGGTTGGGTATCGTCGGGGCGCAGGGCCTGTAGGTCGTTCATGTAGGCATTGTCCGATGCGGATATAGGATTGTTGTCGCCCGGTTGTGAGGCGAAACTAATACCACTTACATACCATGTCAACGCGGGTGTTTTACAAGAATGTGCCAATTGTGGCTGGCTGGAGGTGGGGTGGTTTGAAGTGGTATTAGCGGTAGGCTTTAAAACGACAAAGATCGCAGCCTGCGGCAGCTCCTACAGAGCGAAATGGTATTCACCCCGTAGGAGCTGCCGCAGGCTGCGATCTTTTGATTTTATTTTTTGATGCCGACCAATGGTCGAGGGAATTACGGACGAATCTCGATCATCGTGCCGTCCGGCACCAGGTTCCAGACTTCGCGCATGTCCATGTTGCGCATGGCGATGCAGCCGTCGGTCCAGTCCAGGGTGTGGAACAGGTCTTCCGGGGTGTCCACGGTGTCCGGGGTGCCGTGGATCATGATCATGCCGCCGGGCTCGACGCCTTCACGACGGGCGCGGGCAGAGTCGCTGATGTTCGGGTAGGAAATGTGCATTGCCAGGTTGAATTTATCACTGGTCTTGCGCCAGTCGACCCAGTAGAAGCCTTCCGGGGTGCGTTTGTCGCCTTCCATCAGCTTCGGCCCCTTGGGGCGCTTGCCCAGGGAAATGCGATAGGTCTTGAGCGGCTTGCCGTCATTGATCAATTGCAATTGATGGGAAGACTTGAGAATCAGGATTTTCTCGATGACCTTGCCGTCCAGGGTTTCCACGGCAGAAGCCTGGGATACCGTGACGAACGACAAACAGAACAGGGCAAGCAACCAGCGCATTGAAACGATTCCCCAGGAGGTGTCGCGACTATTTATGTATAGATGTTTTTGCAGGAGCCGCCGAAGGCTCGGGGCGCGTTCGGACGATCGTTCAGCGCCTTCGAATGATAACAAGATGACATCAGGTATTGGCAGGCTGAGCAAGCGGCGGGATCGATTCAGACCGTACGGGATAGATCTCGGTCCGCCGGTCAGCGAAGAAGCATTCTAAGGTACGGCCCACCGTGCGGAAAGCCAGCTCATCCCAAGGAATGTCCGCTTCGTCGAATAGTTGCACTTCCAGGCTCTCGGGGCCGGCAGAAAAGTCCAGGTCCGCCAGCTCGGCGCGGAAGAACACATGTACCTGGCTGATGTGCGGCACGTCGATCAGGGTATAGATGCTCAGGTTGCGCACCCGGGCGCAGGCTTCCTCGGCGGTTTCGCGAATGGCCGCCTGCTCGATGGTCTCGCCGTTCTCCATGAAGCCCGCGGGCAGGGTCCAGTAGCCGCGGCGCGGCTCGATGGCCCGCCGGCACAGCAACACCTTGCTGCCCCAGGTCGCCACGCAGCCGGCGACGATATTGGGGTTCTGGTAGTGAATGGCCTGACAGCTGTCGCAGACAAAACGCAGGCGGGAATCGCCTTCGGGAATGCGCTGGGTCACCGGGTTGCCGCACTGGCTGCAAAATTTCATGCTTGGGTTCCTGAATGCTGGGCCTATCTTGGCGTGCGGCAGTGTCTGTCGGCAAGTTGTCGTTTCGCGACATGGGGCGGTTGCGGGGGTTGGGCGGCCGCAGCGATTGGTGCATGATGCCGGGTAAGGCACAGATCGAGAACACTCATGCTGGACGAGCTACTGCATCGGGTAAGTAACCACACACCACGCACGTTGGAGACCGACCATCGTTTTCCCGAGGCCGCAGTGCTGGTGCCGATCACCCGCAGTGACGAGCCAGAGCTGGTGTTGACCCTGCGCGCCAGCGGACTGTCGACCCATGGCGGTGAAGTCGCCTTTCCCGGCGGGCGCCGTGACCCCGAAGACCCCGACCTGATTTTTACTGCCTTGCGTGAGGCCGAAGAAGAGATCGGCCTGCCGCCGGGGCTGGTCGAGGTGATCGGCCCGCTCAGCCCGCTGATCAGCCTGCATGGCATCAAGGTCACCCCGTATGTCGGGGTGATTCCGGATTTCGTCGAATACCAGGCCAACGATGCCGAGATCGCCGCCGTGTTCAGCGTGCCCCTGGAGTTCTTCCGCAAAGATCCCCGTGAACATACCCATCGCATCGATTATCAGGGCCACAGCTGGTATGTGCCGAGCTATCGCTTTGGTGAATACAAGATCTGGGGGCTGACGGCGATCATGATCGTCGAGTTGATCAACTTGCTGTATGACGCGAAAATCAGCCTGCACCAACCTCCCAAAAGCTTTATCAATACCTGAAGCCATCGTTCGAATGGTTTGAACCTGCCTGCCTGAGCCTTGAGGACAACACAATGAAATACCGCCTGGGCGACGCCCGCGTCGAAACCCATCCACAGAGCTGGGTTGCTCCCAATGCCGTGCTGGTGGGCAAGGTCAAGCTGGAAGAGGGCGCCAACGTCTGGTTCAACACTGTACTGCGCGGCGACAATGAGTTGATCCTCATCGGCAAGAACAGCAACGTCCAGGACGGTACCGTGATGCACACCGACATGGGCTACCCGCTGGTCATCGGCACCGGCGTGACCATCGGCCACAATGCCATGCTTCATGGCTGTACCGTCGGCGATTACAGCCTGATCGGCATCAACGCGGTGATTCTCAATGGCGCGAAGATTGGCAAGAACTGCATCATCGGCGCCAATTCGCTGATCGGCGAAGGCAAGGAGATTCCGGACGGATCGCTGGTCATGGGTTCACCCGGCAAAGTGGTGCGCGAATTGACCGAGCCGCAAATCAAAATGCTGGAGGCCAGCGCTGCTCACTACGTGCACAACTCGCAGCGTTATGCCCGCGATCTGGCCGAGCAGGAACAATGACCGACACCGAACGCCCGGTAGCATCGCCCTGCGTGAACATTTGCGCGCTGGACGAGGATGACATCTGTACCGGTTGCCAGCGCACGGTGGAAGAAATCACCCGCTGGAGCCGCATGGACAACGCCGAGCGCCGCAAGGTGCTGGGGTTGTGTCATGAGCGGGCCAAGGCCAGCGGGTTGATCTGGATGCTCAACAAAGCACCCAACCGGTAGCAGCTGGCGAAGCCTGCTGCTACAAGGATCGCGTTGCATCATGGCTCGAAGTACGCCGGGGGCACCGCCGTGTGGCTGATCATGGCCTGGCGCCTGCGCAAACAGGCTGTCGTCGGCTGAAGTTCATGTAAAATGCCGCGCTTTCTCCCCATGGGAAGCGCGCATGGCGCGTCCCGCGATGATCCGCTCCTTGAGGACCTTCAGATGACCCGTATCGGAACTCCATTGTCGCCCACCGCGACCCGCGTATTGATGTGTGGCTGTGGCGAGTTGGGCAAGGAAGTGGTGATCGAGCTGCAACGCCTGGGCGTTGAAGTGATTGCCGTGGATCGCTACGCCAACGCACCGGCCATGCAGGTTGCGCACCGCAGCCACGTGATCAACATGCTTGATGGTGCGGCCTTGCGCGCCGTGATCGAAGCCGAGAAGCCGCACTTTATCGTGCCGGAAATCGAAGCCATCGCCACCTCGACCCTGGTGGAGCTGGAGGCCGAAGGTTTCAACGTGATCCCGACCGCCCGCGCCGCGCAACTGACCATGAACCGCGAAGGCATCCGTCGCCTGGCCGCCGAAGAGCTGGACCTGCCAACCTCGCCGTACCACTTCGCCGACACCTTCGAGGACTACAGCAAAGCCGTCGAAGACCTCGGTTTCCCCTGCGTGGTCAAGCCGGTCATGAGTTCTTCGGGCAAGGGCCAGAGCCTGCTGCGCAGCGTCGATGACATGCAGAAAGCCTGGGACTACGCCCAGGAAGGTGGCCGCGCCGGTAAAGGTCGCGTGATCATCGAAGGCTTCATCGATTTCGACTACGAAATCACCCTGCTGACCGTGCGCCATGTGGGCGGCACCACCTTCTGCGCGCCGGTCGGCCACCGTCAGGAGAAGGGCGACTACCAGGAATCCTGGCAGCCGCAAGCCATGAGCCCGATTGCCCTGGCTGAATCCGAACGCGTCGCCAAAGCCGTGACCGAAGCCCTGGGTGGCCGTGGTCTGTTCGGCGTCGAGCTGTTCATCAAGGGTGATCAGGTGTGGTTCAGCGAAGTCTCGCCGCGCCCGCACGACACCGGTCTGGTGACCCTGATTTCCCAGGACCTGTCGCAGTTCGCCCTGCACGCCCGGGCCATTCTCGGTCTGCCGATTCCGTTGATCCGTCAGTTTGGCCCATCGGCCTCGGCGGTGATCCTGGTGGAAGGGCAGTCGACCCAGACCGCTTTCGCCAATCTGGGCGCTGCCTTGAGCGAGCCGGATACCGCGCTGCGTCTGTTCGGCAAGCCTGAAGTCAACGGTCAGCGCCGCATGGGCGTGGCCCTGGCGCGCGACGAATCGATCGAAGCCGCCCGCGCCAAGGCGACCCGTGCTTCGCAGGCGGTTGTCGTAGAACTGTAAAAACCGTTCGGGCAGGTCCGCAATTCCCTGTGGGAGCGGGCTTGCCCGCGATGGCGGTGTGTCAGTCGGAGTAGATGTTGGATTTGCCGGCCTTTTCGCGGGCAAGCCCGCTCCCACAGGGTCAGCCTATAATTTGTGAATATGTGTCTTGTCCGCGCGACCGTTGAGGTCTCTTCATCAAAGCTCCAGGCCTGTACCCATGAATTCCCAAAGCATCATCGTCCCGAAAATCTCCACCCTGCCGGTGCACGAACCCCGGGCCAGGGCCGTTGTGCGCTGGCTGGTGCGCAAGAACATCATCCAGGAAGAACTGACCACTTGCGGCCGCACCGGCAACCGCATGGGCCACGCCATTGCCGAGGGTGCCCGTGAGGTGGTCCTGCATCCGGAAGCGCTGCCGTTTGGCGAAGCCGTCAACGGCCTGGAAATTGTCACCAAGCGCTGCATCTATACGCCGGCCAAGGGTTTTCTTGGAGAAGCAGGTTGTGCCGAGTGCCGCAAGGAAATCGGTGAAGCCCTGTTCGAAAGCCTGGAAGACTGGATGCCAGGACGCACCGACAACTTCACCTGCCCGGAATGCGGGCATGAAGACGACATCAACGGCTTCCTGTTCCTGCAGGAATGCGGCTTCTCCAACCTCGGTTTCATCTTCAACAACTGGGCCGAAGCCGGGTTTAAACAGCACTTTCTCGACGAGTTCGCCGATTGGCTGGATCAGCCGGTCAGTTGGGTAAAAGTCGAACTCTGAAACCTGTAGGAGCGAGCTTGCTCGCGATGGGCGTAAACGATGACGCGTGCTGTCTGGAAACAAGTGCCGCCTTCAGTTTCATCGCGAGCAAGCTCGCTCCTACAAAAAAAACAGCAATTTCATGGTTTTGATTCCCGTATATCCGTAATGCCAATAATAGTCAGAGTTTTACATTGAACCCGAGGGGGTGTCTGACTATAATGGCGCGCTTCCATTTTCCCGCTCGGGAGCCCCCGCGATGCTGCGTATCAGCCAAGAAGCTCTGACATTCGACGACATTCTCCTAGTGCCCGGTTATTCCGAGGTGCTTCCTAACGAAGTCAGTCTCAAGACCCGCCTTACCCGTGGCATCGAGCTGAATATTCCACTGGTTTCCGCTGCCATGGACACCGTCACTGAAGCCCGTCTGGCAATCGCCATGGCTCAGGAAGGTGGTATCGGCATCATCCACAAGAACATGACCATCGAGCAGCAAGCTGCCGAAGTGCGCAAGGTCAAGCGTTACGAAGCCGGTGTGGTCAAGGACCCGATCACCATCGTCGCCGACGCCACCGTGCGCGAGTTGTTCGAACTGACCCGCATGCACAACATCTCCGGCGTTCCGGTGCTGCACAATGGCGACCTGGTCGGCATTGTCACCTCCCGTGACGTGCGTTTCGAGAACCGTCTGGAAGCCACTGTCCGTGAAGTGATGACGCCTAAAGAGCGTCTGGTCACGGTCAAGGAAGGCGCCGACAAGAACGATGTGCGTGAACTGCTGCACAAGCACCGCATCGAACGCGTGCTGATCGTCGACGACAAATTCGCCCTCAAGGGCATGATGACCGTCAACGACATCGAAAAAGCCAAGGCTTACCCGCTGGCCAGCAAGGACGATCAAGGTCGTCTGCGCGTTGGCGCGGCCGTCGGCACCGGTAAAGACACCGGTGACCGCGTAGCCGCCCTGGTCAATGCCGGCGTTGACGTGGTGGTGGTCGACACCGCACACGGTCACTCCAAAGGCGTGATCGACCGCGTTCGCTGGGTCAAACAGAACTTCCCCGAAGTGCAGGTCATCGGCGGCAACATTGCCACCGGCGCTGCCGCCAAGGCCCTGGCCGAAGCCGGCGCTGACGCAGTCAAGGTCGGTATCGGCCCTGGCTCGATCTGCACCACCCGTATCGTCGCCGGTGTCGGCGTGCCGCAAATCAGTGCCATCGCCAACGTCGCCGCTGCCCTTGAAGGCACTGGCGTGCCGTTGATCGCCGACGGCGGTATCCGTTTCTCCGGTGACCTGTCCAAGGCCATCGTTGCCGGTGCTTCCTGCGTGATGATGGGCTCGATGTTCGCCGGTACCGAAGAAGCTCCGGGCGAGATCGAACTGTTCCAGGGCCGTTCGTACAAGGCTTATCGCGGCATGGGTTCGCTGGGCGCCATGTCCCAGGCTCAAGGCTCCTCCGACCGTTACTTCCAGGACTCCTCGGCAGGCGCCGAGAAGCTCGTTCCGGAAGGCATCGAGGGGCGTGTTCCGTACAAGGGCACCCTGAGCGCGATCATCCACCAGTTGATGGGCGGCCTGCGCTCTTCGATGGGCTACACCGGTAGCGCCAACATCGAAGAGATGCGCACCAAGCCTGAGTTCGTGCGGATCACCGGCGCCGGCATGGCCGAGTCCCACGTTCACGACGTGCAGATCACCAAAGAAGCGCCGAACTACCGCGTAGGTTGAGCCTTCAAGCAACAAGCTAAGCAACCGGGGCTGTTTTATTCAGCCCCGAGTTGTTTCTGAATCACGACTGTTTCCGAATTTTTTAGACGAGACTGAATCATGGCCCTCGACATTCACGCTCACCGCATCCTGATCCTCGACTTCGGTTCCCAGTACACTCAGCTGATCGCCCGCCGCGTGCGTGAAATCGGCGTGTACTGCGAACTGCACCCGTTCGACATGGACGAAGATGCGATCCGCGAGTTCGCTCCTAAAGGCGTCATCCTCGCAGGCGGCCCGGAGTCGGTCCACGAAGCCAACAGCCCTCGCTGCCCGCAAGCCGTTTTCGACCTGGGCGTACCGGTGTTCGGTATCTGCTATGGCATGCAGACCATGGCCGAGCAACTGGGCGGCAAGGTTGAAGGTTCCGAGCTGCGTGAGTTCGGCTATGCCCGCGTTGACGTGGTCGGCAAGAGCCGCCTGCTCGACGGCATCGAAGACCACATCGACGCCGACGGCCTGTTCGGCCTCGACGTATGGATGAGCCACGGTGACAAGGTCACCAAAATGCCGTCTGACTTCCACATCCTGGCCAGCACCCCGAGCTGCCCGATCGCCGGCATGTTCAGCGATGAGCGTCGCTACTACGGCGTGCAGTTCCACCCGGAAGTGACCCACACCAAGCAAGGCGGTCGTATTCTGTCGCGCTTCATCCTCGACATCTGCGAGTGCGAAGCCCTGTGGACTCCGTCGAAGATCGCTGAAGACGCCATCGCCCAGGTTCGCGCCCAGGTCGGCACCGACAACGTCCTGCTCGGTCTGTCCGGCGGCGTTGACTCGTCCGTGGTTGCCGCGCTGCTGCACAAGGCCATCGGCGATCAACTGACTTGCGTGTTCGTCGACAACGGCCTGCTGCGCCTGCACGAAGGCGAGCAAGTGATGGCCATGTTCGCCGAGAACATGGGCGTCAAGGTGATCCGCGCCAACGCCGAGGAGCAGTTCCTGGGCAACCTGGCCGGCGAAGCCGACCCGGAGAAGAAGCGCAAGATCATCGGCCGTACCTTCATCGACGTGTTCGATGCCGAATCCTGCAAGCTGGACAACATCAAGTACCTGGCCCAGGGCACCATCTACCCGGACGTGATCGAGTCGGCTGGCGCGAAAAGCGGCAAGGCCCACGTGATCAAGTCGCACCACAACGTGGGCGGCCTGCCGGAAGAAATGAACCTCAAGCTGGTCGAGCCACTGCGCGAGCTGTTCAAGGACGAAGTCCGTCGTCTGGGCCTGGAACTGGGCCTGCCGTACGACATGGTCTACCGTCACCCGTTCCCGGGCCCGGGCCTGGGCGTGCGCATCCTCGGTGAAGTGAAGAAGGAATACGCCGACCTGCTGCGTCGTGCCGACCACATCTTCATCGAAGAACTGCGCAAGGCCGACTGGTACCACAAGGTCAGCCAGGCATTCGTGGTGTTCCAGCCGGTGAAATCGGTTGGCGTGGTCGGCGATGGCCGTCGTTACGCCTGGGTCGTGGCCCTGCGTGCCGTGGAAACCATCGACTTCATGACCGCCCGTTGGGCACACCTGCCTTACGAACTGCTGGAAACCGTCAGCGGCCGCATCATCAATGAAATCGAAGGCATCTCCCGCGTCACCTACGACGTGTCGAGCAAGCCGCCGGCGACCATTGAGTGGGAATGATCCCGCACCAGCCCTGAAGGGTTGATCGCAGGATGAAAAGCCGTGTGAACGTGAGTTCACGCGGCTTTTTGCGTTTATGCCGGCCCTGCCTGCGGCCCGTCGTCACGCCCGCTTTGCTGTTTCTTTCACAACTGCGGGTGTATCGTATTCGCCTTTTGCGGGCCCCGGGCCTGTAGCTGATACGTGAGGTAGTTGAGTTCATGTCCTTTACCCGTCGCCAAATACTCGGTGGCCTGGCCGGTCTTGTTGTCGTTGGCGTGGGAGCCGGGGGGGCGTCGCGTTACTGGTTGGGCAAGATGGCCGACGCTGACGCGGGCCACGACTATGAACTGATCGCGGCACCGCTGGACGTCGAGCTGGTGGCCGGGCACAAGACCCAGGCCTGGGCGTTCGGCCCTTCGGCGCCGGGTACCGAGTTGCGGGCGCGCCAGGGTGACTGGTTGCGGGTGCGCTTTATCAATCACCTGCCGGTCGCCACCACTATTCACTGGCACGGCATCCGCTTGCCGCTGGAAATGGATGGCGTGCCTTACGTCTCGCAGCTTCCGGTGCTGCCGGGTGAATACTTCGACTACAAATTTCGTGTGCCGGACGCCGGCAGCTACTGGTATCACCCGCACGTGAACAGCAGCGAAGAACTCGGTCGCGGGCTGGTCGGGCCGCTGATCGTCGAAGAACGCGAGCCGACCGGTTTCAAGTATGAAAAAACCTTGAGCCTCAAGAGCTGGCATGTCGACGATGTCGGCAATTTCGTCGAGTTCAGCATTCCCCGGGAAGCGGCCCGGGGCGGCACGGCAGGGCGCCTGGCGACCATCAATGGCGTGCCGCAAGCGGTGATCGAGTTGCCGGCCGGGCAGATTACCCGCGTGCGCCTGCTCAACCTCGACAACACATTGACCTATCGCCTGAACATTCCCGGCGTCGAAGCGCAGATCTACGCGCTGGACGGAAACCCCATCGAACCACGCCCGCTGGGCAAGGAATACTGGCTCGGCCCCGGTATGCGCATTTGCCTGGCGATCAAGGCCCCGCCGGCCGGTGAAGAATTGTCCCTGCGTAACGGCCCGGTGCGCCTGGGCACGTTCCGTTCGGTGGCCAATAGCGATGCGCCGACCGAGTGGCCACCTGCACTGCCGGCCAACCCGATCGCCGAGCCCGACCTGAGCAATGCCGAGAAACTCAACTTCAATTTTGAATGGGCCGGCTCGGTATCGGTCAATGTCGACAATGGCAAACCGCCGAGCCTGTGGCAAATTAACGGCAAGGCCTGGGACATTACCGACAAGACCTGCGCCGACCGCCCGATTGCCAAGCTCGAGAAGGGCAAGAGCTACATTTTCGAATTGAAAAACATGACTCAGTATCAGCACCCGATCCACCTGCACGGCATGAGTTTCAAGGTCATCGCCTCGAACCGGCACAAGGTCATTCCGTATTTCACCGACACCTACCTGCTGGGCAAGAACGAGCGCGCGCAAGTGGCGCTGGTGGCGGATAACCCCGGGGTGTGGATGTTCCATTGCCATGTGATCGACCACATGGAAACTGGCCTGATGGCCGCCATCGAGGTGGCGTGATGCGTCAGATTCGTCCCGCCGCGATCGTCGACCGCAGCCGTGACCGCGACTTCATGCGCGAAGCCCTGGCCCTGGCGGCTCAAGGCGCAGCCCTGGGCGAAGTGCCGGTGGGCGCGGTGCTGGTGCAGGACGGGGAAATCATCGGTCGCGGCTTCAACTGCCCGATCAGCGCCAGCGATCCCAGCGCCCACGCGGAAATGGTCGCGATCCGCGCCGCTGCACAAGCGGTGAGCAACTATCGCCTGCCGGGCAGCACGCTGTACGTGACGCTGGAACCGTGCAGCATGTGCGCCGGCCTGATCGTGCATTCGCGGATAACGCGGGTGGTGTACGGCGCGCTGGAGCCGAAAGCCGGGATTGTGCAGAGCCAGGGGCAGTTCTTTACCCAGGGCTTTTTGAATCACCGGGTGTTGTATGAAGGCGGGGTGTTGGCGCAGGAGTGCGGGGCGGTGTTGAGCGAGTTTTTCAAGGCGCGCAGAGCAAAGCCTTCAGACTAAACACCAACCCCTGTGGGAGCGGGCTTGCTCGCGATGGTGGATCAGTCGACATCAATGAACCTGACACTCCATCGCGAGCAAGCTCGCTCCTACAGGGGATCTCCATTGTCTGGAGATTTATTTGCGAGCGACGATGACCGCCCGCATCGGCGCCGGCAGCCCTTCAATGGTCTTGCTGTGGTCTTCCGGATCGAGGAAGTCACTGAGCGACTGATACTTCATCCACTCCGTCCCGCGCTGTTCCGCGACCGTGGTAGTGCTCACATCCACGCACTTCACATCGGTGAACCCGGCACGACGCAGCCACAGCTCCAGCGCCGGCACCGACGGCAGGAACCACACGTTACGCATCTGCGCATAGCGGTCTTCCGGCACCAGCACCTGATGCTTGTCGCCTTCGACCACCAGCGTTTCCAGCACCAGTTCACCGCCCTTGACCAGGCAATCCTTCAGCGCCAGCAAATGCTCGATGGGCGAACGGCGGTGATAGAACACGCCCATGGAAAACACCGTGTCGAAGCCTTCGAGGTTCGGCGGCAGGTCTTCAAAGGGAAACGGCAGGTGCCAGGCGTTCGGCTCCGACAGGTAACGCTGTACGGCCTGGAATTGGCAGAAAAAGAGCCAGTTCGGATCGACACCGATCACGCTGTCCGCGCCGGCGCCGAGCATGCGCCACATGTAATAGCCGTTGCCGCAGCCGACATCGAGGATGCGCTTGCCCGCAAGGTCCAGGTGCGGTGCCACGCGGGACCATTTCCAGTCCGAGCGCCATTCGGTGTCGACGTGCACACCGAACAGGTCGAACGGCCCCTTGCGCCATGGCGACAAGCCCATCAACGCGGTGCGCATTTGCGCGCGGGTTGCATCGTCGCAGTCGGTGTCCAGCTTCAAGCCGTTGAGCAAATCGACTTCGCTCGGCTGGATTTTCGGCAAGGCGTCCAGCGCGCTTTGCCAGCGCTCCAGGTCGCCATGACCTTTTTCCATTTTCTTGTCGAGTTGCGCTTGCAGGGTGTTGGCCCAGTCGGCCAGCGGGGTGCCGGCCAGACGGCGGGCGAGGGGGGACAGATCAATCATGGCAAGGCAATCAACGAGGCAAAGTTAAGACACTGGAACCACGGCACGACTTTCGAGAACCCGGCGGCCAGCAGGCGTTCGCGGTGTTCTTCGAGGCTGTCGGGCTTCATGACGTTTTCGATGGCGCTGCGCTTCTGGGCGATTTCCAGTTCGCTGTAGCCGTTGGCGCGTTTGAAGGCAATGTGCAGGTCAGTGAGCAGTGCGTGCTCCTGCTCGTCTTCAAAGCGCAGTTTTTCCGAGAGGATCAGGGCACCGCCAGGCAACAGCGATTGGCGGATGCGCGATAACAACGCCGTGCGCTGCTCCGGGGCAATGAATTGCAGGGTGAAGTTCAGCGCTACTACCGAGGCAGGCTGGAACTCCAGAGCGAGGATGTCGCCTTCGATCACTTCGACCGGCAGCAACTCCTGAAACATCGAATCCTGTCCGTTGAGGTACTCGCGGCAGCGTTCGACCATCGCCGTCGAGTTATCCACAGCAATCACCCGGCAACCGTCGGTGCGCACGTGCCGGCGCAGGGCCTGGGTCACGGCCCCCAGCGACGAGCCCAGGTCGTAGAGCACGCTATTGGGCTGGGCGAACTGCGCGGCGAGCACGCCAAGGTTTTCGACGATGGTCGGATAGCCCGGCACCGAGCGCTTGATCATGTCCGGGAACACCCGCACCACATCCTCGTTAAAGGCGAAGTCAGGCACCTGGGCCAAAGGCTGGGCGAAAAGGCGATCGGATTCTTTGCTCACGGCGGTTCCAGCGGCGTAGGTGGAAAAGGCCGGCATTTTAGCCAAGTTGGCGTGGGGATGCGCGGGTTGTCTGATAAACCGCCAAGCAGCCTGCAAAGTCTTTGTGTTCAGTGATATTGCTATCGCGGTTTCTGAGTGAATGCCGAGGCAGTGATGCCCCATTGCCCCAGCCAATAGCTGAGGATGATCACATAAGCCGCCGCGTCGAACGGCACCACAAAGCGACTGATGCCAATCACGCTGTCGGAGAACACAAACGCTACCGCACCCGCCGCCGCCAGCAGCGCCGAACGCTTGGGCACGTCAGTGCCGAGCCGCGCGAGCGCGCGCCAGAGCATGGCGCTGATGGCCAGGCCGTAGACGATCACCGGGATCAGCAGTGGCCCCAGTCCATGAGCAATCAGAATCCCCAATAGCACCGCACCGACGCCGAGGGCGATGATCAGGGGGAAAGGAGCCAGACGCCGGCAATCGCTCAGGTAGGCTTTCAGATAGGCCAGATGCGCAACCAGAAACGCGCCCAGGCCAAACACGAACAAGTCCCCCGGCCAAGCGAGCAACACGTCGCCGAGCAAGGAAAAGATCAAGCCCAGGCTGATCCAGCGCCGATATTCGCCGGGCGGTGCGTCATGCAGCCAGCCGAGCAGGGCCAGCACCGGCAGCGGCTTGACCAGCAGACACAGCAGAGAGGCATGCACGCTCACGCCATAAAGAAAGGTCACCGCGCCCATCAGCGCCAGAATCAGCCAGCCCACGGTCAGTTAACCGAGATCGCGCAGTCGAACGAGTCCACCGGCAACACTTCCGGTGCCCATGGCTGTTGCGAGGTCAGGCGCAAACGCCCGGTGCCGGTCGCAAAAGCCTGAAAGCGCCAGGTCGAAACCCCGGCCGAACCTACGATGCCGGCATCTTCCGGGTTTCGATAAACCTCAGGCCCCAAGGCGTGCAGTACGCCGCCGGCCGAATCCTGGATCGCCCAGCGATAGCCCGTGGTCGGATTGCTCGGCAGGGTCAGGATCAGGTTTTGCCCATTGCTGAGTTGCACCGGGCATTCGCTTTGTTTTTCCACGGTCACGTTGTGTGCAGGTTGCGTGGCGCACGCGGCCAGCAAGGCGAGGGCGAGGGGGGCAAGCAGGCGAATGGGGGACATGGGGTCGGGGGCTCCGGCGTTCACGACGAACGGCGAGCATAACTTAAGATGAGACAAAGTGTGACAGTCAGCCTGGACGGTGGTGTCAGGACTGACGCCTTCGCGGGCAAGCCCGCTCCCACAGGGATTGAGGGTGCACACAAGTTTTGTGACCGACTCAATTTCCTGTGGGAGCGGGCTTGCCCGCGAAGACGGCAGTACAGGCGCTACAAGAGCATCAGAACAACACCTTCGCCACATCCGCAAAGCGCTTGGCAAAATGCACGGTAATGCCTTCCTTCAGATACTCCGGCAATTCCTCAAAATTGCCGCGGTTGGCCTCCGGCAGAATCAGTTCGAAAATCTTCTGCCGCCGTGCTGCAATGACCTTCTCGCGAACACCGCCAATCGGCAGTACATGCCCGGTCAATGTCAACTCGCCGGTCATGGCCACGCCTTTTTTCGGCGGCTGGTTGCGCGCCAGCGACAGCAGGGCACTGGCCATGGTCACGCCGGCGCTCGGGCCGTCTTTCGGTGTGGCGCCTTCCGGCACGTGCAGGTGCACGAAGGCTTCGTCGAAGAATTTCGGATCGCCGCCATACGACTTCAGGTGCGAGCTGACGTAGCTGTAGGCGATTTCCGCTGACTCCTTCATCACATCGCCCAGTTGCCCGGTGAGCTTGAACCCACGGTTGAGGGTGTGGATGCGCGTGGCTTCGATCGGCAGGGTCGCGCCGCCCATGCTGGTCCAGGCAAGACCGGTGATGACGCCGACACCCGACAGTACCTGCTCGTTGCGGAACACCGGTTTGCCGAGGGACGTTTCCAGGTCTTTCGGGCCGAGTTTGATCACGGCGTTCGGCTCATCGAGCAGTTTCATCACCGCTTTGCGCACCAGTTTGCCGAGGTTTTTCTCCAGCTGGCGCACGCCGGCTTCACGAGCATAACCGTCGACCAGCGCCTTGAGCGCGCTGTCGCTGATGCTCAGGCTGCTTTTGGACACACCGGCCTTTTCCAGTTGCTTGGGCCACAGGTGACGCTTGGCGATGGCGACTTTTTCCTCGGTGATGTAGCCCGACAGGCGAATCACTTCCATCCGGTCCAGCAGCGGGCCGGGGATCGAATCGAGGGTGTTGGCGGTGCACACGAACAGCACTTTCGACAGGTCCATGCGCAAGTCGAGGTAGTGGTCGAGGAATTCGACGTTCTGCTCCGGATCGAGGGTTTCCAGCAGCGCCGAGGCCGGGTCGCCCTGGTAGCTCTGGCCCATCTTGTCGATCTCGTCGAGCATGATCACCGGGTTCATCACTTCAACGTCTTTCAACGCCTGCACCAGTTTGCCCGGTTGCGCGCCGATGTAGGTGCGGCGGTGGCCCTTGATCTCGGCCTCGTCGCGCATGCCGCCAAGGCTGAAGCGATAGAACGGCCGGCCCAGGGATTCAGCGATGGATTTGCCGACGCTGGTCTTGCCCACGCCCGGCGGCCCCACCAGCAACACTATGGAACCGCTGATCTCGCCTTTGTAGGCCCCGACCGCGAGGAATTCGAGGATGCGGTCCTTGATGTCGTCGAGGCCGGCATGGTGTTTGTCCAGCACCTTGCGTGCGTGTTTGAGGTCGAGTTTGTCTTCACCGTATATGCCCCACGGCACCGAGGTCGCCCAGTCGAGGTAGTTGCGGGTGACCGCATACTCGGGCGAGCCGGTTTCCAGCACCGACAGCTTGTTCATTTCCTCTTCGATGCGTTTCTGAGCTTGTGGCGACAGGACCTTGCCGGTCAGTCGCTGTTCGAACTGTTCAAGGTCGGCGCTGCGGTCGTCCTTGGTCAGGCCGAGTTCCTGCTGGATGACCTTGAGTTGCTCCTTGAGGAAGAACTCACGCTGATGCTCGCCGATCTTGCGGTTAACTTCGGCGGAAATCTCTTTTTGCAGACGTGCGACTTCGACTTCCTTGCGCAGCATCGGCAGGACTTTTTCCATGCGCTTGAGCATTGGCACGCAGTCGAGCACTTCCTGCAACTCGCTGCCGGTGGCCGAGGTCAGGGCCGCCGCGAAGTCGGTCAGCGGCGACGGATCGTTGGGGCTGAAACGGTTGAGGTAGTTCTTCAGCTCTTCGCTGTACAGCGGGTTGAGCGGCAGCAGCTCCTTGATCGCATTGATCAACGCCATGCCGTAGGCCTTGACCTCGTCGGTCGGCTCGGTGGGTTGGTGCGGGTATTCGACTTCCACCAGATACGGCGGGCGGTGATGCTTGAGCCAGGTCTTGAGGCGTACGCGGGTCAGGCCCTGGGCGACGAATTGCAGCTTGCCGTTTTCGCGGCTGGCGTGGTGCACCTTGACCAGGGTGCCATAGAGCGGCAGGGCCGAGGTGTCGAAATGGCGCGGGTCATCCTGGGGCGTGTCCATGTAGAACAGGGCCAGGGAGTGGTGTTCGGACTTGGCCACCAGGTCCAGGGTCTCGGCCCACGGCTCTTCGTTGACGATGACCGGCAGCACCTGGGCCGGGAAGAACGGTCGGTTGTGAATCGGGATGATGTAGACCTTGTCCGGCAGGTTCTGGCCGGGCAGGGCCAGGCCTTTGCCGGGTTTGTGCTGTGGGGCGTTTTCCGGATCGGCGTATTCGCTCGGGTCTTCGGGGAATTCTTGCTGGTCGCTCATGGGGGCACCTGCGCAATGGGTATGGGTCTTAGATGGGGCAGGTTGGCGGTGGTTTCAACGGGCATTTTCTGCAAGGGCGTGTTTCGACGGCGTGTTCAGCGCAGAGACAGGTTAGCTGAACCATGGCTGTGCGCGGTCAATTGTGGGAGCGGGCTTGCTCGCGAAGAGGGAGTGTCAGTCGATGTAAATGTTGTCTGGCGCACCGCATTCGCGAGCAAGTCCGCTCCCACAGTAGTCCGGGGGTGTTTTGAAATCTGCGGCGACAAAAAAGGCGACGTCCTCACGGGCGTCGCCTTTTTTTTACTGCCGCTAAAACTTACTCGGACAGTTTGTACGCAATCACATAGTCACCCATTTTGGTGCCCAGTGAGCCGTGGCCACCGACGACCAACAGCACGTACTGCTTGCCGTCCTTGCCGGTGTAGGTCATCGGCGTAGCCTGACCGCCAGCCGGCAGGCGCGATTTCCAAAGCTCGTTGCCGGTGTTGACGTCATAGGCGCGCAGGTATTGATCCAGCGTGCCGCTCAGGAAGCCGACGCCGCCGGCGGTGACCATCGAGCCGCCCATGCTTGGCACGCCGAGTGGCAGGCCGATAGGCAATGGCGAGCTGTCGCGGCTGGTGCCGTTCTTGCGTTTCCACACGACTTTGCCTGTGGTCAGGTCGATGCCGGCCACGTAGCCCCAGGCCGGAGCCTGGCACGGTACGCCGAACGGCGACATGAACGGGTGCATGATCACCGCGTAAGGTGCGCCGGTGTTCGGTTGCACGCCCGCTGTTTCGCTCTCGCGCTTGCTGCCGGCCGCGACTTCGGCGCGAGGCACCATTTTCGAGACGAAGGCCATGTAGTTCGGGCTGGTGAACAGCATCTGGCGAACCGGGTCGACCGAAACTCCACCCCAGTTGAAGACGCCAACGTTACCCGGATAGATCAGGCTGCCCTGTTCCGACGGCGGGGTGTATTGACCTTCGTAACGCAGTTCCTTGAACTGGATGCGGCACAGCATCTGGTCAAACGGGCTGGCGCCCCACATGGCTTTTTCGGTCAGTTCCGGGGCCAGCAGGTTCAGGTCCGAACGGGCCTGGGTCGGCGCGGTGTGGTCACCTTTCACGGCGCCTTGCGGAACCGGGATTTCCTTGATCGGGATGATCGGCGTGCCGTCACGACGGTCGAGTACGTACAGGCTGCCTTGCTTGGTCGGTTGGATCACGGCCGGCTTGATGCCGTCGGCGGTTTTCATGTCCAGCAGGGTTGGTTGGCTGCCGACGTCCATGTCCCACAGGTCATGGTGAGTGAACTGGTAGTTCCAGCGCACCTTGCCGGTGGCCAGGTCCAGCGCGACCAGGCCGGCACTGAACTTCTCGGCGCCCGGGGTGCGGTCTGCGCCCCACTGGTCAGGGGTCTGGTTGCCCAGCGGCAGGTAGACCATGCCGAGTTTTTCGTCGACGCTGGCCAGCGACCACATGTTGGCCGAATTGCGGCTGTAGTGTTCGCCCTCTGGCAGCGGTTCGGTCGCGTCTGGATTGTTGCTGTCCCAGTTCCACACCAGATGACCGTCGTGTACGTCAAAGGCACGGATCACGCCGGATGGCTCGTTGGTCGACTCGTTGTCGGTGACATGGCCGCCCATGATCACCAGGTCGCGGGTGATCGCTGCCGGCGAGGTGGCGTAGTAGCCACCCGGGGTGAACGGTCCGATGCCTTGAGTCAGGTCAACCACACCGTTTTTACCGAAACCTTCGCAGACTTTGCCGGTGTCGGCGTTGAGTGCGATCAGGCGTGCATCAGCGGTTGGCAGGTACAGACGACGCGGGCAGGCCTGGGCGACGGCTTTGCCGGCCTCGGAAATCACTGCAGAGGCAGCGTTTTCAGACTTGGCGTAGGCCGCTTCGTCGTAGTACGACACGCCACGGCAGGTCATGTGGGCGAAGCCCTTGAAACCCACCGGGCTCTTGATCTGCGGGTCGAAACGCCACAGTTCCTTGCCGGTGTCCGGATCCAGTGCCAGCACTTTGCTGTGGGCGGTGCAGGCATAGAGCATGCCGTTGGCCTTGAGCGGGGTGTTTTCGTTGGTCAGTTCCACCGGGTCATCGGCGGTTGGCAGATCGCCAGTCTGGATACGCCAGGCTTCCTGCAGCTTGCCGACGTTGGCCGGGGTGATCTGCTTGAGTGGCGAATAGCGGTCACCGAATTCGCTGCGACCATAGGCCTGCCAGTCGCCTTCAGGCATCTGCGGCGCGGTGCTGGTCATGTCAGCCGATTCACGACCCAACTCGCCGAGGGTCTCGCCCGGATGGGTGAATTGGCTGGCCACGGCGGTGGCACCGGCCAGGACCACGGCCACGCTCAAGGCGCCTGTACCCATAGGGGCAGGGCCGTTGATCAGCAATGGACGACGGAACCACGGCAGCAGCATCACCACGCCGAGGGCGAACCACAGCGCCAGGCGTGGCACCAGTTGCCACCAGTCGAGGCCGACTTCCCACAGCGCCCAAACAGTACTGGCGAACAGCACCAGTGCGTACAGGCCCAGCGCCGCGCGGCGGGCCGCGATCAGCAACACGCCGCTCAGCGCGATGCCGATACCGGCCAGCAGGTAATACAGCGAGCCGCCGAGCATGCTCAGCTTGATCCCCCCGGCCAGCATGGCCAGGCCCATTAGCAGAAGCAGTATGCCGAGCAGGGTCGGCCATAGACGGCTTCGACCCAAGGCACCATCAGTGCTCATAGTGTGGTTCTCCGTGACGTTTCAAGTAGTCCCGCGCAAGTTCACTGTAGATGACGATCCGGCGCGGGCATGTTGTAGGAGCGAGCTTGCTCGCGAAAAACCTGAGAACGCCGTGTGGTGTCAGGCTCGCAGCGTTATCGTTGACGACCATCGCGAGCAAGCTCGCTCCCACAGGTTCTTTCGGTGTTTTTTAGAACGACGACTGGACCTTGATCCCGCCGATCAGCGCGTCGTCGACCTGGTTCACGCCACCCGGGTGGCGGATGTATTGCAGGTTCGGGCGCACGGTCAGCCAGTTGGTCACGTGCACGCCGTAATAGAGTTCGGCGCTGTATTCGGTGTCCTGCGGCGGCAGGAAGGCCGGGTCGTCGAAGTCGAAGACGGCGTGGGCCTGATTGGTCGCCTCGGCATTCTTGCGAAAGGCCGGGTTGACGTGGACGCGGGCCATGGCAAAGCCGATGTCGTCCCTGGCGCGCGCGTCGAACGGGCCTTTGTAGACGAGGCCAGCCTGGACGTAGTTGTCGATGGCGTTGGTCTTCTTGTCGTGCATCGTGCCGTTGGCGAACAGGCTCAGGCCGCGGGAGTGATCGCTGGCGAGGCTGGTGACTTGCTGCTGAAGGCCGAGCCACACGCCGTGTTTGCTCGAAGCGCTGCGGTAGGCTTCGCCACTCAGGGCGGCAGGCTGGCCATTGCTGTCCTTGTAGACATCGGTGGCGTTGGCGCTGCTGTAGTAGTAACCGGCGCGGTATTCACCCGGCAGGCCGTTGAGCTTCGGCGTCCACACCAGTTCCACCGGCAGGACCGCGCCTTGGGTGCCGCTGCCGCTGAGCTTGAAGCCGTTGCCGCGATCCAGGTTCGACGAATTTTGCTCATACGCGCCGATCTGCGCGTACAGCTGCGGCGTCAGATGATATTTGACCCGCAGCGCCCACTGGCTGACCGGCCAGTTGTACCAGATGTCGCCCGCCCAGTTGCCGACCTGGGAGCCGCAGAACGCCAGGTTCTGGAAGTCGCAGGGGAAGCTGTTGAAGTCTTCGCCTTCGCCGAAGCGGCCGGCCTTGATGTCGAGTTTCTGGTCGAAGAATTTCTGCTGATACCACATTTGCGTCAGGCGCCAGGTCTGGCCACGGCCCCAGACTTCCTGGGCCGAGGTAAAGCCGCCGACACGCGGATCGTTGATGCGGTCGTTGCTGATGTTGTTACCGCTGCGTTCGGTGATGGTCAGCTGGAACTCGGCGGCGTCCCAGCCGAGGATCTTCTGCAAGTCCAAATGAGTGCCGAGGGCAAACTGGTCGCTGTAGCGTGCGGTGCGGTCATGGTCGTGACCGCCATGCAGGTTGCTGCCCATTTCGCCGGTGTAATCGACTTTGAAGTCGTAGCCTTTTTCCGCAAGTTCGGTACGAGTGCCGTTCCAGTCGCCGAGCATCCACGGTGAGTCGCTATCGAAGGCCGGAGCCGAGTGAGCGCAAGTGGCAAGGCCCAAAGCGGTGAATCCGCCTATCAGGTTCAAGGTTTTTCGGCAGGCAACAGGCTTAAAGACAGCGCTGTCTTTCGAAAATTGGAAATCAGGCATAGAGAAGAAATTCTTGATCTTTTTCTGGGGATTAAACGGAAGAAATGGCTAGCAGAAGCGTTTCAGCTAAAGCGGGTGCAAGGATAATGATCTGTTACAAATAGAGAAAGGGCTTTTACTGACATGCATCCTTTCGGATTCGGTAACAGTTGTAGGAGCGAGCTTGCTCCGGGCGGCGTTCCGACGATGGTCGATAACGATAACGCGTTCATTCTGGGTTGACGCGTTATCGTTCGAGTCCATCGCGAGCAAGCTCGCTCCTACAAGTTCACCTAGATTTGATAGATCGCTTCCCCCCAGCGAAGCCCTCGGCTAAGGTGCGCGGCTTCCAATTCCCACTCTGCTCGAAGGCCCGGCATGACTGAACACAACACCGATCCGTTGCATGGCGTGACGCTGGAACAGATCCTCAACGCGCTGGTTGAACACTACGAGTGGTCGGGGCTGGCCGAGCGCATCGATATCCGCTGCTTCAAGAGCGACCCGAGCATCAAGTCGAGCCTGACGTTCCTGCGTAAAACCCCGTGGGCTCGGGAGAAGGTCGAGCGCCTGTATGTGAAGTTGATGCGCACCAAGCGTCCGCTCTGAACATGCTCAAGCCTTCGACGTCAGCGGCTGCCACGAGGCGTCGTTTTGTGGCCGTGGCGACGGTGCTCGGCTGGGCGGGTTTGAGCATCCAGATGTACCTGATTTTCCATTCGCGCTGGACTCTGGGCGCCAGCCTGATGGGCGGGCTGCTGAGCTTCTTCAGTTACTTCACCGTACTCAGCAATACCTTGGTGGCGACGGTATTGACCTGCGAACTGACATCCCGCGAATCGGCGGCGCGACGCTGGTTCTTGCAGCCAGGGGTCAGCAGTGGCATCGCCGTGAGCATTGCGTTAGTCGGCCTGGCCTACAACCTGTTGCTGCGTCACTTGTGGCATCCCGAAGGCTGGCAATGGCTGGCCGATGAGCTGCTGCATGACGTCATGCCACTGCTGTTTCTGGGCTATTGGTGGTGCTGTGTACCGAAGGGTACGTTGCGATTGGGGCACATCGCGTTGTGGATGATTTATCCGCTAGTGTACTTCGCCTACTCGCTGCTGCGCGGGCATCTGCTGGCGACTTATCCGTACCCGTTCATTGATGTGGAGAAGCTGGGTTATCCACAGGTGTTTATCAATGCCGGGGGATTGTTGGCGGGGTTTGTGGTGATTGCGTTGTGGGTGGTGGGGTTGGATCGGTGGCGCGCTCGAATGTAACCGCGGATATGGCGGTGTGGAATGCTTTTTGTGGCGATCCGACAAGCCCCCTCGCCACAGTGTGACGCCTGTTACTCCTCGTTGTTGTCGTCCAACTTCCAGTACCCAACCGCCTTGACGAACTGCTCATCCAGCCCGTGTTCATCGAGCAACACCCGGCGAATTTGCCGCGACACCTTGCTCTCGGTCGCGACCCAGGCATACAAGCTTCCTGCAGGAACCTGGATCTGACGCACAGTGCTCAGCAAATGATCCTTGCCACCTTCGCGCAGCACCCAGATCACATTGACCTCGGCAGCGCTTTCCAGCACTTGCTGCTCCTTGCCGTTCTCCACTTCGATGATCACCAGGGCACGCCGATTGGCCGCCAGCCCTTCCAGGCGCCGGGCGATGGCGGGCAGGGCGGTTTCGTCGCCGATCAGCAAGTAGCTGTCGAAGATGTCCGGCACGATCATCGAGCCCCTTGGCCCGCCGATGTGCAGGAACTGTCCAGGTTGGGCCTGTTCGGCCCAGGTCGCGGCCGGGCCGTCGCCGTGCAGCACAAAGTCGATGTCCAGTTCGAGCGTGTCGGGGTCATGGCGGCGCGGGGTGTAGTCGCGCATTTCAGGCAACGGACCGTTGGCCTTGCCGGCGCCCAGCACCAGGGTTTCCAGCGTTGCCGCTTGCTCGGCGTTCTGCGGGAACAGCAACTTGACGTGGTCATCCGTACCCAGGCTGACGAAGCCAGCCAGCTCAGGCCCGCCCAGGGTAATCCGGCGCATGCGCGGGGTCAGGTCGACCACCCGCAGCACTTCCAGGCGACGGCGTTTGATCTCGTGCATGACACGGTGAATGGTTGAGGCAATCACTTCAGTCATTCGGCATTCTCCTGAACGGCCGGGCCGTCGACGATGGCCTTGGCGGTGTTGTTGAGCAGGTCGCGTACCCGCAGGATTTCGTCCGGGCTCCAGCGCCCATGGTGCATTTGCAGGGCGTGGCGCAGGTTATGCACGGCTTCATGGATTTCTGCCGGGCGATCATGTCCGCGTAGCGAACGCTTGCTGACGTCGATGCGCATCCGCACGCCATCCAGTGCAATGGTTTGCTCTTTCAGGAACAGACGTCCGGCATCGGTCACGCTGTAGCGTTTTTTCCCGCCTTCGGCATCGCCCGCAATCATTTCGCTTTCTTCAAGGAATGTCAGGGTCGGATAAATCACACCGGGGCTGGGGCTGTAGGCGCCGTCGAACATGCTTTCGATCTGGCGAATCAGGTCATAGCCGTGGCACGGCTGTTCGGCGATCAACGCCAACAGCAGCAATTTCAGGGCGCCGG
>NZ_AKJL01000007.1 GCF_000282355.1 Pseudomonas sp. GM49
ATGAGCTTGCAAGGTGTCTAGAGAATCCGGGGCGATTCAGTTCACGATGAAGCGCATCAGAGAAGCGGAGAACATAGGCTTTCGCGGCAGAGTAAACGGCGAAATTCTTCACGCCCAGGAAGGACAGCAAGCTTGCGACCATCAGGATGTGCCCACGTTTGCGGGCTCGCATGTCGGCGGCGAAAAGGCGTGTCAGGGCTGTCAGGCTAGCGATATCCAGATCAATCATCGCCAGGGACTCATCCAGAGGTTGATCCAGGAAAGGCCCTTGCAATCCATGACCCGCATTGTTGATGAGCACATCGATCACTATATTGCGTTCGCGGAGTTGCTCATGCAGTTCGATGATCGCCGGGATCGAGGACAGGTCTACTTGTTCGATGATCACATCGACGCCGAATCGTTCGCGCAACTGCGCTGATAGCGCTTCGAGTTTACTCAGTCTTCTTGCTACCAGAACGAGCGATTTTCCCTGCGCGGCATACTGCCGGGCAAACTCCTCGCCAAATCCGCTTGATGCTCCGGTGATGAGCACCCAGGAATTCTCGTTCGACTTCATTTCGCTGTACTCCGGTTGGTTTCTATTGAGCTCGCCTGGTTAGGTCATCGTGTCGCAACAGGTTGGGCTTCAGGAGGTTGCCAGCCACCACCTAGCGACTTGAATGCCGCCACCGCCGCTCGTGCCGATTCCGTTCGCGCTTGCGCCCGGGCATCGGAAGCCTGCAGCATCGTTTCGTCAGCGTGCAGGACATCGATCAGGCTGGCCGTGCCTTTCTCATAGGCAATGAACGACGATTGGCGAGCTTGCGTCAGAGACGCCTCTCCCCCGGTGAGGGTGGTTGCTTGAGCTTCCCGATTTACCAGTGAGGAGAACGCGTTCTCGACATCCTCGGTGGCGCGCAGCACAGACTGACGGTAAGCGGCCAGGGTTTCGGCTTCCTGTCCCTTGGCTTGGCCGATTTGGGCGTTTATGCGACCGAAGTCGAAGAGTCTCCAGCGTAGCCCCAATACACCCGCCGACTGGCTGGCACCGCTGGTAAAAAGGTTGCCTGCGGATACAGCCGTGGCGCTGCCCAGCAATGCGCTCAGGGAGAATTTCGGGTAGTACTCAGCAATCGCTTCCCCGATGCGTGCGTTTGAGGCTGCGAGATGGCGCTCAGCAACAATGAGATCTGGCCTGCGGCGCAGCAGATCGGCCGGCGTTCCCGTGGCCTTTATCTGCGGCGCTACAGGAATGTTCCCCGTATTTGCCAATTGCGTTCGGTGAGTGCCTGGCGGTGTGCCGAGCATGACATCCAGCGCATTCATGGCAGCATCCAGGCCGGTCTGCAGGGCCGGTACTGTCGCTTGGACCTGCGATAGTGCCCCCTCAGTCTGACGAACCTGATAGTTGGCGGCGAGGCCCTTGCTGTAGAGCAATTGGACTTTCTCTAGTAGCTCCTGCTGCGTTTTGACTTGTCGGTTCGCAATGTCCAACCGGGTCTGCAATCCGCGGATGGTGATGTAGATATCGGCGGTCTGCGCGGCGATGGCCAGTCGTGTGGCAGCGACACCCGCCTCGGAAGCCTGGTACTCGGCCAGTGCAGCCTCGCGTCCGCGTCGCAGTCCGCCAAAGACGTCCACCTCCCAGCTAGCATCGAGGTTGACCTCGTAGGAACTTCCGTACCGATCATAGCCAGGCGTTGAGTTCAACACCTGGCCGAGTGGGGTCTCGATTGACTGGTAGGAACGCGCGGCTTGGCCGCTGATGTTTCCCGAGGGTAATAAAGCGGCATTTGCGGCGCCTAGTCCTGCCCGTGCCTGCGTTACTCGCGCCGACGCCTGCGCCAGGTCCAGGTTCTGCTCAAGTGCCTTGGAGACGAAGTCGGCTAGCAGTGGATCACCGAAGCCTTCCCACCAGGCGACAAGACTGGCAGGCATCTCCCCAGGCCTCTGTTCGACAGAAGGCTGACCCAAGTAACGGTCCGAAAGCGGGGCGTCCGGACGGTGATAGTCCGGACCGACCGCGCAACCTGTCATCAAGCTGGCACTCACCAAGAGAGCAACGGGACGGAGGGGAGGCATTGAGGTTCCTTCAATTGAGCATGTTTGTGACCATATTACGTTACGGTCACTTCCTGTCAATCGACGCTCGTTCAACCAAGTTCGAAATTGCCAGTGTATTCGGCGATAAAACCGCTGAGGTTGAGGGGCATAGAAGATTATAATTTGTGACCGTTGACACTAGTGGTCACTCGGCTGAGAATATGACGCCTGTCCTATTTGTTTAAGTAAGGGAACCTATGCGCCGGCTTCGACCTTTCCCCATTGCCGCTTGCTTGTTGCCTCTCGTCCTGACGGCATGTGGCGACTCATCCACCGTTGAAGATCCACGCACGCATGCCCCTTTGGTGAGGTCCACTGCTGTTCAGGCTTCGTCCGACGTCTCGCGTTCTTTCAGTGGTGTCGTGGTTGCCCGCGTCCAGGGCGACCTGGGCTTTCGGGTGTCAGGCAAGATACTTGAGCGCTTGGTCGACACCGGTCAGACCGTTAAACGTGGTCAGCCACTCATGCGCCTCGACCCAATCGACCTAGGGTTGCAGGCGCGAGCACAGCAAGAGTCGGTCATAGCCGCTCGGGCCCGAGCCAAGCAGACAGCAGATGACGAGGCGCGATACCGCAGTCTGGTTGCCGCAGGCGCTATTTCTGCATCGGCCTACGACCAGATTAAAGCCGCAGCGGATACCGCAAAGGCGCAGCTTAGCGCCGCTGAAGCGCAGGCTGACGTTGCCCGTAATGCTTCTGGTTATGCGGTGCTGCTTGCGGATTCCGACGGCGTGGTGGTGGAGACGCTCGCCGAGCCCGGACAAGTTGTCAGCCCGGGACAGCCCGTGGTTCGACTAGCGCGGGCAGGACAGCGCGAAGCCATCGTTCACCTGCCCGAGACGTTGCGCCCCGCAGCAGGATCTACTGCGCAGGCGACGCTTTATGGCAATACCACGGATGCTGTTACAGCGAAGCTCAGGCTGCTGTCTGACTCGGCCGACCGTATGACACGCACCTTCGAGGCGCGGTATGTGCTTGAGGGCGCGCTGGCCAATGCACCGATAGGCTCGACCGTCACGCTTCGGATCACTGAAGGCACCACGCAGGGGCAGGGGCTGCAAGTACCGATCGCTGCCGTTTATGACCCAGGCCAAGGCACTGGCGTGTGGGTCATCGCCGGTACACCGGCGAAGGTGGCCTGGCGACCTGTACAAGTCCTGGGTTTGAGCGACGACACAGTGCGAGTCGCGGGCGACCTCAAAGTCGGCGAGCAGATCGTAGCGTTAGGCGCACATCTGTTGCGCGAAGGTGAAGAGGTGAGATTGCCTCAACAGGATGACGAAAAAGTTGCCGGGGGGCGTCCATGAGCGAGGGGCGCTTCAATCTTTCCGCGATCGCCGTTCGTGAGCGATCTATTACGGTGTTTCTGATCTTCCTGATTGCCGTTGCAGGCACCCTGGCGTTCTTCAAGCTGGGGCGTGCGGAAGATCCTCCGTTTACGGTCAAGCAGTTGACGGTCATTACCGCGTGGCCGGGCGCCACGGCGCAGGAGATGCAGGATCAGGTAGCAGAGCCACTTGAAAAACGCCTGCAAGAACTGAAATGGTACGACCGCACGGAAACCTATACGCGGCCCGGTCTCGCTTTCACGATGGTTTCGTTGTTGGACCGCACGCCACCCTCACAGGTGCAGGAAGAGTTTTATCAGGCGCGCAAAAAGCTCGACGACGAAGCCACCAAGCTACCGGCGGGTGTAATCGGGCCATTGGTCAACGACGAGTATTCGGACGTGACGTTTGCGCTTTTTGCCCTCAAAGCCAAAGGCGAGCCGCAGCGACTGTTGGTGCGTGATGCTGAGTCGTTGCGCCAACAACTGTTGCATGTGCCGGGCGTGAAGAAGGTCAACATCATCGGTGAGCAAGCCGAGCGCATTTTTGTGTCCTTCTCCCATGACCGACTGGCCACCTTGGGCGTTTCTCCCCAGGACATCTTCGCCGCGCTGAACAGCCAGAACGTGCTCACTCCCGCCGGTTCCATCGAAACCAACGGGCCGCAGGTTTTCCTGCGGGTGGATGGCGCTTTCGATAAATTGGAGAAAATTCGTGACACGCCCCTGGCGATTCAGGGGCGCACGTTGAAGCTCTCGGACGTGGCGACGGTTGAACGAGGCTACGAAGACCCTGCCACCTTCCTGGTGCGCAATAACGGCGAAGAGGCCTTGTTGCTGGGGGTCATAATGCGCGAAGGCTGGAATGGCCTGGACCTGGGCAAGGCGCTGGACGCCGAGACGGCGAAGATAAATGAAGGCATGCCGCTGGGCATGACGCTGACCAAGGTCACTGATCAAGCCGTGAACATTGACTCGGCCGTTGGCGAGTTCATGGTCAAATTTTTTGTCGCGCTGCTTGTGGTGATGCTTGTTTGCTTTCTCAGCATGGGCTGGCGGGTAGGCCTCGTGGTCGCAGCGGCGGTACCGTTGACGCTGGCGATAGTGTTTGTGGTGATGGCGGCCACCGGAAAAAACTTTGACCGTATTACACTCGGCTCGTTGATTCTGGCGCTGGGACTGCTGGTGGACGACGCGATCATTGCTATCGAAATGATGGTGGTGAAAATGGAAGAGGGCTACGACCGAATCAAAGCTTCCGCGTATGCCTGGAGTCATACGGCCGCGCCAATGCTCTCCGGTACACTGGTAACGGCGATTGGCTTCATGCCCAACGGTTTCGCCCAGTCCACTGCCGGCGAGTACACCAGCAACATGTTCTGGATCGTCGGCATTGCTTTGATCGCTTCCTGGGTCGTCGCGGTGGCTTTCACCCCTTACCTGGGAGTGAAGTTGTTGCCAGACATCAAGAAGGTCGAGGGTGGGCATGCGGCTATCTACAACACCCCCCGTTACAACCGCTTCCGCCGGGTTCTGACACGCGTCATCGCCCGCAAATGGCTGGTGGCTGGCACGGTTATCACGCTGTTTTTCGTGGCAGTTCTGGGCATGAGCCTGGTGAAGAAGCAGTTCTTCCCGACCTCGGACCGTCCCGAGGTGATGGTCGAGGTGCAAATGCCCTACGGAACCTCCATCGCGCAGACCAGTGCCACTGCTGCAAAGGTCGAGGCCTGGCTGAAAAAGCAGGAAGAGGCAAAAATCGTCACGGCCTATATTGGGCAGGGCGCGCCGCGTTTCTTCCTGGCGATGGCGCCAGAATTGCCCGATCCATCGTTCGCCAAGATCGTGGTGCTGACGGACAGTCAGGAGGCACGTGAAACCCTCAAGCTCCGTCTTCGCGAAGCGGTCGCTGCAGGCCTCGCCCCAGAGGCCCGAGTCAGGGCATCTCAAATTGTGTTTGGTCCGTATTCGCCATTCCCGGTGGCCTACCGGGTGATGGGGCCTGACCCGACGAAGCTTCGCGAGATTGCGGGTCGTGTACAAGATGTCATGCAAGCCAGCCCGATGATGAGGACGGTCAACAGCGACTGGGGCCCTCTGACGCCGACGCTGCATTTCAACTTGGATCAGGATCGCTTGCAGGCGGTTGGACTGACATCCAGTGCAGTCGCCCAGCAGTTGCAATTCCTGCTGGCCGGAGTGCCGATCACGGCGGTTCGTGAAGACATTCGTTCAGTGCAGGTGGTTGGTCGTGCCGCGGGGAATATCCGGCTCGATCCCGCCCGGATTGAAGGCTTCACATTGGTGGGAGCGGCGGGTCAGCGTATCCCTCTGTCCCAGGTCGGAGAGGTGGATGTGCGTATGGAGGATCCGATCCTTAGGCGCCGTGACCGCACGCCGACTATCACCGTGCGCGGCGATATTGCCGAAGGCCTTCAGCCGCCCGATGTATCGGGTGTGATCGTCAAGCAACTGCAGCCGATTATCGACACGCTGCCTGGCGGGTACCGGATCGAGCAGGCGGGTGCGATCGAGGAATCGGGCAAGGCCGGCCAGGCGATAGTGCCGCTGGTTCCCATCATGATTGCCCTGACGCTGTTGATCATCATTGTCCAGGTACGTTCGATCTCGGCAATGATCATGGTGTTTTTCACCTCGCCGCTGGGATTGATTGGTGTGGTGCCAACGCTGCTGATCTTCCAGCAGCCGTTTGGAATCAACGCCCTGGTCGGGCTGATCGCGCTGTCGGGCATCTTGATGCGCAACACGCTGATTCTGATCGGGCAGATCCATCACAACGCCCAAGAAGGCTTGGACCCGTTTCACGCAGTGGTCGAAGCCACGGTACAGCGTGCCCGCCCGGTACTGCTGACAGCACTCGCGGCAATCCTGGCGTTCATTCCGCTGACCCATTCCGTCTTCTGGGGGACGCTGGCCTACACGCTGATCGGAGGCACGTTAGTCGGCACCATCATGACGCTGGTGTTCCTGCCGGCGATGTACGCCATCTGGTTCAAGATCCGTCCTGACAATACGGGGCAAACTGAAACAGCGGATAAGCAAGCAAGCCTGGTGGATAGGACACCACCCCGTCCTCTTGCCGTTCACCTCACCACAAAGCTTTAGCCATAGGCCATAGCGTGGACGTCGACTGAAAAATGAAGAGGGTTCAATGAGTAATCTCGAAGGTCAATTGCCAGCCTGGGACATGATTACTCCGTCTGCCTTAGTCAGATGCCATATCGGCTATCAGGAAAACCTTCAACACTCACTTTGAAGTGCAAATTCGATAGCGCTCAGCAAAGCATCGCCGCTGAAGGGCTTACGCAGGCATTCGATGGGTTTATAACGGCCGGATTCGGCCAGTGTCACTTCATCCCAGTGTGCCGACATGCAAATCACCGGGAATTTTCTGTCCTTGAGCGTCAGCGCGCGCATGACGTCTATCCCTGACAGGCCGTTCATTTTCAAATCCAACAACAGGCAGGCGATGTCATTGAAGTTTTCGAGGGCCAGGAACTCCTCGCCCGAGGCGAATACCCGGGCGCGGTATCCGGCCGACCGAAGCAGGTTGGCCAGGCTTTTGCGCACGGACGCATCGTCGTCCACGATGCAGACGATGATCATGACGCTGCCGGATGATCCGGGGGCGGTGCAGCCAGTGTCGATAGTCATGAAGAGCCCTGAGTGCCAAACGCCGGCTCGGCGCTGAGCAAGCCATACAGGCTGACCAGACTGACCAGCGAGCGCGTCTGCATCTTCTCCATGATGTGTTTGCGGTGGACCTTGGCGGTGACTTCACTGGTGCCCAACCGGTTGGCGATGTGCTTGTTGGACAGACCCGCGACGATCAGCGGGAGCACTTCGTGTTCACGGGGGGTCAATAGGGTAGCCCTTTGACGGGCACTCTGAGTGCGTTGCCATTGCTCGAACGCCGTCGCTGCACGCTGACGGGTGGTGCGCAGGATGTCCAGCAACTGGCCGTCATTGAAAGGCTTGGTCAGGAACTCGACCGCTCCCGCTTTCATGGCCTGCACCGACATCGGGATGGTGCCAAAACCGGTCATGAAAATAACCGGCCACGGAAGTCCGCGCCGCCCGAGTGCGGATTGCAGTTCCAGGCCTGTCGCCTCGGGCAAGCTGACGTCCAGCAACAAGCAAGCGGGGCCGATGTCGAGGTCAGCGCTGAGCAATTCTTCGGCCGAGGCGAATATCCGGTGCACGATCCCTTCGGCCCGCAGCAGTCGGCTGAGCGCCGTGCGCACGGGGGCTTCATCGTCCACGATGAACACCTGCACTCTGTCAGGATCGATCCGCTGCTGATCCTCGGACGCCGAGGGGCCCGGGGTCGTAGGATGGAACAGGGGCAGGGGCGGTTCACGTTCTTTCAATAATCGGTAACCTCGGCGCGGGACCGTCTGGATGAGCTCTTTTTCTCCGAGCAACTTGCGCAGCGAGGAAATCTGCACCTGCAGATTGTTTTCCTCGACGACGGTGTCAGGCCAGACCTGTGTGATCAATTCATCTTTGCTGACGATTCGGCCATCGGCCTGCATCAGCACCGAGAGGATTTCGAACGCCCGGCCTCCGACACGCAGCGGCCGTCCATCAAGAAAGGCTTCACGCCGTTCCAGGGAAATAGTGGCTTGGCCGAGTCGGATCATACGTTCCTCTGCACTGCGTTGACGGGGAGTGACGCCGGAACGTCGTTTCATCAGGGCTACAAGCTAGGGGACGGCCTCGCATAATGCAATTATCCCGAGGGATAACACGCTGCGATTTCAATGCGCAAAAACCACAGGTCGTGGGGGCTCTGAACTGCCATCCTAGTGCCGATAACGGACAGGATTGCTCGAGCGCAGCTATCGGGCCAGAGCCTTGCGTATACTCACCGGCTCAGCCCGAAATGAATCTTCAGCGGTGATTGTTCATGCCCAGCAGCTCTCTCTCAGCATCCGGTTCCCACAGTCCTGATGTCTCACACGATGAAGCCTGGCTTGAGCGTTGCACCTTCGCAATACTGCGCCGGGAAAACGACCTGACCTGGTTCACGCTCCAGGATCGGCAATCGGGAACACGTTGGCTCGCCGCCCGGGCGCCGATTCAGCGGCCTGCCGTATGCCAGCGGCTGGAGCGCGATTTTCACCTGCGCCTGGATCCGGCCTGGGCGATTGCCCCTGTCGCGTTCATCCGCTCGGCCGAGGGGCCTTTGTTGATCTATCCCACGCATGGGGCGCCGCTGACTGATTTGATTGGTGACACAGGGATGCCACTGGCGCGCGTGCTGGTCATCGCGGTAAGTGCGGCCAACGCGCTCGCGAGCGCCCAGAAGATGGGCGTGCGACATGCCAGTCTGTTACCCCACCACTTGGTGGTGGACGCCGCTGACTCGGTCAGACTCCTGAGTTTTCACAGCCATGCCGGGGAGACGCCTGCCGTTGAACTGCCCGGCCTGGAGCAATGGCCTTATCTGGCCCCCGAGCAAGTGCGTCGCGATGCCGCCAATTTTGACGCGCGCAGCGATGTCTACGCGCTGACCGCGATTCTTTATCAAGCGCTGACCGGCCGACTGCCGCTCACCGCCCGTGACCCGTCCCAATGGCTGCACGTGCACGCCGCTGTCCAGCCGGAATCACCGGCGATTCATGTCACCGATCTACCGGAAGGCATCTGCCGGGTTCTGCTCAAAGGCCTGGCGAAAGAACCGGGTGCCCGCTACCAGAGTGCCGAATCAATGGCCGCGGATCTGGCCTGGTGCCAACAGCAGTGGCTGGAACATGAGCGTATCGACGCGTTCCGCCTGGGCGCTTTCGATGCGTTGCCTTCCTTGGCCCGCAGCGATGTGCTGTTCGGTCGAGAGGCCGAACGTACGCAGTTGGTCGAGCTGATGCGTCAGGTAGGCAACGATGACATTGCCCGGGTTCTGCTGGTCGGTGGCGCGCCGGGTGCCGGCAAGTCGACGCTGATCCATCAGGGTGTCCGGCCCATGGCGCCCGGCTACTGGGCCAGCGGTAAGAGCAATCTGTTGCAGCAGGAAATTCCATTTGCTCCCTTGGCAGAAATCTTCAAGTCGCTGATGACCCAGTTGCTGGGCAAGCCGGCTCTGGAGCTGCAGACGCTGGGCGAGCAACTGGTCGAACGGCTTAAGGGACGGGGCAGGCTTCTGGTGGAACTGGCGCCCGAGGCCGAGCTGGTCATCGGGGGCACACCTGAGCTGCCGAACATGCCGGCCCGATATGCGCTCGATCGCGCCAACCGGACCCTGCTCGATGTATTGGAAGTCTTCGCTCAGCCGGGACGCCCCCTGGTGCTGTTCGTGGATGACGTGCAATGGGCGGACGATTCGACGCTGTCGTTTTTGCAGGCCTTCGTCGCCCGGCGGCCCCGGCATCTGGTGCTGATCCTGGCGTATCGCGAGGCGGAGTCGCAGGCCCTCGAGCGCGAGGGGGGAGTGCTGGAGGTGCTGGGCCGCGAGCAATCGTTGCCCTGTGCAAGCGTCATGCTGGGGCCATTGTCGGTGGCCGCGGTCGCGGAGCTGATCGCCGCTGAGCTGGACACTGACCCCAGGGAGATTGAGACGCTCGCGCAAGTCGTGCATTACAAGACGGCCGGCAATCCTCTGTTCGTCAGCCAAGTGTTGCGCGCATTGATCGATGAACGTCTGGTGCGCTTCGACGTGCAGGGTCGCCGCTGGGTCTGGAATCAACAGGAGGTGGACGGTTATCGCTACGCCGACAACGTCGCGGACTTGATGGTACTGCGACTCGAACGCCTGTCACCGATGGAGCGCGAAGTGCTGCGCACGGCCGGCTATGTCGGCGGGCGCTGTGATGAATCACTGCTGTACCGGCTGTTGCCGTGTGAGCTGCAACAGATCACCGATGATGTGCAAAGCCTGGTCGATTCAGGTTTTCTGCTGCGTGAGCGCGAGCAGCTGGTGTTTCCCCATGACCGTGTACTAGAGGCGGCCTGTCAGCTTGCGGCGCCAGTGGGACGCGCTGCTGAGCATGCGCGTATCGCGGGCGCCATGCTTGATCATTGGGGCGAGCAGATCCATGAGCGCGTGTTCGAAGTCGCCAGTCAGGTCCAGCGCATTGACGCCGATGAACTGGAGGCGCATCGCCGCGCCGCGTTCGTCGAACTGTTGGTCGAAGCCGCCGAACGCGCCCGGGATACCGCCGCTGTCGAGCAGGCCGTGGGCTATCTTCGCACGGCCGAAAGTCTGCTCGGCCAGACGGGTTGGTCGAGCCTCTACACCCAGGCGTTCGCCACCCAATGGTTGGCGGCCGAGTGCGACATGCTCCTGGCCGATCTGACCGGTGCCCAACGCCGCCTCGACGACTGCCTGACCCATGCCACCACAGCGCTTGACCGCGCGAAATCCTATCGGTTACTAGCCACCTTGCGCACGCTGCACTCCGATTACGAGGGGGCGATCACCGAGGCGTTGAACGGTCTGGCCCTGCTGGATATTCTCCTTCAGCGCAGGCCCTCACAGAACGATTTGACCCTGGCATTTACCCAGGTTCGTGAGCTTGTCGGCGCACGCCGCATCGCCGATCTGGTGCATTTGCCCAAGGCCGATGACCCGCCTGTCGAAGCGGCCATGGAGTTGCTCAGTACGTTGATTTCTTCATTCTTCGTTGACGACGACATTCGTTTTCTGCATTTGGCGAAAATGGTCGAACTCACGCTGCTACATGGCACTACGCCAAGCAGCGGTTACGGTTTTGCCTGGTTTGGCGTGATGATTGCCGAACGCTATGGCGAGTATGTGGACGGGCAGGCCTTCGCCGAAGTGGCTCTTGAACTGACCGACAAGCACGGCTACGAAGCAGGGCGCACAGGCACGCTGGTGGCGCTCGATCAGGTCAGCCCGTGGACCCGACCGATGGCGTACGCTCGACAGAAGGCGTTCGCCGCATTCGAGTGCGGCCAGGCCGGCGGCGACCTGGGCATGTCCTGTTACGCCTGCAACCACATCGGTTCCGACCTGCTGTTCATGGGCGAACCCTTGCAAGGGGTGTTGAACGAACTGGAGCATGGGTTGAGGTGGGTGCGGCAATTTCATTACATCGATATCGAGCGCATCCTGCTGGCGCAACAGGAATTCGCCACCGATCTGCGCGACGGGCGCCTGCATCGGCCGTTGGCCGAACTGGATGGCATCGAACATGACCGTTTCGGCCCCATCGACCGTACCCGTGTGTCGCAGCCGACGCTGTTCTGGTCGTGGCTGTATTCAGGTATGTCGGCGTTTTATTTCGGCGATATCCCTTACGCATTGCGACGTTTCGAAGAAGCCGCTGTGCTGGCCTGGTCCATTCCGGCGCATATCAATCTCGCAGATTACTACCTGTTCTACAGCCTGGCGCTGGGCGGTGCGCAAGCGCCGGGCGAGGTCGCGGAAAAACTGGAAAAACTCGAGCGGCAACGCCTGCGGTTCCTGCCGTGGGTCGAACTCAACCCGACAACCTTCCGCAACAAGCTGCTGCTGATCGAGGGGGTCATCGCCCGTTTGCGCGGTCAGGAACTGGTAGCTATCCGTTGTTTCGATCAGTCGCAGATCGCTGCGGCGGCGGCCGGCTTCATCCATGAGCAGGCGCTGGCCCATGAACAGCTGGCCGATATCTGCCTACCCAACGGGCTGGTGTCGGGTGCCAGCCACCACCTGCGTGTCGCGCGCGATTGCTACAACCTGTGGGGCGCCGACAGCAAGGCACGTCAATTGGAAACGTTGCACCCGTTTCTGAGTGCGGAGCCGTCGTTCGAGCCGGTCCGGCCTGTGACCCAGGTCCGTCTCGATCTTGAAGTGGGGATCGAAGCGGCGCGTGCACTGTCGCAAGAGGTTCTGCTCGAGCGACTGGTCGAAACCCTGATGAATCACTTGATGATTCAGGCCGGTGCCGACAATGGCGTGCTGATGATCGTCAGCGGCGCCGAACTGCAGCTGGCGGCGACGGCTTCGGTCGAAGCCGGCAATGTACGGGTCGCTCTGGACGCCGGGCAACCGCTCGAACAGATGGCGCCGGCCTCGGTGCTCAACGCCACGATGCGCACGCGCACGACCCTGGTGCTCGACGATGCCCGGGCCGATTGTCCCGAGGCCTACAGCGCCGATCTGCAACAGCGCCAGATGCGGTCGGTGTTATGCCTGCCGTTGCTCAAACAAGGCACGTTGATCGGCCTGGTCTATCTGGAAAATAGCCTGGTCCCCAAGCTGTTCAGCGCCCAGCGCCTGACCATGTTGGAAATTCTCGCCTCTCAGGCCGCGGTGTCACTGCAAACCGCCAAGCTGTATGAACAGCTGGTCGAGGACAACCAGCTACGCGCGCAGATGGAAGCGGACTTGCGCAGTTCCCGCGCGGAACTGGCGCGTAGCTCGCACCTCAAGGTCATGGGCGAGCTTTCTGCTTCGATTGCCCATGAAATCAGCCAGCCGTTGCTGGGCATCGTGTCCAATGCCTCGGCCAGTCTGCGCTGGCTCAAGCGTGATCAGCCCGATCTGGAAGAGGCGATTCAGGGGCTGGAAGACATTCGCTCGGATAGCGCCCGCGCCGCGGACATAGTCCAGGCGCTTCGCGCACTCGCCAAACAGGCGCCGTTGCAACGGTTGCCGGTGCAAATCGATCACTTGATCGCAGAGGTCGTGCGCCTGACCGCCACCGACCTGGCGAACCGCAATGTGCGCCTGGAGACCCTGCTCGAAGCGCAATGCCCGGTGTCGGTCGACGCGGTGCAGATCCAGCAGGTGGTGTTCAACCTGATCACCAATGCGCTGGAGGCCATCGCCGGAGCAGGGTTGCCCAATGGACGCATCATCATCGGCTCAGCGGTGAAGGACGCTCATGTCCAGGTCTGCTTCCAGGACAACGGCCCCGGAATTGACGCGCACCAGCGCGAGCAGATCTTCGATGCGTTTTACACCACCAAAGACAGCGGCATGGGAATGGGCCTGGCCATCTGCAGGTCGGTGATCGGCGCGCACGGCGGGACGCTGGTGGTCCAGGACAGCGAACAGGGCGCCCGGATTTGCTTCAACCTGCCACTGGCACCGGCCAGCGCCGGATAAAAAAAGGCCGCATGAGCGGCCAAAGGGGAGGAGTTCGTTTTGTCGATCTCGATCAGTTCACGCGTGCAGCTCTTGCGCGCGCGACTGTCCCACGCTGTCGACCAGGCTATCGTGAGTTCTCCAGTTGGGTATGTCCCGATCAATCACTGGTGGCTGGCGAGGGTGGCTCGTTGCATGATCAAAGGCCCGTCGCCATGCCCTGGGAGTCATCCCCTCCAGGCGGCTGAAGGTGCGGGTGAAATGCGAGTGGTCCGCGAAACCGCATTCATAGACGACATCGGTGATCGGCATCGAGGTGATTAGCAGGCTTTTGGCTTTTTCGATTTTCATCATCACTAGCCAGCCTTGCGGCGAGTGGCCGGTAACCTTTTTGAACGCCCGGGAAAAATGGCTACGGGACAGGTTGCAGTGTTCGGCAATCTCGCTGATGCGAACACAGCTGCCCAAGTCACGCAGCATCAGCTCCTTGGCGCGGCGCTCCTGCCAGCCGGACAGGGCACCCAACGGCCGTACAAGGGTGCATGGATGGTTTGAAATCACCGATTGCGGGTTCATGGCGGCTCTCCTGATCGTTCAGGAAAGTCTGTCCGCCGGCGACATTTAAAGTCCTTAAGCAAACCTTAAGAGTTCTGAAATCCAGTGTCCATTGCAGTGTGTCCTTCCATGCCGTTCAGCTAGCTATCAATTGTTGGAAGCGAATGCCGAATGACGGCTATTGGCTGTGGCTTCAACCGACCCAGGCAGCCCGTCAGTAGTCTTGGAGGTGCTTTCCTTTGACCTGTTCATCTGCCCAACCCGGCTGCCGCTCGAATTCCTCGAACAGCTCGAAAATGGTCGACTTGACCTTCTGCACGGCATTGCTCTCTACAACCGTGTCATGCCAGCACAGCGAAAGATCCCGCTTGAACAGTCGATGATCGATCCTGGCCAGCTTGAGCCTGTGTTGCACAAGCTCAACATGGGCTGCGGCCCACGGCAGGATCGTGACACCGAGCTGCGCCTTGACGGCTGAGAACAACAGGTCGGTGGAATTGGCCTCGAATTCAACCTCGCATTTCAGGCCGGCCTCCTGCAGTGCAAATTCGACCCGACTGCGAATGGTATTCGGAGCACAGGGCAGCACCAGCGGCATCTTCGCCAATGCCTCAATCGACACCGGTTCATCCGATAATGAAAATTCCGGCCACGCCACCAGGTACAGCGTTTCGGTTAACAGCCGCCGGAAAGCCATGCCCCGGGTTTCGACCACATCGACATTCACCGCCAGTGCCACTCGCCCTACCGTGATCATGCGTCCGAGTTCGGCGCTCGGAGAATCGATCAATTCCAGCTTGATGCCCGGATAACGGCTGCGAATCCTGCGCGCGAGCGGAATTGCCAGCATACGCGCCGTACTCGACGGCATGCCGACCGAGACTTTGCCTTGCGGGAATTCGGCGTCCTGGCGCAGCAGTTCGTGGGTGCCGTCGGCCTGGCGCAGCAGTTCGATGGCATGCCGATAAAGCGTTTGCCCGGCCGCCGTGGGAACAACGCCATGCACGCTGCGCTCGAGCAGTTGCATGCCCATGTCCTGTTCCAGGTTGCGCATCTGCTGGCTGATGGCTGGCTGCGCGATATGCAGCGTTTCACTGGCGCGGGTGATGTTCCCGCACTCGACCACCTTGATGAAATACCGCAACTGGCGCAGGTCCATGCGTACCCTCCCAAGCCATAGGATTTTCTGATGAGTGTAGAGGAATATCATATTTGAAGGATATGAGATACGGCGCCTAGACTCGTCTCACAACACGAAGCGCTAACGGTCGTCAAAGGCGAGTAGCGCTTCAAAGGCCTTGGCGCAATGGCCCGTATTCAACCCTTCAATGGAGAGTCCTATGCAAGCTTTGCAAGGCGTGAAAATCGTCGACCTGAGTCGCGCACTGTCGGGGCCGTTCTGCACCATGGTGCTGGCAGACCTCGGTGCCGATGTGATCAAGATCGAGCCCGGCCCGACTGGCGATATGAGCCGCACCTGGGGCCCCTTCGATCGGGGCGTGAGCACCTACTATTTATCGTGTAACCGCAACAAGCGCGGCATGTGCATTGACTTGCGCAATCCCGAAGGGCTGACCACCATCCAGCAACTGATCGATGACGCCGACGTCGTCATCGAGAACTTCAAGCCTGGCACGCTGGAAAGCATGGGCCTCGGTTATGAGGTGCTCAGCGCCCGCAATCCGCGACTGGTAATGGGCAGCATTAACGCCTTTGGCGCCGACGGGCCGATGAGCAGTTGGCCGGGCTTCGACCAGATCGCCCAAGGCTACTCGGGGCTGATGAGCCTGACCGGTTTCGTCGATGGCGACCCGACACGCACCGGCACCGCCATCGGCGATTTGACTTCGGGCATGTGGTTGGTGACAGCGGTGCTGGCCGCGCTGCTCGAGCGCGAACGCACCGGACGCGGCCAACATGTCAGCACGTCGCTGCTGGCCAGTCTGGTCGGGTTGCTGAGTGTGCACGGCCAACGCTACCTCAGCCTGGGGGATGTGCCGCGCCGCACCGGCAACGCCCATTCGGTGATTGCACCTTACGGCGTATTCCAGACAAAGGATGGCCCGCTCAATCTGGCGCCGATCACCTCGCCCATGTGGGGGCGTTTGTGCGCACTGCTCGATTTGCCCGAGCTGCCGGACGATCCGCGCTTCGCCACCAATGAAGCGAGGGTCGAACGTCGTGATGAATTGAGAGAGATTCTGGAAAGTCGTTTGAAAACCCGCAGCAAACGCGAGTGGACCTCGCTGTTCGTCGACGCAGGATTACCCGCCGGCCCGATCAACACACTCGATGAGGTCTTCGACGACCCGCAGGTGCTGCACAGCCAACTGACCGAGACACTCACGCATCCGACACTTGGTGCACTGCGTCAGGTAGTGACCCCGGTGTTCTGCGACACTGACAGCGTTGTCAGCCGCCCACCGCCACTGCTTGGCGAACACACGGTCGAAGTATTGCGCGAAGCCGGTTTCGACACTGCATCAATCAACGCATTGCTCGCCGCGAAAATAGTGTTCCAGAACTCCGATGACATGACCGGCGCGCAATCGACAGGAGCCACACAATGAATCCAGCCTCTTCCACAACCGTGACCGTCAACCGGGTCGATGAACGCATCGCACGGCTGGTCTTCAGCAACCCCACACAGCGCAATGCACTCAGCGCGCAGCTGCTGACGGCGCTCGACGAAAGTCTCGTCGCCCTGGCGTCACAACGCATCCCGGTGGTGATCCTCGGCAGCGAAGTCGGCCAATCCGTGTGGAGTGCCGGCCACGATATCCGCGAACTGCAACACGACCGCGACCCGATTGCCTATGGCAAACCGCTCGAACAGGTATTGCGCCGCATCCGCGCCTATCCCGGTGTGGTGATTGCCCTGGTGTCCGGCTCGGTGTGGGGCGGCGCGGTGGATCTGGTAATGAGCTGCGACATGGTCGTCGCGGACCGCAGCGCAAGCTTTGCCATGACTCCAGTGAACATTGGATTGCCGTACACCACCAGTGGATTGCTGCGCTTCTTCAACAACTTGCCGATTCATGTGTTGAAGGAGATGTTTTTCACTGCACAGAAGCTCGATGCGCAGCGGGCGGAACGGTTTGGTCTGGTCAATCGACTGGTCGACACTGATGTGCTGGAAGCGACCGCGCTTGAACTGGCACACGGCATCGCCAGCAAAGCACCGCTTGCCGTTGCGGCGGTCAAGGAACAGCTGCGTATCCTCGAAGACCTGCAACCGATTCCGGTGCAGGCGATGGAGCAGATTGCCGAACTGCGCCGACAAGCCTGCGAAAGTGCTGACTTTGGCGAAGGACTGGCAGCCTTTGCCGAGCGCCGGCCAGCAGCATTCAATGGCAATTAGCACGACAGAATTGAATGCTTCTGTGTTTGTACGACCGGCTACGCAGGCAAGGCACGCTTCCTCGTTTCGGCGCACGCCAGGCCCGACGTGAGTCGGTTGCTAAACATCCCGAAAAAATAACAACAAGGACGGTACCTGCGGGACCGTCCGAATGCGGGGAGTCAGATTGAAATGAATAATGAAATTCTGTCAATTTTAGTGCTGGTGGTCATTTTCGGCATCGCTAGCGTGTTGCCCATCAACATGGGCGCGCTGGCGTTCGCAGCGGCCTTTATCGTCGGCTCGGTGATAATGGACATGACATCGGCGACCATCTTCGCCGGCTTTCCCAGTGACCTGTTCCTGACTTTGGTCGGTGTCACCTATTTGTTCGGCATCGCCCAGAACAACGGCACCATCGACTGGCTGATCGAACGGGCAGTGTTGATGGTGCGTGGCCATGTCGCCTGGATACCCTGGGTGATGTTCGTGGTGGCGGCGCTGCTCACCGGTTTCGGTGCGCTGAGCCCTGCGGTGGCAGCGATCCTCGCGCCTATTGCTCTCAACTTCGCCGTGCAGTACCGAATCAACCCGGTGCTCATGGGACTGATGGTGATTCACGGCGCTCAAGGCGGCAGTTTCTCCCCTGTGAGTATTTTCGGTGGCATAACCAATCAGATCGTTGCGTCCTCCGGGCTGCCTTATGCACCGTTCACTCTGTTCATCGCCAGCCTGTTGTTCAACCTGGGGATTGCCATGGTGGTATTCGTAGTCTTCGGTGGTTTACGTAGCGCTCGCCTGTCATTGGCGGCGGTCCTGCCCGGTCCCGAGTTGCATGTTGCTGGTGCATCGCTGGCGATTCTTGGCCACGGCGGTACGCCGGCGTCCCCTGCTTATCATCGTACTGACCTGACGGGTGCCGGTGCGCCGCTACAGGCCCTCAGCGGCCTGGACGGGGCCAAGCTGTCGACGCTGGCCGGGCTGTTGGCCCTGGCGATCTCGGCATTAGTGTTCAAGTTCAATATCGGGTTGGTGGCCATGACGGTCGCGGTGGTCCTGGCCATGTTCGCGCCCAAGGCGCAGAAGGCGGCCATTGACAAGGTCAGCTGGTCGACTGTTCTGCTGATCACCGGGATCATCACTTACATCGGAGTGATGCAGACCATCGGTACCATCGACTATGTCGCCCATGGCATCTCCGGCTTGGGTGAACCGCTGCTGGTCGCTTTGCTGCTGTGCTTCACTGCCGCAATTATCTCGTCCTTCGCTTCGTCCACGGCGTTGCTAGGGGTGATCATTCCCCTGGCCGTGCCATTCTTGAGCCAGGGCCACATCAGTGCGGTCGGTGTGGTCGCGGCTATCGCCATTTCCACCACTATCGTCGACACCAGCCCGTTCTCCACCAATGGTGCGCTGGTGGTTGCCAATACTCCCCCGCAGGAGCGAGAAAAAGTGTTGCGCAGCCTGCTGATCTACAGCGCGGTGGTTGCCCTGGTGGGACCCTGTATTGCCTGGTTGACCCTGGTGGTGCCCGGGGTGCTCTGAGCTATCGGGTCAGGCCCTGGTCAACCTGACGGACTCAATTTTTCCGCCCCCCGCCCTGGATAATTCAGCACAAACCGGACATGCGCCTTCAACCCTGTAGCCAGGGGCGCATCGTCCGCGGTGAAGTAGGGGCTGTGATTGTTCGGGACCTTCTGCATGTTCTGGTCTGCAGGCGTTGCCCCAACATACAAGGAGCCAGCTTGCTGGAGATGCTCGTTAACGATGACGCGGGTGAACTGGATAAACACGGCGCACTTGAGTTCATCGCCAGCAGGCTGGCTCCTACAGTTTCCCGGGATTGCGTGAATAACCAAAAATAAGGACATTCGCTCTGTAACACGATGAATATCAAGGTGGTTTTTAAGGTTATTACTTTCTGCTCACCCGCCGTTTGGCTAGATGTCTACTTCAGCGCCAAGGCCAGGCCGGGGTCCATGGCCGACTATAATTCAGTGTGGGGGGGACCGTCGGAGGTGGCGCTATGCGTATCTTCAAGCAACTCCTGCTCTTGGTCGCGGGGCTTCTGGCAAGCAACCTCTCGCTGGAGGCAATCAGCAGTGGCGGCCTCGGTCAAAATCCTCATCCGGCCGTTCTGGTCAGTGGGCAGCCACAGCAATGCGGGCAATTCCACAATTTCCACAGGGGCTCGTTTCATACGGGAAACCGGCATTTCGTGCCAATGCACAACCAGCACTTTGTGCCAATGCGCAGCCGGCATTTCGTGCTAGTACACAACCAGCACTTCGTGCCATTGCAAACCCGGCATTTCGTGCCAATGGACAACCGGCATTTCGTGCCAGTACTCAACCAGCACTTCGTGCCAATGGACAACCGGCACTTCATACCGATCCACCGGGTGAACAGCATCGAGGTGATAAGAGGGCCCGGGTTCAGCAATCAGCCCTTCGGTTCCAGGCACGTTCACTTTGTGCGTCAGTTCGATCCGCGGACGGGGCAGTTACTGATTCGGGAATTTGACCGGTGAAGCATGCCGCTCCAGCAAACTGAGCAGCAACAACTCACACCATCCGTTCCTGGCGCAATACCTCACCCATGGTCACTTCCTGAATACCTTGGCGCATGACCCGACCTCTTGCTGCAGGAAAAAAAGAGGCCGATCGGCCTCTCAAACCAAGAGCAGAACCTGGATCAGGTGACGAAACGTCGGCTCGATTTTGCGGCTGTGGAGCATTTTTTCCGCTTTCCCGTACATGTCGGGTGGATCCGGTCAGGTATCTGCAGGTTCAGGTGTTCGATTCAGTATCTGGACGAATGGATCTACTGGTGACAGGCATTTCGATTGCCCCGCTCAATGGCGGCCAGACGATCAACATGCTCTTTGACGAATCACGAGGGGATATCAAGGCCATCCATGAGAAGCGCTGGTAGGGCTGGAAAACGAAAAAGCCCGGCATCAGGCCGGGCTTTCTGTAGATGGGCCAAATCCATTTGGCTGATCGCATTGTGCACAGTGAGTGTGACGAAGGTGTGACAGGAGCGGAAACAGAAAGTCCGGTGCTGGGCCATTGCTGCCGGTCAGCACCGGTAGTAATCGGCCAACAGCGGCTACGGTTCAGCCTGTTTCACCGGCATCATCCGATGACGCTTCGCCGCCCATACGACCCCGCCCACCAGCAACATGATCGAGATCACTTCCATCAAGCCAGGCACTCGCTGGCTGAACAGAAAACCGTACACGCAGGCAAACAGCGTTTCGAACACGATCATCTGGCCACTCAACGACGCGGGCATTCGACGCGAGCAAGCATTCCAAAGACCATTGGCAACCCATGAACCACAGAACGCCAGGAACAGGCAAACCCACAGGAAAGTCGTCCAGCGGCTGCTTTCAACCTGAGAGGGCACCAGGTTCGGGAACAGCATCAAGGCCGCGATGCCGAACACGATCGCCACGATACCCGTCACGATGCCTGTCAGCGTCGACCATTCGCTGCTGTTGAAATGGCTTTGCTTGAGATAGCGGGCGTTGTGGGTGGCGTACCACGACCAGCAGACCACAGCACTGAACCCGCAGGCCAGGCCGAGCAACTGGGAAGACAGCGAGGTACCCGCCGCCCGCGTGCCCGTATGTTCCAGACTGACCGATACGATGCCCAGGAATACCAGCAACAGAGGGAGCTTGAGCCTGGTCAGGGGCAGGGAGCCTGCATCGCTACGCCCCAGAAAGGTGATGGCAACCGGCATCATGCCGTTGATAAGGGCGGCCGCGGTCACACCGCTCAGCTGTACGGAAGCGCCCAGGAGCGCGTAGTTCAGGACATTTCCGGTCAGTGACAGACGCAGCAGCATCCAGGCATCGCTGCGCGTCAAACGCGACAGCAGGCGGGACGCGATGGGCAAGGCCACGAGGAGCGAGATCATCCCGTACAGGGCAAACCGTACACTGCTGATCAGCACGGCATTGAATTCCGGCAGCAACGAAGGGCCGATAATCACTCCACCCCAGATGGCACCCGCCAATATCGCAAATACAACCCCACTGTTCATCATCTCGGCTCTGGCAGGCTATTTAGCCGCATTCTAGCCATGGCAGATAAGCGCCACCTGCGATATAAAGTTGGCCACCCATTCCGCATGGGAATGTCTTCTAGCAATCGCCAGTCCCGGAGAACCGTCATTAACCGTTATCTGCGTACCTTGCCCCCATTGGAGACCCTGATCACGTTTGAGGCCGTGGGACGACACGCCAGCTTCACGGGCGCCGCTGGCGAACTGTTTCTGACCCAGAGCGCCGTGAGCAAACAGATGCGCCAGCTTGAGGACTCCATGGGCGTTCCGCTCTTCGAGCGCAAACCACGAGGGGTCAAGTTAACCAGCGCAGGGGATGAACTGCTGATGACGGTTAACGTACTCCTCACCACGATGTACCAAAGCGTCACGCGAATTCGCAATGTTCATCAGTCCAACGCCGTCTCGGTGCTGGCGACCCATGCCCTGGCCCAATTCTGGCTGTTCCCGAAACTGATCGAATTCAACAAGGCGTACCCCGATATCGCCGTGCATGTTCACGCGATGAATGAGTTCGATGAAGCCAGCCTCAATGATTTCGACGTGGGCGTTCTCTATGGTTCTGGCCAATGGCCCTCGCTGGACAGCGATTTCCTGCTGCCGGAAATCGTCTATGCCGTGGCTCATCCTTCACTGGATGTCTCGGGGATTGAGACACTGGAACAATTGGCGCAAGCCAATCTGGTGCAGATCGACACCTGCGCCTGGCAGTGTCTGGACTGGCATCAATGGTTCAGCCACTTTGGTATCGACTTCGTCGCGCGGGATAAAGCCCCGGTCTTCAACCAGCTGACCTTGGCGTATCGGGCCGTTCAACAAGGCATGGGCATCGGCCTGGCCTGGACGTTCATGGCGGATGAGGCGCTGGCCAAGGGAGAATTGCAGCGGGTTACGCCTTTTGAATGCGTAACGGGCAATGGTGAGTTCCTTGTGTCGGTAAAGCATCGCAAGCGTTCTGCCTGTGCCGAGATATTTCGGCAGTGGCTCTTGGGATCGATGGGCGACTGATGACCAAAGCAGACATTCAAGGCAGGCAACTATTGGCCGATTTCTGCCTTCCACGACCGGATGAAACCGACCCGATATAGCGGTCCATCGATGGATGCAAAGCACCGGTACTGGCCTCGACGCTACTTGACCTGCTCAACCTCATAATTCACATAGCCGAATTCGTTGCTGCGAGCCGCCACGTACTTGCCGTTCTGCTCGAATACCGTGGCCTCGAAGGGTGTGCCGCCGAGTGTTGTCAGCAGATGCCCGTCCTTGATTTCATACTTGGCCGGCACGCCGAACTGACCGCCATGCAGCATGTTCAGGTATTCCCCTTGCGCAGGCGGTTTGCCATCGACGCTGGCGACCAAGCGTTGGCCGTCGGTGCCATAGACGATTTCGAATGTCTGGCCGGTGACGGTATTGCGCACCTTGATGGTTTTGCCCACCACGAAGGCTTGCAACTGCTCATTGGTGAGCGCTTTGGCGCCTTCGGTTTTCAGTTGATCGATGGTTTTGCCGCCAGCGACAGACTTGCTGTCCTCGGCTGTCGGCGTGTACCAGATCGGTGAGGTCCACGCGCGCTCCTGGACGGTGGGGGAGACGTCGGCCGGTGGCGGTACTTGCAACTTGGCCGCGTCATAGGTGCTCCAGCGCGGTGTCGGAATCTGTAGCACACGGGCGTAGTAGAACGCGTGCTGGGCCGGATCGAAGTCCGGATCGACCCAGACTTTTTTCAGCTCGGTGGCACCGATGGTGTTGGTGTAGGTCGCCTTGGAAACATCGACCGTCGAGCCCACCGGCGGGACCTTGCCGGTGACCGGGTCCGGTTGGCGATCACCGGACCAGGCGACGTCGTAGATCTTCTCGAAGGTCTGGCCGTTTCTGGTCCAGCCCTTGATGATCTGGATTCGGTCGAGGTTGCCATCGTCGGCATCCTTGACCGCCCACACCACGAAGGACGGTGCCTGTTTGCCCGATTTTGCCGGCAAGTCGCCGCCCATGGGAACGCCCTTGGCGTAGGCGGCATGCACCCAGTCTTTGTCGTTCCACAGACTGTTGTCGAAACCCCAGCCACCAAAGATGCGCACGGGGATGCGCACGCCGCTGGTGCCGTAGACCTCTTTACGCTTCATGGCATCGAAGATCGATTCACGGTTGTTTTCTTCAGCCCAGACGCCGGCGAGACCGGAGGTGCTGGTTTGCAGGGCCATCATGCCCGAGTTCTGTTTGCCGGAAAGACGCGCCGCCGGGGTGCTGTCGGTGAAACCGTGGGAGCCGAAGTTGTTGCTCTGCGAATAGGGAATCACCCCGTTGTGCGAGTCGCTGGCGCCGACCACGCCCATTTTGTACGGGTTGTATCCACGGGCTTCCTGCAAGGCCATGCCGTTTTGCCAGGCTTGCCTGATGTAGCTGCCATTGAGTTTCGACGTGCTGTTGTCGATGCCGATCAGGAAACTCATGATTTCGTAATTGGCGAATTCGTCGGTCGGCGACAGTTCCGGGTGAGTTTCGGAGGTGCCCTTGACCTGGTGAATTTCGGTGAGCGATTCATTGCGCATCCGCGTTTCGGCCCACGCCGCATCGATGGGGCGGCCACGGTCATCGACATCCACCGGAAACATCAGGCCGTTGCTGAGGTTGGCATTGTGGGAGATCGCCAGCACCTCGTTGCCCTTTTTGCGTTGATCGTCCATCCAGCCCCACAAGTCCTCGGGTTTGCTCGAGTCGAGCGCCGTGAAGGGCAGGTCCGGCACCTTCTTCGAGTCGCGGAAAAACACGTTGCGGTGCATGTTTTGATTATTGGGTGCAGAGGTCCACTCATAGGCGACGAAGGTGGTGAACTTGCCGGGCTTGTAATACTTGTCGGCGATGGCGATGTTCTGCTGCCAGATGTTGCCGGCAACCTTCGGATCAATCAGCTCCTTGATGGGATTGTTCAAGCTGCCGGCGATCCATTTGAACACCCGGTTGAAATCCTCCGGAGTCTTGGCTATCAGTTTTTGCGCGATGGGCAGTTTACTGAAGTCTGACTTCGGATCGTTGGCCAGCGCGATCACGCCCACGTATTCCGAATGATCGGTCACGCCATGGAAATCCAGCGGTCGGCCTTTGAGCTGCACTTCAAAGCCCATCGGATGCTTGACCGGCATGCCAAGCGAGTACTGGTAGGCTTGCTCGGGATCGACCTGATGGTTGCCGATCAGATAGGCATCAATCGACCAGGAGCTGTGCGAGTGAGTCTGGCCAAAGTAAACCTCGCGATCCGGGTTGCCCTCCGCCAATGCCAATGTGCTGACAGTCAGCACGGCGCAACCGAGCAGTGACGGCGTGGTGAAGTGTGTAAGGGTTTTCATATTCCACGTCTCCGGAAAACGGCAGTGACAGGGTGAAGTTCAGGCCCAGAAGCTCAAGACTCGTTCGAAAAACCAGAAGGCAGCCAGCGTTCCCAACCCGTAGGAAGCAACAGGCCGGGCATACAGGAGCGCGGGCCGTGGCAGCCGACAACGCAGCAACAGCGCTCGCAGGCTCAGCACGGCGGCGACAAACATCAACTGGCCGATTTCGACGCCGACATTGAAAGTGAACAGCGCCAGTGGCAGGTCGCGCTGGGGCAAGCCGATTTGCGCCAGCGCACCGGCAAAACCAAAGCCATGCAACAAGCCAAAACAGAACGCCACCACCCATGGCCATTGGAGGGTGAAGCTGACGTCACCACGGTTCTTGCGGGCGATTTCCACTGCCAGCAACAGAATGCTCAGCGCAATCGTTGCTTCCACAGGCGGGCCGGGAAGCCGCACCGCACCCAATGCTGCGAGCGCCAGGGTGATGGAGTGGGCGAGGGTGAACGCGGTGATGGTCTTCACCAGCATCCAGCCATTACCCACCAGCAGCAGGAGACCGAAGACGAACAGCAAGTGATCGAAGCCACCCAGGATGTGCTGGATGCCATGGACCAGAAACGCACCGGCCACCGAGAACGCTCCCGGCGTGGCAGCGATTTCTATCCAGGGTTGCGCAGGGTGGACGAGGGTGGTCGCCAGGCTGCCATCCAGGCGCGAGACACGCACCAGCACATCGGTGATGCTCGCTTGCAGGCCGATGAATTCGATGCGCTGCCCGACCAGGCCTGCGGGACCGGCATCAATGATCCGGCGCTCGATCAGCGAGTCGTTCAGTTCGCTTTCCACCGGGTCAGCGACAGTACGCACACCTTCGGCAAACCGCAGCGCAATCGGTAATCGCATGCCTGACAGCACCGGCGTGCGCCACACAACGTCATAGCGCCCGGCAGCTGTTTCGTTGAGTTCCAGGTAAGCAGGGCGCGACTCATGGGCCATGGCGGTCAGCCCGATAAACCCGAGCAGCAACAGCAGCCAGACCGTGCGCCTCATCACGGCCGCTCGACTTGAGTGGCGGCAATTGCGCTGGTGGTCGTCGGCATCATCACCACGACTTCATAGCGTGCTTTGAGCGCATCGAAATTCGCGCGTTTCGATGCGCTGCGTTGCTCGGACAACCAATCGGACTTGACCTGTTGGGCTACGGTTTCGAAAGCCGGTGCCGGTGGTTTGGCCAGCGTATCGATCCACACCAGATGCCAGCCAAAACCTGACTCCACAGGCCCCACCCAACTACCCGGCGTTTGCTGGAACAACGAAAGGGCGAACTTTGAACCAAAGACCCGCGCCACTTGATCCTGTGATTGCTCTGTGTAGGCGCTTTTAAACATGAAGGCATCGCCTTCACCGCTACTCTTGTCAGTCAGCTCTCTTAGCGCGGCCTGAGCCTGGGCCTGCGCATCCGCACCACGTTTGTCCAGGGCGAAGAACACATGATGGAAGGTCGCCAGTGGCGGCGGGGCATATTGGTCCTGATGCTGGTTGTACCAGGCCTCAAGTACACCGGGTGCCGGTTCGCGAAGTGACGCTACATCTTCGGCGAGGAAATCCATTTTTTGCGCCAGTCGGCGGCGAATGATGGTGTCGTCTTTATCCAGGCCGAGTTTCAGTGCTTCGCGATAGAGGATTTCCTCTTTCACATATTCATCAATCAGGCCCTGCAACTGCTGTTCCGAGGCGGGGCGTTGCCATCGCGCCAGCCAGGAAATCGCGATCCGCTGAACAACTTCAGGGGTGATTTCGATGCGTTGTGGATCTTGATTGACCGTTGAACGGTGCAAACCTCCATACAACACAAAGAGTGCGAAACCGGCGATTAAAAAGTGCAGTAACGGCTGGCGAAGGCATCGCTTGATCAACGAAAGTCGAGATTCTTTCGCTTCGCAGACGCTTAAGTTCATGACTTATTGCTCCACGCTATACTCGAATGGTTTTCGAAGCAGAGTGGAGTATTGCTGCTGGGCCGGAACTTTCCACCGGGGTTAATCACGATAAGCACTAAGCATTAGTCGCAATCGGATTAATCCATTTCCCGAGCCCGTGCAGTCTTGCACCTATACAGCCCGGGATGGAGCGTTCATGTAATGAAAGGACTGCTGGTTTTTGCCGCGATCATCGAGGCAGCCACTGGCGTGGCACTGATACTTGTCCCATCGCTGGTCGGGCAACTTCTGCTTGGCATCGAACTGACAGGCGTCATCGTCCGCGTGGCCGGCATCGCCCTCATCGCATTGGCGGTCGCCTGCTGGCCCGGACCAGCAATGTTCGGGATGTTGATCTATAACGCAGCGGTTGCGCTTTATCTCGCCTATGTTGGCATCTCGGGCGACTCGAGTGGGGTACTTTTGTGGCCAGTGGTCGTCTTGCACGGGATCATGACGGTACTTTTGATTCGGGCAATGACGAGTCTGTCAGACCGGGACGCTCTACGATGAAACCACCTATTTGAATGCCTTGAGGAAGCGTGGTTCATCGCTTCTCAAGAATCTCGATTTTGGTTGACTGACTTCCTCAGGGCGTCAAGCTGAATCCTCTCACATGCATTCGCGACTAGAGTTTCACTGCCGACTAATCTAAAGCCCGATCAGATTCAACCGTGCAACATCTGGTCTCGAGCGTCTCTGGGAAACCGATATGACAAATCCGCAAGATAAAGCCGAATCCGACGAAGATTTAGCTCAGATGATTATGGGGAAAGGTCCCTACACCTATCTATTGCTGCTCTTGTTAGGATTGATCCTTCTGTTTCCCTTTCTTGAGGAAGGTATATTTGCTCGCACGTTGCTTGGCATTCTTTTTTCAATCGTTCTGCTCGTGGGGGCTTTCGCCACCAGGCAGACTCGGCGGGGGCTCATCCTCAAGCTGGGCCTGGCGTTGCTTGGGGTTGGCCTTCAATGGGGAGCGTTGTGGGCTGAGAGTTCGGCGATTCTTCGGCTTGCCGGGATAGCTTATGTGGCGTCTCTTGTCGTCTCGTTCAGTGGAGTGCTTCGCTATATTCTCAAGCACGGACCGATTACAGCGGACAAGCTGCATGGTGCGCTTGCGGGTTACATCATGCTGGCCTTCGTCTGGTCGTTCGTATATGCCCTGGTCGAGATGTCCAGGGCTGGCTCATTCGGCCCTGGCCAACTCGACTTCGTACAGCCTGGCACTTTCTTCAAGCTGATCTATTTTAGCCTCACGACGCTCACAACTACCGGTTACGGTGATGTTATTCCTATGACCAACCATGCCCGCTCACTTGTGATGGTCGAAGAGTTTTCAGGCGTCTTTTACGTTGGTGTTGTGATAGCGAGATTTGCCGGTCTTTATCCATCGAATCAGACTAAGTGACTTTCGATTTGCCTGAGCCACCTCCGGGCATTAGTGAACGGAGCAGCGCCTGTGTTGCAGGTGGATTGATCCTGTGGCTTCGCACTAGCGACGATAGTAGCGATGGTCGTCCTCGTAGCGGTACCGCATGGCCCGATCCTGGTGGTGCTCCCAATAACGCCGGCGCTCGGCCTCTCGGCGGGCTTGCTCTCTACGCCAATTATCTCTACGCCATTCGTCTCGGCGCCAATCGTCTCTACGATCGTGCCAACGGCCGTCATGCCAGTATCGGCCGTCATGCCAGTATCGGTCGTCATGGGCAAGCAACGGCCCTGGCTGCTTGTCGGCCATACTGGCCAAGGTCGGCCAAGGGTTGCCGGTAGCCTGGACCGGAGCCTGAACGGCTGCGACTTCAGTTGCGAAAACAGGGGTTGAGGTCTTCATCTGTGTTGCTGATGCCGAGCCCACTGCCGCGAACGCGAACAGGCCGAAGAGCACCATCCGGGGATCATGGAATTTCATGAACGAAGACAACCTCTGATTGACAATTGGACGTGTGGCCATCTGGCGACGGGAAGCCTGCGGGGTCGCGCTTACCGAGCGGATGTGCCTGTCCAAATAGACCGATAAACAGGGAAAAGTTCTAGGGAGCCGCTGCTTGGGACGGAGTGCTTCTGTGGGCATCAATCAAATTGAGACAATCGTTCAGAGTAGCGCCAATTATTTGAATAGGAATGATATGTATTTACTTACAAAAGATAATCGTTATTATTCGCGCGATAATTCATGCAAAGGTGTCCATAGTGGCTCGATCGCGCATTTACCCAGCCTCTCTGTCGTTGCTGGGTGTTCTGGTTGTACCTGATTTACAGGCAGAAACGGAGTTTGCTCTAACCCTACCGGCAACCGCTGTGAACAGTGAGTACAGCGAGCAGAGCTACATGTCGACCGAGAGCAGGAGCGCGCTGAAGATCGATGCCCCGCTACGAGATATCCCGCAAACTGTCAATGTGGTTCCCCAGAGCGTCATCAAGGATCAGGGGGCTCAGTCGATGGAAGACGTGCTGAAGAATGTCCCCGGCATTGGCCTGTCCAATGGTGACGGCCAGCGCGACCAGGTCACCATCCGTGGTTTCAGTGCCATTGGCGACATGTACATCGACGGCATTCGCGACGATGCGCTGTACTTCCGGGATCTGTCCAACGTCGAGCGGGTGGAAGTGATCAAGGGGCCGGCTGCGGTGCTTTATGGCCGAGGCTCTTCGGGGGGCCTGATCAACAGCATCAGCAAGACACCCAACTTCGCCCCCAAACAGGAGGTCGGCGTCAGTGTCGACAGCGAGGGCAAAAAACGCACTCAGTTCGATGCCGGTTGGGCCGATCAGCAGCAAGGCGATAAAGCCTTTCGTGTGACCGGTGCTCTGGAGAACAGCGACACCTTCCGGGATGACGGCTACATCGACCGCAAGGCCATCGCGCCTTCGGCCTACTTCAAGCTATCGGATGATCTGGAACTGGACCTGGGCGCTACCTATCTGTATGACAAGCGCCTGATTGACTTCGGCATCCCGGCACGAGGCGACCGACCGGTCGATGTGGATCGTGACAAGCGCTTCGGTGCCGCCGACCCGGATGATGACTACACCCGCAGCGAAGTGTTCTCGTTCACGGCGGGTGTCGACTATCGGATCAACGACGATTTCACCCTGAGCAATACCAGTCGTTACTACCACTACGACCTGGATCGCAACAACACTCTCGCTGACTCCAGCCCGACACGTTTCGTCACTGCTCCCAATGGTGAACTGCTGGTAAAACTCAACCGCGGCAATGTGCAGCGCAAGGAGGACGGGTGGTTCAACCAGACCGAACTCAAGCAGCGCGCCGTGCTCGCCGGGATGAACCATAACCTGCTCTATGGTGTGGAGCTGGGGCGCCAGGTGAAGGACCAGTCCGTATTCAGCCAGTCCAATGTGGCCAGGGTGCCGGTGTACCGCGATGCCTTGGTCGACGTTCCGTTCCAGGCCAACCGGCAAACCGCCAAGGGTACCAATACCCAGGACACTGCCGGCTTCTACATACAGGACCTGATCGAACTGGCGCCACAGTGGAAGGCTCTGTTGGGTGTGCGTTACGACGTGTTCGACCAGGAATACGCCGATGACCTGACGCACAGCGAGCTGTCGCGCACCGATACCACCTGGAGCCCGCGAGTCGGTCTGGTCTACCAGCCTGATCAAGTGCAGTCCTATTACGTTTCGGTGAGCCGTTCTTACCAACCCTCCGCCGAGATGTTCGCCCTGAGTACGACGAACCAGGATCTTGAACCAGAGGAGACCACCAACTTCGAGATCGGCGGCAAGTGGGACCTGCTCGACAATCGCCTGGCGTTGACGGCGGCACTGTTCCGCCTGGAACGCACCAATATGAAAACCAGCGATCCGGCGAACCCGACCAAACTGGTGCTTGCGGGTGAGCAGCGTACCGATGGCCTTGAGCTGACCGCCAGCGGGCAGTTGAGTGACAAATGGCAGGTCTATGCCGGTTATGCCTATCTGGATGCCGAGATCAGCAAGTCCAACAGCTTTACCAACGGTGTCGCCAACGAAGGCCAGGTACCCACCCTGACGCCGCGCCACAGCGCCAACCTGTGGTTGGTGCGTTCGCTGACGCAAACCTGGCGTGTGGGCATGGGGGCCAACTATGTCGATGATCGCTATACCGCGCTGGATAACAATGTGGTGATGCCGGCTTATACAACAGTGGACGCTGCACTGCTGTACAACCAGCAGAAATGGGACATGGCCCTGCGTCTGCGCAACGTTTTCGACAAGGACTATTACGCTTCGGCGCATGGTTCGGTGGATCTGATCACGCCCGGTGCCCCACGGACGCTGGAGCTGAGCACCAACTATCGCTTCTGAGTACAACCCTGAAGAACAGGCGCCCGGCATTGTCGGGCGTTTGTTTGGGGGGCTTTCAAAAAGCGCTGTTCATGATCAGGATCCGGCAACAGGCATGTGTCGTATTTCCCGAAGAGCCGATAACGATTGAGCGCAATGCGGTCGTATGCCCAGTCTCGAAGTTTGCGTGGGAAAATGCGCAACAGACTCACGGGGCGCCAGTGTGCGGGAAACTGGGCGATGATTTCGAAAAATGCATTCGAACGCTCCCAGTAGTGTCGGTCGCGGATCACCACCATGGTGTCGAATTGATCCATGGGCAAACCCGCCCACGCGAGCAGGGCCTGCCCCTCGGGTGACTGAACCGCCGCCAACCGCAGGCGCCGCTGGCGGTCATGGCGAACCAACAACCTCACCCAGCCATTGCACAGCTTGCAGACACCGTCGAACAAGACCACCGTCTCTCCAGGTTTGAGCAGCGGCGCGGGTGTGGGGCGGATGTGCGAGGCTGGCATAAGCATGGGTCCAAGGGAGCCTGGTTATCCCGGAACACTGGTTTTTGTGCAAACGGGATTTCGGTTAAAACGGCAAATGCAGCACCTTGAGTGCTGCATTTGAGGCTTGAGGCCGTACATTTCTGCCGGCCTGGGGACGCGCTGCACCGATCAGCCGTTGGCGCGATCGGTTGCCCTGGCTTTGCTTTGAGCGACAGCGGCTTCAGCCTTCTGTTTCTGTGCAACCTGGTAGGTTTCCATCGAGACTTTCCGGGCCGACTCCATGCGTGCGAAGGTACGGTCCCCACCACCTGTGGCCATCGCCAGAGAAGAAGCGGTCAGAGTGGCGACTACGAAGAGAACTTTCATGGATTTCATTAGGGTATCCTCAAGTGAAACTTTGTGAACGGCTAACAACGGAACTTATTTACTGAAGCTGAACTTCCTTGTTCAACCTGGCTTCACCAGCCAGCCAGGGCGGCGTTTCCTGGTTTCCAGGTGCCTTGCTCCATGCGCGCTTCGGTGTCTCTGTTTTTTGCCCAGACAGTGAGCAGTACCATCATCCCGAATCCACCGACGATGAGAACCGGATAGGCTGCCAGCAA
>NZ_AKJL01000008.1 GCF_000282355.1 Pseudomonas sp. GM49
GGGGGGGGGCTGCCGATGTAACGTTACCGTCGATGAGTTGCACCGAGTAGTAGCGCGGTTTCTGTACCGCCGGTACCGATAACACGATTGGCTCCGCACGCAAGTCCATAAATAACATGGAATACGGCGTATCACTGTTCGGAGTTTTTGTCTGCGGCGTAGTCGTACATGATCGCGTAGTTCAAATATCATCGTGCAGCCAGTGGCTCTCGTTAGTAGGGTTTTCATCAACATGCATCTCCAATCGTCAAGTCGGATGAGTGAGTTGGTCAACTAGCTACTAATCAGGCGTTAGCATTTGCTCAAAGCATGAGTTCGCATAACGCACTTTGATTTATCTGAAGATGCTCACTGCTACAGACAGCGCCTGCTGTAGTAGGGGGGCTGACTGTGGAGTTATGTTTTGTCTATGGAATTTCAATCCACAAGTAACTGCGTGTTGTTTGTTGAGTCTATGGTGTGATTCACGCTTCGGGGTGGCGATGCCAATGATCGAGGGCAAGACCTGTATGCGCATGGTGGGAGTATTCGGGGGGATGGTTCTGAGACGTTGTATGGCGCTCAAAGGGTGGAGTTCGAGGTTGCTCGGGCCATCAAGGCGCGACGATTGCTGAACGAATGCCGGGCAACCAGGGGGTGCCGAGTAAATCGCTCAGATCGTCGCCTGCCTCAATAGACGTCAGAGGGCAAAGGTCGCCGCAAGGCCATGGTGGCCATCCTGCGCTCCAGCGATCAGGTGCAGTGGAATGTTCTGGTGCGCATCAATGGACGGTACCTCGAAGCTTCCTACAATCTGAAGGTGTCGCTCGCTCAGTTCGGTCGACTCTGCTGCTTTTTCCTTAGCCATTCTCGCGTGGTTCATTGCGATTTCGTTGAGCGTTGACACGTTACATCTCCCGGTGACTGACCAAGCGTATCGCTGGAGTCCTTAAGCATTGATTGAATGGCTGCGGCGTCAGAGTTATGTCGTTCCGGCGCTGCTACGCGCGTACTTTGCAATCCTCAAGCCACGGATGCGAGTGATTTTTTCGTTGGATTTTCGCAGGCGACGAATGGCGGGCCGCTGTGGGTGATAGCCCGGTTTCTTTGTCATTACGGCGTAAACTAGTAGTGCTGCCTCATTGAAAGGAGCCGCCTATGAACGCCGATCAAATCATCAAGCAGGCATCTGTGGACAAGACTGTTTGGGATCAATACTTCTGCGCTGCATTGATTGCCGAAAGCAATTTGACTGCCCCGGTTGTTGGCGGGGCTACCCACGAAGACAGGCAAAACCTGTTGATCGAGAGGGCCAAAACCCTTGCCGACAAAATGATGGAAAACCGAAGATAAACAGAGCCCAGCCACCGCGCTGGGCTCTTTGCATGCAGGGTTGTGCTCCGATGCGGGCGATGTGCGTATTGCGGTTCAGGCGATCAGCTCTACCTTGCCGCTTGCCAGGCGATAAATGCCTCCCACGATCTTCAACATGCCCTTGCTCTGCGCATCGGTCAGCAATGGCGAGGCCTGTTTCAGGCTGTTGACAGAATTTTTGACGTTCTGCACGGTGGCGTTTTCCATCAAGCTCCCGGGTTGCTTCAGCACTGTCTCGATAGCCGACTTGAGTGCATCAGTCAGTTTCGGGATATGGCCAGGGAAAATCGTCTGATCCTTGACTGCCTTGATGCCTGCCTCGATGGCGCCACAGCTCTCATGACCGAGTACGAGAATCAGCGGTGCGCCCAGTACGGCAACCCCGTATTCAAGGCTGGCCAAGCCTTCCGGGGTCACGAAGTTGCCCGCGACACGGATGGAGAAAAGATCGCCTCGCGCGGTATCAAACGCATATTCCGGGGCGATCCGCGAGTCAGAGCAGCTCAGTACTGCCACGAACGGATTTTGACCGGATACCAGGGCCTCTCGCTCAGCTTTGAAGTCGTGTGTCGTGGAAGTACCGCTTACATATCGTTTATTGCCCTCCATCAGTCTTTTCAACGCCATATCGGGACTGATTACGTTTTGAGGTTTTGGTGGGGCTGACGCTTTTTCGGCTGCCTGGATGATCTGGCCGGGCAGTGTGCCGGTCAGCAGCAAGGCGCCTGCGCTCAATCCGGCAAATTGAAGAAAACGACGACGGCCTGTTGTGTTTGAAGCAGAGCTTGAATCACATGATTCACACATGATTTTGTTTACTCAGTTCAATGCGGTGAGAGTGAATTGCTGTTGTGGCTGGTATTGTCACGGACGCTCAATACCAGCGCAGTGGAGTCTAGTCGGTCTGTCATATTGTGTACCGGGCATTGTCAGCAGATGCCGTGCAAGCAGCCATTTCATGGGCTACTACTGTCAGGCTCATACAACTTCGACCTGGCAGGAGTTTCTCGATGCTGACTCACTGGTTACTAGCGGCGGTTCATCTTCTGGCAGTTGCCTTGGGATTCTGGGCGGTACTTGTTCGAGGCACGGCTTTTCGGCGTCTGGCCGACGGGGCAGGAGAAGTGCGCAGTGTTCTGATGGCGGACAATATCTGGGGTATTTCAGCTGTCGTTTTACTGATCAGCGGGGGGATGCGAGCCTTTGGCGGGTACGAGAAAGGCACGGACTATTACCTGCATCAGCCGCTGTTTCATCTGAAGATGACGCTGTTCGTCCTGATCTTGCTGCTGGAGATTGCGCCAATGGTGACGCTGATCAAATGGCGGATAGCGCTTGCCCGTAAAGATGCGATCGATACAGGCCGTGCGAAGCTGTTTGCACGGATCAGTCATATCGAAGCGCTGCTGGTGCTGCTGATGGTGGTAGCGGCGACTGGCATGGCGCGTGGGGTGATGATTGGTTAACTACGAAGTGAGCGCGACCTTCCTTGGGGTAAACCAGAAAAGTCCGACAGCCAGAGCGTTGAGCTTGTCGCTAGTATCGACCCCTGGGGGCTGGTGTGGGAAAGCAGGCGGAAGCGATGCGATGCTGAATCTTTAGCCAGCCGTGATTCCGGACTGAACGGGCTGGCTACTGACTGCAACAGAATTCAGGATTGCGGCTTTTCCGGGGCGGTCAGGCCGGCCTGAATGCGCTGATAAATTTCTTCACGATGCACTGCAACGTCCTTCGGAGCGTTGATGCCGATCCTGACTTGCTGGCCGCTTACGCCCAGGATGGTGATCGTAATGTCATCACCAATGTTTATGCTTTCACCGACTTTGCGGGTGAGTATCAGCATGGTCTTCTCCTTGATTGCTATGTGGGGCACCTGATTCGGACAGTGCAGAGGTCGGTGGTATGTATAGATTAGTGCGAAGTCTGACGGTTTGGGTGCCTCTTTCTGACGCGCAGATGTGGCATTAATTCCCAAGGCGTAACTATACAGAGGCCGCAACCATCATTCTCCTTGTTTTGAGCCCATTTTACGGCACTCGTGAAGTATTCATGGATGTTAAAATCGCTGCTTTATGCATTTAGAGGGAAGCGCCGTGCGCAAAATGGTTCTGGTAATCGCGATATTGGCACTGGCGGGATGTGGTGAGGGTAGCAGTGTGGATGCACCGAAGCCTAAACCGGCTATGGCCGCCATGCCCGCGCCAGTGTCTGGCCCGCAATGGGATCTTGAAGTGCGAGGTGAAACCCCTCAGGCAGTCAGCGATTTGAGTGGCTGGCTGATCGAGCACAGTTTCATGTCCAGCGTCGTCAAGGAAAATGGCAATACGCGAATCCTGATGGGGCCGTTCAATTCCAAAGCCGAGGCCGAAGCCAAGCAGGATGAAGTCCGTGCGGCGCTCACTCGCGCGAAAAAACAGAACATCGAATTGCTGGTGCTTGAGCGTCCGGCCGCTCAATAACTTTCTGTAGCGACAGACAAACAAAAAAGGCCTCGGTTGTTTAGCTCCGAAGCCTTTTTTTGTTTCAGGTGTTGCCTGGGTTCAGCCGCAGGCCTTCATGTCTACCGGGCCGACGAACTCGTTGCCACGCCCCATGACGCACCCCACGCTCTGGTTGCGTTGCCGCTCCCAGGCCTGTACCGGATAGGTTTTGTCCCAGGCTTCGTACAGTTGCCGATCCTGTTTCGACAGGCGCAAACCATACTGCTTGCTCATGTAGAAGTAGGTCCGTGCGATCATGCCGCGAATGGAAGGGCGGGGCATGACTTTCCTGGCCTTGAAGTCGATCTGGGTCAGGCACGAACCATATTGCCCCGACTGCTCGGGCAGCCATCCAAAGCTGAAGTTGCTGCGATCGCCGTTGACCTCGCCAATGCTGGGCACCAGGTTGTGCAAATCAGCTTCGGCCTTCTGGTAAACCGGATCGTGGCGGGTGCAGTTCTTGCGGCCGCCCTCTTGCCAGCACTGGCGTTGATGACCGATTTGCCAGGCCGGAACAATATGCTCCCACTCGATGCGGGCTGCGCGTTTGGCATTCTTGCGTGGCACATAACCGCAAGCGGCAAGGTTCACCCGGTTGCCGGTGTACTTGCAGCCACAGTAAAACTCGGTGGATTGGGGGGCGTAGAGTTTCCACGCCACCTTTTTCGCTTCGGTGAAGGTGCGCGGAGCGTCGGCTTGCGCGCCCACGACAAAAAACAGGAACAACAAAGCAAACCAGCGGACGCTCATCGACTCAATCTTCCTTCGGCAAAACCCAGAAAATCTGCACGCCGCCATCGTCGCGATAGGCGAGGGTGACGTTGTCGTTCTCGTCGATTTCTTCCAGCAAGCGTTCCCATTCATCCACCGGCTCGTCAGGCAGGCGGAAGATCAGCGCTGCCCTAGCCTTTTGTGCGGTGGGAGAGTTGATGATTTTCTGAACGCGCAGGCCCATGCGTACATAGGTGTCAGGAGAGGCAGAGGTGGTGTCCACGGAATTATCCTTATTAAGCTGTACGTGCATACAGTATTTAACTGTAGGCCATTTCGCAACTGCTTAAAAATCAAGAAAATCCTCTGACAGCGGTTTGTTCCATTTGGCGTAAGGCGAAGGGAGTTTTTTGTCAGATCCAGCGGCAGCCAATCGCCAAGGCTGGCGAATGGCGCCGGGGTGCCCGACCGGATCCGGTCGGGCGATGGCGAATCAGTATTCCCAGAACATCCGTTGCAGCTCTTTGCTGTCGTTGGTTTTGGTCAGCGCGACCATCGCCAGGATCCGGGCCTTTTGCGGGTTCAGATCGTGGGCCACGACCCAGTCGTATTTATCGTCAGGCTGTTCGGCATTGCGCAATACAAAGCCGCCGGCATTGACATGGGAAGAGCGAATGATCTGCACGCCATCCTTGCGCAAGGTTTGCAGGGTTGGCACTACCCGCGACGATACCGAGCCATTGCCAGTGCCTGCGTGGATGATGGCTTTCGCGCCTGACTGAACCAGGGCCTTGTAGGCGGTATCGCTGACGTTGCCGTAGGAATAGGCGATCTCGACGTCAGGCAGGCTCTTGATGGTTTTGATGTCGAATTCGGAATCCATGGTGTGGCGCTTGGCCGGCAAGCGGAACCAGTAGGATTTGCCTTCTACTACCATGCCCAGCGGACCCCAGGCACTTTTAAACGCTTCGGTCTTGATGTTGATCATTTTACTGACGTCGCGACCCGACTGGATTTCATCGTTCATGGTCACCAGCACACCTTTGCCCCGCGCATCTTTGCTGCTGGCCACGGCCACCGCGTTGTACAGGTTCAGCATGCCATCGGCAGACATCGCGGTGCCTGGGCGCATGGAGCCCACGACGATGATCGGCTTCTCGGTTTTTTCCACCAGGTTCAGGAAGTACGCCGTTTCTTCCAGGGTGTCGGTGCCGTGGGTGATCACGATGCCATCAACGTCTTTGCTGTCGGCCAGCTCAGCTACGCGGCGACCCAGTTGCAGCAGGTTTTCGTTGGTGATGCTTTCGGAAGCGATTTGCATGACCTGTTCGCCGCGAACGTTAGCCAATTGGCTCAGTTCAGGAACGCCGGCGATCAACTGTTCAATGCCGACTTTCGCCGCTTGATAGGTCGCGCTGTTGGCGGCGCTGGCGCCCGCGCCGGCGATGGTGCCGCCGGTGGCCAAAATCACCACGTTGGCCAGTTTCTGTTGGGTTTCGGTTTCTTTGGCCTGAAGGGCGGTGGGCAGAAGCAGCAGGAGGGCCAAGGCGCCCGGAACAAAGGTCTTGAGTGCAGATGTCATTATTTTTCTCTTCTAGTTGTGAGACGGTGCTGATGCAAGTTCATCTAGATACGCCCCAGGCGAATCTGAACGCTGGGGGTGCAAGGGGAAGAGCAGGATCCGTACCAGTAATACTTTGAATCGAAAAACACGCTTAACTTAATGATTTGTAACGGTATTGCTGTTTGTGTCCGGAATGGTTTCAGGTCCGGGCGTCCGGATTGCCGAACATGTTTAACTTTCGCGTTCGGCTCTCCGAAACGGATTGCAGTCATGTTTAAGATTTCAACGGGTCAAATCATCAGTAATGACTAAAGAAACGCGCGCGTCGGTCGATGCTCCTTCAAGGGATCTGTTTCTTCAGGAGTTCACATGTCGTTATCCGTTGGTATTCCAAATGCAGCTGGCATCACCATCGGTGGCAAATCGGCTACTACCCTTCGTGCTTTAGGTGACGAGACAACTGATGCGGCCACTCAAGCGCCGGGTGCAAAGGAAAGCGACGGTACCCGGGTCAAAACGGGCCCGGTAGGGCTGGGAGAAAGTGCCGGCGCAAAGGCCGAATCGGAAACCGGCGATAACACCAGCGTAACGGTGAAGGTCTTGCTCAAGCGTCTGAAGGAGCTGCAGCAGCAATTGCGCGAGCAACAGCAGCAACTGGCGCAGGCCCAGGCGGCGTCCTATCCGACTCCGGAAGCCAAGACCACCGCGGTAGGGGCCATTCAGGGGCAGGTTGCCGAAACCAACGCCGCCATCCTGCAAGTGAGCGCGAGTCTGATCAAAGAGCTGACCAAGGGTTCTGGCACGGGATCGGTGGTCAACACCACGGCATGAGCTGAATGCCGTTTTTCGCTGATCATCCGTGAAAGCACTTTTCCTGTCGTTGACAAATATCGGCAGGATTCGCATAGTTTGGCTCTCGCAAACGTTTGCGCGGCTCCAGTGATGACTCTTCATCGCAGGGCCGTGAAGCTTACGTCAGCGCAAGCGTTGCTCACAATAATCATAAGATCGGAGTGAACCCATGAAGCTGCCATTCGCTGGACGCCTTCTCGCTGTCGCTATGCTGGCTGCCGCATCCGCTGCACTGCCTGTCTCTTCGGCCTTTGCTGAATCCACGGAAAAACCCAAAGTCGCACTGGTCATGAAATCCCTGGCCAACGAGTTCTTCCTGACAATGGAAGACGGCGCCAAGGCCTACCAGAAAGATCACTCCGGCGAATTCGACCTCATCTCTAACGGCATCAAGGATGAAACCGACACCGCGGGCCAGACGCGCATCGTCGAGCAGATGATTCTGGCCAAGGTCAATGCACTGGTGATTGCGCCGGCGGACTCCAAAGCGATGGTTCCGGTGATCAAGAAAGCCATCGATGCCGGTATCACCGTGATCAACATCGATAACCAGCTGGACCCCGCCGTCGTCAAAAGCAAAAACATCGATGTTCCGTTCGTAGGCCCGGACAACCGCAAGGGCGCACGGCTGGTGGGTGACTACCTGGCCAGGCAGCTGAAGGCTGGTGACGAAGTCGGCATCATCGAAGGTGTGTCCACCACCACCAATGCGCAGCAGCGGACTGCGGGTTTCAAGGATGCGATGGAGGCGGCGCAGATCAAGGTCGTGTCCCTGCAATCCGGTGACTGGGAGATCGATAAAGGCAACAAGGTAGCCGCGTCGATTCTCAGTGAATACCCGCAAACCAAGGCCCTGTTGGCCGGCAACGACAGCATGGCGGTCGGCGCGGTATCTGCCGTGCGCGCCGCGGGCAAGGCCGGCAAGGTACAAGTGGTTGGCTACGACAACATCAATGCCATCCAGCCAATGCTCAAGGATGGTCGCGTGCTGGCCACGGCGGACCAGTTCGCGGCCAGGCAGGCGGTGTTCGGCATCGAGACTGCACTGAAAATTCTCAAGGGCGAGAAGGTCGACGGCGGCGCCAATGGCGTGATCGAAACACCGGTAGAACTGGTCACCAAGTAGCCCTCTGGCGACACAGCGGCGCTCGTCCAGCCGGACGGGCGCATGGAGAGTTTTTATGTCAGTTTCCGTCCCGAACGCTGTCCTCTCGGTCGGTGGTATCGGCAAGACCTACGCCCAACCGGTGTTGACCGGCATCGACCTGACGCTCATGCGCGGTGAAGTGCTGGCGCTGACCGGCGAGAACGGGGCAGGCAAAAGCACGCTTTCCAAAATCATTGGCGGACTGGTGACGCCAACCACCGGTCAGATGCAGTTTCAGGGGCGGGACTATCGCCCCGGAAGCCGGGCTCAGGCTGAAGCGCTGGGTATCCGCATGGTCATGCAGGAACTTAATCTGTTGCCGACCTTGTCGGTGGCGGAAAACCTGTTTCTTCACAAGTTGCCCAACAACGGCGGCTGGATCAATCGCAAGCAGTTGCGCAAGGCCGCCATCGAGGCCATGGCTCAGGTCGGGCTCGACGCCATTGACCCGGATACCCTGGTCGGCGAACTGGGCATCGGTCATCAGCAAATGGTGGAGATCGCCCGCAACCTTATCGGCGATTGTCATGTGCTGATTCTCGATGAGCCGACCGCGATGCTCACTGCACGCGAAGTCGAAATGCTGTTCGAGCAGATCGTCCGTCTGCGGGCTCGCGGCGTAGCGATCATCTATATCTCTCATCGCCTCGAAGAGCTGGCGCGGGTCGCGCAGCGCATTGCCGTGCTGCGCGACGGCAACCTGGTCTGTGTCGCGCCGATGGCCAACTACAACAGCGAGCAACTGGTCACCTTGATGGTCGGGCGCGAGCTCGGCGAACACATCGATATGGGGGCGCGCAAGATCGGCGCTCCGATGTTGACGGTCGAAGGCCTGACCCGTTCCGACAAGGTGCGCGACGTGTCGTTCGAAGTCCGTGCCGGCGAGATTTTCGGGATTTCCGGTTTGATCGGGGCGGGGCGCACCGAGTTGCTGCGTCTGATTTTCGGAGCTGATATCGCCGACAGCGGCACGATTGCCCTGGGGGCGCCGGCGCGGGTCGTCAGCATCCGTTCGCCGGTGGATGCGGTGGGTCATGGCATCGCGTTGATCACTGAGGATCGCAAGGGCGAAGGCCTTTTGTTGACACAGTCGATCGGCGCCAATATCGCCTTGGGCAACATGTCCGGCATCTCCAGCGCTGGCCTTGTCGACAATGATGACGAGAACGCCCTGGCCCAGCGTCAGATCGACGCCATGCGAATCCGCAGTTCCGGCCCGGCACAGTTGGTGTCTGAGCTGTCCGGCGGCAATCAGCAGAAAGTCGTCATCGGTCGCTGGCTGGAGCGCGATTGCTCGGTACTGCTGTTCGACGAGCCGACCCGCGGCATCGACGTCGGCGCCAAGTTCGATATCTACAACCTGCTCGGTGAGTTGACCCGCAAAGGCAAGGCGCTGGTGGTGGTTTCCAGCGACTTGCGCGAGCTGATGCTGATCTGTGACCGGATCGGTGTGCTGTCGGCAGGAAGCCTGATCGATACATTCGATCGCGACAGCTGGACCCAGGATGAGTTGCTCGCCGCGGCTTTCGCCGGCTACCAAAAACGTGATGCGCAGCTCTTTGAAGCCGCGCCTAGGGATCTTCCATGAAAACCGCTTCTTTCGCCGGCACTCGCAGTGGCAACTTCTACGGCCTGGGTACCTATCTGGGCCTGGCAGGCGCCTTGTCGGCGATGATCGTGCTGTTCTCGATGCTGAGCAGTCATTTCCTGTCCTACGATACTTTCAGCACCCTGGCCAACCAGATTCCGGACCTGATGGTGCTGGCGGTCGGCATGACCTTTGTGTTGATCATTGGTGGCATCGACCTGTCGGTAGGCTCGGTGCTGGCGCTGGCGGCCTCGACCGTGAGCGTGGCGATTCTTGGCTGGGGCTGGGGCGTGCTGCCGGCGGCGCTGCTGGGTATGGCCATCGCGGCGCTTGCAGGTACCATCACCGGCTCGATCACGGTGGCGTGGCGGATACCGTCGTTCATCGTGTCCCTGGGTGTGCTGGAAATGGCTCGCGGGGTGGCGTACCAGATGACCGGTTCGCGCACGGCCTATATCGGCGATGCGTTCGCCTGGTTATCCAACCCGATTGCCTTCGGCATTTCACCGTCGTTCATCATTGCGTTGCTGATCATTTTCATCGCCCAGGCCGTGTTGACCCGCACGGTGTTCGGGCGCTACCTGATCGGTATCGGCACCAACGAAGAGGCTGTGCGGCTGGCGGGGATCAATCCGAAGCCTTACAAAATCCTGGTCTTCAGCCTGATGGGATTGCTCGCCGGTATTGCCGCGTTGTTCCAGATTTCTCGCCTGGAAGCTGCGGACCCGAATGCCGGTTCCGGTCTTGAGTTGCAGGTGATCGCAGCTGTCGTGATCGGCGGGACCAGCCTGATGGGCGGGCGCGGCTCGGTGATCAGCACGTTTTTTGGCGTCCTGATCATTTCCGTACTGGCCGCGGGACTGGCGCAGATCGGCGCAACCGAGCCAACCAAACGCATCATTACCGGCGCGGTGATCGTGGTGGCGGTGGTGCTGGACACCTATCGCAGTCAACGCGCAAGCCGGCGGACCTGAGTCATGGCGACTATCAAAGATGTGGCAGCCCTTGCCGGCATTTCCTACACCACGGTTTCCCATGTGGTGAACAGGACCCGCCCGGTCAGTGAAGAAGTCCGGATCAAGGTCGAGGCTGCAATCCAGACCCTCGACTACGTCCCCAGCGCCGTGGCCCGTTCGCTCAAGGCCAAGACCACGGCGACCATCGGCCTGTTGGTGCCCAACAGCCTCAACCCGTATTTCGCCGAACTGGCCCGGGGTATCGAGGATTACTGCGAGCGAAACGGTTACTGCGTCATCCTGTGCAACTCCGACGACAATCCGGACAAGCAGCGCAGCTACCTGCGTGTGCTGCTGGAAAAACGCATCGACGGCCTGATTGTCGCTTCGGCCGGCGGCGACAGTGGCCTGGTACAAGGCCTGAAAGGCGTCCGCACCCCCATGGTCATCGTCGACCGTGGACTGGAAGGTGTCGATGCGGATCTGGTGCGCATCGACCATGAATACGGCGCGTATCTGGCGACCCGGCACCTGTTGGAGTTGGGGCACCGGGATATCGCCACGATCAGCGGACCGGAAAACACCAGTGTGGCGCAGATGCGTTTGGCGGGATATCGCAGGGCCTTGAAAGAGGCGGGTGTCGAAGTCTCTCCCGAGCGCATGCTGGAAAGCGATTTCACCAGCACCGGCGGTTACAGCGCCGCCGCGATTTTGCTGAAAAGCAATCCGCCTAGCGCCATTTTTGCGGCCAACGACATGATCGGCATCGGCGTGCTACGGGCCGCCGCCGAGCGCAATATTCGCGTACCGAGCGAGTTGTCGGTGATCGGCTTCGACGATATCCAGATGAGTCGGTATGTCTATCCGTCGTTGACCACGGTCGGGCAATCGATCCTGCAACTCGGCGAAATGGCCGCCGAAGTGCTTTTACGACGGATCGCCACGCCAGACCTGATGACCGATCAGCGAATCGTGACGCCGAGTATCGTCATACGTGAATCGACGGCGCCGCTGGCCGGCGTGTTTGCCCACTTCCGTTGAAACAGAGAGCCGTTGAAAACAGAAAGCCGCTAAACCAACAGCGCCGCCGAAACAGAATCGATGAGTAGCAATGTATGCCAGCAAAAGTAGTGGTGATAGGCAGTTTGAATATGGACCTGGTGACCCGGGCGCCGCGCTTGCCCAAGGGCGGTGAAACGTTGATTGGCGAATCGTTTGCCACCGTCTCCGGTGGCAAGGGCGCCAATCAGGCCGTGGCTGCGGCGCGGCTGGGAGCACAGGTGTCGATGATCGGGTGCGTGGGCAATGACGCTTATGGTGAGGCACTGCGCGGGGCGCTGCTGGCCGAGCAGATCGATTGTCAGGCAGTCAGCACCGTTGACGGTTCCAGCGGCGTGGCGTTGATTGTGGTCGACGACAACAGTCAGAACACGATCGTGATCGTCCCTGGTGCCAATGGTGCATTGAGCGCTGAAGCCATTGACCGTTTTGATTCGGTGATACAAGCGGCGGACGTGCTCATCTGTCAGCTGGAAGTGCCCGATGCCTCTGTTGGTCATGCGCTCAAGCGCGGCCGTGAACTGGGCAAGACGGTCATCCTCAACCCGGCACCGGTCAGCCGTCCGCTGCCATCGGACTGGTATGCGTCTATCGATTACCTGATTCCCAACGAGAGTGAAGCATCGGCCCTGAGCGGTCTGTCGGTGGACTCTCTGGAAACCGCACAAGCCGCGGCGACCCGTCTGGTTGCCATGGGCGCCGGCAAAGTGATCATCACGCTCGGCGCGCAAGGCTCGCTGTTTGCCGATGGCCAACGTTTCGAACATTTCCCCGCACCCGTCGTAAAGGCTGTCGATACCACGGCGGCCGGCGATACGTTTGTGGGCGGTTTCGCTGCGGCGCTGGCCGCGGGTCAAGATGAGGTGCAGGCGATCCGCTTCGGGCAGGTGGCTGCGGCGCTGTCGGTTACCCGTGCGGGTGCGCAACCTTCAATTCCTGTCTTGAGCGATGTACAGGCGTTTAACACACAATGAAAAAGACACCACTGCTCAATATTGCACTGTCGCGGCTGATTGCCTCATTGGGGCATGGCGACATGGTTGTCATCGGGGACGCCGGTTTGCCGGTTCCGCCGGGTGTTGAATTGATCGACCTGGCCCTGACCCATGGCATTCCGGATTTTGTCAGCACCTTGAAGGTGGTGCTCAGTGAGATGCAGGTCGAAAGCCATGTGCTGGCTCAGGAAATCTTCGATAAAAAGCCGTCGGCCCTGGTCGCGCTGGATGAGCTGGACGGCGCAGACGCGTTGGGTCGGCGTGAGGTTCTCAGCCATGAACAATTCAAGGCCCTGAGCCGACAAGCGAGAGCGATTGTTCGTACAGGCGAGTGCCAGCCGTACTGCAACATTGTGCTGGTCGCCGGTGTAACGTTTTGACTGGCTGTCCACGTTTTGATCTCCCCGGTGCAAGGAGTGCGCTACATATCGCTATGCTCAGAAACTGCACCCACTGCTCCGGAGTCTGCTGCTTTTGTCCCTGATTACCGCAACGAACGCCCAGGCGGCGGATAAAATCGACTTGATCATCGACACCGATCCAGGGGCTGACGATGTCGTTGCCTTGTTGTTCGCACTGGCATCGCCCGACGAACTGAATGTCCGGGCATTGACCACCGTTGCGGGCAACGTTCGCCTGGACAAGACATCGCGCAATGCACGATTGGCCCGGGAATGGGCGGGGCGCGAAGAGGTTCCGGTCTATGCGGGGGCGCCGAGGCCTCTGATGCGTACACCCATCTACGCTGAGGACATTCATGGCAAGGAAGGGTTGTCGGGCATTGCCGTGCATGAGCCCAGGCAAGGCCTGGCCAAGGGCAGCGCCATCACTTATCTGATCGAAACCCTGAAATCTGCTAAACCCCACAGCATCACCATCGCCATGCTTGGCCCGCAGACCAACCTGGCCCTGGCGCTGATCCAGGAGCCGGAGATCGTTCAGGGCATCAGGGAAGTGGTGGTCATGGGCGGTGCGCACTTCAATGGCGGCAACATCACGCCGGTGGCCGAGTTCAACCTGTTCGCCGACCCGCAGGCGGCCGAAGTGGTACTCAACAGTGGCGTGAAGCTTACCTACCTGCCGCTGGATGTGACCCACAAGATCCTTACCAGCGAAGCGCGCCTGAAACAGATTGCCGCGATGAACAACAACGCCAGCCGATTGGTGGGCGATATTCTCAATGAATACATCAAAGGCGACATGGAACACTACGGCATTCCGGGCGGCCCGGTGCATGACGCCACGGTTGTCGCTTACCTGCTCAAGCCGCAATTGTTCAGCGGTCGTTCGGTCAATGTGGTTGTCGACAGCCGTGAAGGCCCGACCTTTGGGCAGACCATTGTCGACTGGTATGACGCCTTGAAAGCGCCAAAGAATGCCTTCTGGGTCGAAAGCGGCGATGCCCAGGGCTTCTTCGATCTGCTGACCGAGCGCCTGGCTCGCTTGAAGTAAGCATCATCTCCCATAGATGTTTGCCAGCCGGTTTCACTCCCGCCCGCTGACCGCTTCGGCCTTTTGGTCCGACAGATGTTTCTCGAAAATCTGCTCGATGAACGATTGGGCGGCTTCGGTTCCAAGGTCCCTGACCAGAAGGTCGATACCGATAATGGCGAGCTCTTCCGTGCTGCCTGGACTGTAGGAGCTGTGGCCGTCTTGCCACTTGGCCTTGATGTCAGCGTCGATGCTTACGGTGGTCATGATGGCACTCGTCAAATCGGGGAAGTCTGAGTGCCGAGTTAACCATTTTGCGGGGCTTTTGACACGTCGACTTAGGCGTGAAAGGAGTGCTGTGCGACACTTGGTCTCTGACGAATATTCAAGGAGTGCGCAGTGCAGATCGATTTGAACTCCCCGGATGGCCTGACCCTTGAGGCGGTGCGTCAGTTGCTGGCCAGCGCCAGTGACGATGAGCACACCCAGTTGCGGGTCACTAAAGGAGGCATTGCCTATATCTCCTCCGGTGTCGTGGGCGGTACCGATATCGACGGCTTGCTGTTTCGACTTGAAACCTGGGCCAAGGGCTCCGGTTATGTCGGGCGGGTCGCGGCCAGCGATGAGGTCTGGGTCATGCAAATCTTCAATGCCTTGAGAGAGAACTGGCCCAATCCGCCTTACGACTATATCGACGTCTATTGAGCGTCGTTCATATTCAGTCACGATTGAGTGGTTAAGGGGAGGGCGATGCTCAGGCAAAATCGCGGCTCGTCCGGATTGCGGGCAGGGTGCTAGCACTGCCTGCCTGTGAAACCAAACGCCAGTCTGGTTGTCGCACGATCTCAGCTCAATCTTTGAAATAAGGAGGCTTCATGCCTTGGAAGCTCGCGTCATTGGGTACTTTGCTGGCCGTTGCCACGCTGGCCGGTTGCAGCACTACCTCTACGGAGTCGGCAACAGTTGATGTTGCGACGACTGACACGGGTCACAGCCGCTGTGAAGCGAAGGCTGCCGAGTTCACCATCGGCAAACAGGCATCGCCGCAACTGCTTGAGCAGGCGCGTACCCGCGCTGGAGCGCAAAGCGCGCGGTTCCTGCTGCCAACCGATATGGTGACGCTGGAGTACCGTTCCGATCGCCTGAACCTGAACACCGATGCCAGCAGGGTGGTCACCCGGGTCAACTGCGGCTGATCCTCAGGTTTTTGTTTCACCCATAAAAAACCCCGTCACATGGACGGGGTTTTTCTAGTGCGCCTGGAAATTACTCTGGGCGAACTTGAGCAGCTTGCATACCCTTTTGGCCTTTCTCAGCCACGAAGGAAACAGTCTGGCCTTCTTTCAGGCTTTTGAAACCGTCGCTTTCGATAGCTTTGAAGTGTACGAACAGGTCGTCACCGCCACCTTGAGGAGTGATGAAGCCGAAGCCTTTTTCATCGTTGAACCATTTAACGGTGCCGGTTTGGCGATTAGACATGGTGTATCTCCAAGAAACATATATTTTCAGTAGTACTGTGCTGCTCAGGCCAACTGGGCACACCCGAGTATCATAGTCGAAATGTTCGGTTTGGGAGCCCCCCAGACGCGTTGTTTGCTTTCATATTGCACGTCTTTCACTGCCATGAATGGCTGTGAGCCCCGGTTTCAGGGGGTTTGCGCTGCAAAATAGGGGGTTAAAAAAACCCGTAAAAGCTGCGTAAATTATGTGAATCAGCCGATATTTGGCTGTTTTAGGCCCCCGGATCACTCAAAGATAGTCCTGCGCGGCTCTATTTCTGGACTCTGCACACCGAGATTTCTTTCAGGGCGCGCTGGCTCAATTCAGGGCCAACTGGATTGTTTTTGTCCATCAACTGCGCGATTTCTTGAGTGGTGAATTTCTTTTCCAGAACGTCGGCGCCACATGCACAGTGTTTTTTCGCTTCGGCCGGGTTAATACTTTGGCTGGCAGCTTTTGTGCAGTCGCCCATGTACTGCGCTTTCACGCCCGCTGGCCAGGCAGCGTGGGCGCTCAGGGGCAGCAGCAAGGCTAGCGGAGCAGCGATGGCAAAAAGACGGATAAGGCGCATGACAGGAACTCCTTGGGGTCGATATCTGGGGCGATTCTCAGTCAATTTGAGGCGGCTCGTATATCTCAAGTTCACTTTGCGCCATAAAAGTGAGGAGATTTTCACCGTCTGATTGCGTGCAGGCCGATAACCGTTCATCTGTGCTAGCATGCCCCGCTCGGGCGTTTGCAGGCTCCGATGGACCTTCAGTCCCGGTAGCGGCAGAGGCACGATTAACCCTGATTTGAATCCCAGTCACTCTGGTTCGGTTTCCCGGTTGGCCGCAAGGCTCCTGCCGCTGTAAGGCAGGCGTTCGTCATTGAATGGCCTGGACCGGATCTTGTACTGGCTCATCCCAACCCACGTGACCTTTGGTAGGGGTCACCACTAGGAGAGGAGGCGCCATGCCAACTATTACTCTTCCCGACGGCAGTCAACGTTCATTCGATCACCCGGTTTCCGTAGCCGAGGTCGCCGCATCCATCGGTGCTGGCCTGGCCAAGGCCACCGTTGCCGGCAAGGTCGATGGCAAGCTGGTCGACGCCAGCGATATCATCGACAGCGACGCGTCGCTGCAAATCATCACGCCAAAGGATGAAGAGGGGCTGGAGATCATTCGCCACTCTTGCGCCCACCTGGTTGGCCACGCGGTCAAGCAGCTGTATCCGACTGCCAGGATGGTCATCGGTCCGGTCATCGACGAAGGTTTCTATTACGACATCGCCTTCGAGCGTCCTTTCACCCCGGACGACCTGGCGGCCATCGAACAGCGCATGCAGCAGCTGATCGAGAAAGATTACGACGTGATCAAGAAAGTCACTCCGCGCGCCGAAGTGATCGAAGTGTTCAAGGCCCGTGGCGAAGACTACAAGTTGCGCCTGGTCGAAGACATGCCGAACGAGCAGGCCATGGGCCTGTACTATCACGAAGAATACGTCGACATGTGCCGCGGTCCGCACGTGCCGAACACCCGCTTCCTGAAATCCTTCAAGCTGACCAAGCTGTCCGGCGCCTACTGGCGCGGCGATGCCAAGAACGAGCAACTGCAGCGCGTCTACGGCACCGCATGGGCGGACAAGAAGCAACTGTCGGCTTACATCCAGCGCATTGAAGAAGCCGAAAAACGCGACCACCGCAAGATCGGCAAGCGCCTGGGCCTGTTCCACACCCAGGAAGAGTCGCCGGGCATGGTGTTCTGGCACCCGAACGGCTGGACTTTGTACCAGGTGCTCGAGCAGTACATGCGCAAGGTTCAGCTCGACAACGGCTACCTCGAAATCAAGACGCCGCAAGTCGTTGACCGCAGCCTGTGGGAGAAATCCGGGCACTGGGCCAACTACGCCGACAACATGTTCACCACGCAGTCGGAAAACCGCGACTACGCAATCAAGCCAATGAACTGCCCTTGCCACGTGCAGGTGTTCAACCAGGGCCTGAAAAGCTACCGCGAGCTGCCGATGCGCCTGGCCGAGTTCGGTGCATGCCACCGTAACGAGCCATCGGGTGCCTTGCACGGCATCATGCGCGTGCGCGCATTCACCCAGGACGACGCCCACATCTTCTGCACCGAAGAGCAGATGCAGGCCGAGTCCGCTGCGTTTATCAAGCTGACCATGGACGTCTACGCCGATTTCGGCTTTAAAGATGTCGAAATGAAGCTGTCCACTCGTCCGGAAAAACGCGTCGGTTCCGACGAGCTTTGGGATCGCGCCGAAGCTGCACTGGCCGCAGCCCTTGATAGCGCGGGCCTGCCGTACGATCTGCAGCCGGGCGAGGGTGCTTTCTACGGTCCGAAGATCGAGTTCTCGCTGAAAGATTGCCTCGGTCGCGTCTGGCAATGTGGTACCCTGCAGCTCGATTTTAACCTGCCTGTGCGTCTGGGAGCCGAATACGTCTCTGAAGACAACAGCCGCAAGCACCCGGTGATGTTGCACCGGGCGATCCTGGGGTCCTTCGAGCGGTTCGTCGGAATCCTGATCGAGCACTACGAAGGTGCGTTCCCTGCGTGGCTGGCTCCGACCCAGGCAGTGGTGATGAATATCACTGATAAACAGGCTGATTTTGCCGCCGAAGTGGAAAAAACTCTCAACGAAAGCGGGTTTCGTGCCAAGTCTGACTTGAGAAATGAAAAGATCGGCTTTAAAATCCGCGAGCATACTTTGCTCAAGGTTCCTTATCTCTTGGTTATCGGAGATCGGGAAGTCGAGATGCAGACTGTCGCTGTGCGTACTCGTGAAGGTGCTGACCTGGGCTCGATGCCCGTCGCCCAGTTCGCTGAGTTCCTCGCCCAAGCGGTTTCCCGGCGTGGTCGCCAAGATTCGGAGTAATTATTATTAAGCGTGAAATGAGACAAGATAAACGAACTGCACCGAAAGCCCCGATCAACGAGAATATCTCGGCACGCGAGGTTCGGTTAATTGGGGCTGAAGGTGAACAGCTCGGGATTGTGTCAATCGAAGACGCGCTTCTTAAGGCTGAAGAGGCCAAGCTGGATCTGGTGGAGATTTCCGCCGATGCAGTACCACCTGTTTGCAAACTGATGGACTACGGCAAATCGATCTTCGAAAAGAAGAAGCAGATTGCTGCGGCCAAGAAAAACCAGAAGCAGATTCAGGTTAAAGAAATCAAGTTTCGTCCAGGGACGGAGGAAGGGGATTACCAGGTAAAACTGCGCAACCTGGTACGTTTCCTGAGTGACGGGGACAGGGCCAAGGTATCCTTGCGATTCCGCGGCCGTGAGATGGCCCACCAGGAGCTGGGGATGGAACTCCTCAAGCGAGTTGAAGGTGACTTGCTCGAGTACGGTTCGGTCGAACAGCATCCTAAGATGGAAGGACGCCAGCTGATCATGGTCATCGCCCCGAAAAAGAAGAAGTAATCAACAGGGCACGGCAGGCCTTCTGATTATGTTTATCAACTGAATGCGGAGTATCCGAACATGCCAAAAATGAAGACCAAAAGTGGTGCTGCTAAGCGGTTTCTGAAAACTGCTAACGGTATCAAGCACAAGCACGCTTTCAAGAGCCACATCCTGACCAAAATGTCGACCAAGCGTAAGCGTCAACTGCGCGGTAGCAGCTTGCTGCATCCGTCTGACGTGGCAAAAGTCGAGCGCATGCTGCGCCTTCGTTAATTTTAGTCAAGAATAGAGGAAGTAACTCATGGCTCGTGTAAAGCGTGGCGTCATTGCCCGTAAGCGTCACAAAAAAATTCTGAAACTTGCTAAAGGCTACTACGGCGCACGCTCCCGCGTATTCCGTGTTGCCAAGCAAGCGGTAATCAAGGCAGGCCAATACGCCTACCGTGACCGTCGTCAGAAAAAACGTCAGTTCCGCGCTCTGTGGATCGCTCGTATCAACGCTGGTGCTCGTATCAACGGTCTGTCCTACAGCCGTTTCATCGCCGGCCTGAAAAAAGCGTCCATCGAGATCGACCGTAAGGTTCTGGCTGATCTGGCAGTGAACGAAAAAGCGGCGTTTGCTGCGATTGTCGAGAAAGCTAAAGCCACCTTGGCTTAAGTACCCCCGACAGTCACCCGGCCTCGCATCTGTGGGGTCAGGTGTTAAACGTCATAAATAGGGGAAGAGCCTTCAAGCTCTTCCCCTATTTTGTATCTGGAGTCTGTACATGGAAAACCTGGATGCGCTCGTCTCTCAAGCTCTAGAGGCTGTGCAAAGCGCTGAAGATATCAATGCCCTGGAGCAAATCCGGGTTCACTACCTTGGCAAGAAGGGTGAATTGACTCAGGTGATGAAGACCCTGGGGAATTTGCCGGCAGAGGAGCGTCCGCAGGTCGGTGCGCTGATCAACGTTGCCAAGGAGCGTGTCACAGAGGTCCTTAATGCGCGCAAGGCATTGTTTGAAGAAGCCGATCTGGCTGCCAAACTCTCCGCCGAGTCCATTGACGTGACCCTGCCTGGCCGTGGTCAGACCTCCGGTGGTCTGCATCCGGTTACCCGCACTCTGGAACGCGTCGAACAGTTCTTCACCCGTATCGGCTACGGCATCGCCGAAGGCCCTGAGGTCGAAGACGATTATCACAACTTCGAAGCGCTCAACATCCCAGGCCATCACCCGGCCCGGTCGATGCATGACACCTTCTATTTCAATGCGAACATGCTGTTGCGCACCCATACCTCGCCGGTACAGGTCCGCACCATGGAGTCCAAGCAGCCGCCGATCCGCATCGTTTGCCCAGGCCGCGTCTACCGCAGCGACTCCGATATCACCCACTCGCCGATGTTCCATCAGGTCGAAGGCCTGCTGATCGATCGCGACATCAATTTCGCCGACCTCAAAGGCACCATCGAAGAATTCCTGCGGGTGTTCTTCGAAAAGGAACTGGCGGTGCGTTTCCGTCCTTCGTACTTCCCGTTCACCGAGCCATCCGCTGAAGTCGACATGGAATGCGTGATGTGCAGCGGTAAAGGCTGCCGCGTCTGCAAGCAGACCGGCTGGCTGGAAGTGATGGGCTGCGGCATGGTTCACCCGAACGTGCTGCGCATGTCCGGTATCGACCCGGAAGAGTTCTCGGGCTTTGCCTTCGGCATGGGCGTTGAGCGTCTGGCCATGCTGCGTTACGGCGTGAACGACTTGCGTCTGTTCTTCGACAACGACTTGCGGTTCCTCGCGCAATTTCGCTAGTCGTAACGAATTCTTAGGAGAGCAGGATGAAATTCAGTGAACAATGGCTGCGTGGCTGGGTTAGCCCGCAGGTAAGTCGCGACGAGCTGGTTGCTCGTCTGTCGATGGCCGGTCTTGAGGTCGATAGCGTTACGCCGGCCGCCGGTGTTTTCAGTGGCGTGGTGGTTGGCGAGGTGCTGAGCACCGAGCAGCACCCGGACGCCGACAAGCTGCGCGTGTGCCAGGTCAGCAACGGTTCGGAAACCTTCCAGGTTGTTTGCGGTGCGCCAAACGTGCGCCCGGGCCTGAAGATTCCTTTCGCCATGATCGGCGCCGAGCTGCCGGGTGACTTCAAGATCAAGAAGGCCAAACTGCGTGGCGTTGAGTCCAACGGCATGCTGTGCTCGCAATCCGAATTGCAGATCGGTGAAGGTAATGACGGTCTGATGGAGCTGCCGGCCGATGCGCCAGTGGGCGAAGATTTCCGCGTTTATCTGGATCTGGAAGACGCCAGCATCGAGGTCGACCTGACCCCGAACCGTGGTGACTGCCTGTCCCTGGCCGGTCTGGCTCGTGAAGTCGGCGCGCTGTATGCCGCTCCGGTCACCCGTCCGGTAGTGGCTTCGGTTCCTGCCGCCCACGACGAAGTGCGTTCGGTAGAAGTACTGGCGCCGGCCGCGTGCCCACGTTATCTGGGTCGTGTGATTCGTAACGTCGACCTGTCCAGGCCTACTCCGCTGTGGATGGTGGAGCGTCTGCGTCGTGCAGAAGTGCGCAGCATCGACGCTGCCGTCGACATCACCAACTACGTGATGCTGGAGCTGGGTCAGCCGTTGCACGCCTTCGATCTCGCCGAAATCAACGGCGGCATCCGTGTGCGCATGGCCGAAGACGGCGAGAAGCTGGTGCTGCTCGACGGTCAGGAAGTCAGCCTGCGTAGCGATACGCTGGTGATTGCCGACCATTCCCGCGCGCTGGCAATTGCCGGTGTCATGGGTGGCGAGCACAGCGGTGTTTCCGCGACCACACGTGATGTGTTCCTTGAAAGCGCCTTCTTCGACCAGATCGCCGTAGCGGGCAAGGCCCGTTCCTATGGCCTGCACACCGATGCATCCCATCGCTATGAACGTGGTGTGGATTGGCAGCTGGCCCGTGAAGCCATGGAGCGCGCGACTGGCTTGCTGCTGGAAATCACCGGTGGTGAAGCGGGTCCGATCATCGAGACCGTCAGCGAACAGCACCTGCCGAAAATTGCTCCGATCACCCTGCGTGCCCAGCGCATTACCCAGATGCTGGGTATGGAAATGGATTCGGCTGAAGTGGAGCGCCTGCTCAATGCCTTGGGCCTGACCATTACTGCCGACGGGGCAGGGCAGTGGCGTGTAGAAGTGCCAAGCCATCGCTTCGATATCAGCCTGGAAGTCGACCTGATCGAAGAGCTTGCTCGCCTGTACGGCTACAACCGTTTGCCGGTTCGTTATCCGCAAGCGCGTCTGGCGCCGCAAGCCAAGGCAGAAGCCCGTAGCGATCTGCCTGAGCTGCGCCGCCTGCTGGTTGCCCGTGGATATCAGGAAGCAATTACCTACAGCTTCATCGATCCGAAACAGTTCGAACTGTTTAATCCGGGTGCAGAGCCGTTGCTGCTCGCCAATCCGATCTCCAATGACATGGCCGCCATGCGTTCGTCCTTGTGGCCGGGTCTGGTCAAGGCGCTTCAGCACAACCTGAACCGTCAGCAAGATCGCGTGCGCCTGTTCGAAAGCGGCCTGCGTTTCGTTGGCCAGCTTGAGGGGTTGAAGCAAGAGCCGATGTTGGCGGGTGTCGTTTGCGGTAGTCGTTTGCCGGAAGGCTGGGCGCAGGGTCGCGATACCGTCGACTTCTTCGACGTCAAAGCCGACGTCGAAGCGGTGCTGGGTTTTGCCGGTGCCCTGGATGCGTTCACTTTCGTGCCGGGCAAGCACCCAGCGTTGCACCCGGGTCAAACTGCGCGCATCGAGCGTGACGGTCGTCTGGTCGGTTTCATCGGCGCTATCCATCCTGAATTGTCGAAAACCCTCGGTCTCGACCGTCCGGTCTTCGTCTTCGAACTGGTTCTGGCGGAAGTCGCGTCGGGCAAAATGCCAAAATTCCACGAGTTATCGCGCTTTCCTGAAGTGCGTCGTGACCTTGCACTGATTGCACACAAAGACGTTGCAGCCACGGCTGTACTGGATGTAATCCGTGAAAATGCAGGCGAATGGCTGACAGACCTCAGGCTATTTGACGTGTATCAGGGTAAAGGCATTGATCCTGATAGAAAAAGCCTCGCAGTCGGCTTGACCTGGCAGCATCCATCGCGCACTCTTAATGACGATGAGGTGAATACCGCAACGCAAAACATCCTCACCTCGCTCGAACAAAGGTTGAACGCCACGTTAAGGAAGTGACGTATGGGGGCTCTGACGAAAGCTGAGATGGCGGAACGTCTGTATGAAGAGCTGGGCCTGAACAAACGGGAGGCCAAGGAATTGGTCGAACTGTTTTTTGAAGAAATCAGGCACGCTCTTGAAGACAACGAACAAGTCAAATTGTCCGGTTTCGGCAATTTCGACCTTCGGGACAAACGCCAGCGGCCTGGCCGCAATCCGAAAACGGGGGAAGAAATCCCGATCACGGCTCGCCGTGTGGTCACCTTTCGTCCAGGGCAGAAGTTGAAGGCCCGAGTTGAGGCTTATGCTGGAACCAAGTCATAACGACGAGCTCCCCGTCATCCCGGGCAAACGCTACTTCACCATTGGTGAAGTCAGCGAGCTGTGTGCGGTAAAACCACACGTGCTGCGCTACTGGGAGCAGGAGTTTCCTCAACTCAACCCTGTCAAACGCCGCGGAAACCGCCGGTATTATCAGCGCCAAGACGTGCTGATGATCCGGCAGATCCGCGCACTTCTTTACGATCAGGGGTTCACCATCGGCGGAGCGCGCCTGCGCTTGTCCGGCGATGAAGCCAAAGACGACACCACCCAATACAAGCAAATGATCCGCCAGATGATCGCCGAGCTCGAAGATGTTCTGGTGGTACTCAAGAAATAAATTCCTGCTTTTAAATACTTCCAGTTTTCAAAAGCTTGCGATATATTCTTGATCGTTCCTCGAGATGAGGAACAGGTTTCACGCCTAGTCGGGGCGTAGCGCAGTCCGGTAGCGCACTAGCATGGGGTGCTAGGGGTCGAGTGTTCGAATCACTCCGTCCCGACCATATTTTTCAATGACTTAGGTCTGTAGCGAAAGCGCAGGCCTTTTTCATTTATGAATTTACCCCACCTTTTACCCCACTGAAAAATTGCCCCGCCAGCAGAACGTACAGCGGGTGGGTGTCTAATTGATTCCTTGCTAGTTCAGCCAGCGAGACCGCCGACTTGCTGCGTAGGCAAAATATCTTGTATGGACAAAAATTCTACGAATTAATGCGAGAAAGTTTTCCGGAACGGTCTTTGAAGCGAAGGCTCCAGACTTTTGCCCCGCCCCCTCCCTAGGGCCTCTGTCAAGCAGCACCAGTGAATCGCCCCTAGTTTCGTAGGCGACCTTGATCGTCAGCTCGGGCTGCTCAGTATCGATCGTGACCGGCACAAATCGACCTGCCCCTTGCCTGTGCATAAATCCGCCAATAGCGGCCCCCACTCAGCGGCTGCTCCTGATCGACCCTCGGGTGTTAGACTTGCGCTTTTGCCCCTACTCCAAGGAGTTGTTGCGTGAATACGGAAAATCATTCCCAGACGGCCGCTTTTCTCTGGTCGATTGCCGATCTGCTACGCGGTGACTTCAAGCAGTCTCAGTACGGTCGCATCATCTTGCCATTCACTCTGCTGCGGCGCATGGAGTGTGTGCTGGCGCCGACCAAGGATGCCGTGATTCGCGAGTTCTACGCACAGGAAGGCCGCCCAGACACCGTACGTGAAATGTATATGCTGCGTGCAGCTGGTGGCCTGCAGTTCTTCAACGCCTCGTCGCTGACACTCGGCACTCTGTCAGATACCCAGACCCCGGCCGACCTGATGAGCTATGTGCAGGCCTTCAGCAAAGACGCCCGCGAGATATTCGAGCACTTCCACTTTGAAGATTTTGTTCAGCAGCTGGCCAGCGCTAACCTGCTCTATCAGGTTGTGCAACGGTTTGCTGCCACCGACCTGAGCCCCGAACGCATCAGTAACTTCGGCATGGGCATCATTTTCGAAGAGCTGATCCGCAAGTTCGCGGAAAGCTCCAATGAAACTGCAGGGGAGCACTTCACCCCGCGCGACATCGTGCACCTCACCACCTCGCTGGTGATCACCGATCAGGACCACAAGCTCGCACCCAACAGCATCGTTACCATCTATGACCCAACGGCGGGTACGGGTGGCTTTCTGTCCGAAGGTGATGAGTACATCCAGTCCATCAGCGAAAAGGTCAGCGTCTCCCTGCACGGCCAGGAGCTGAATCCCGAGTCATATGCCATCTGCAAAGCAGACATGCTGATCAAGGGCCAGGACGTGGCTAGCATCAAGCTCGGCAATACGCTGTCCAACGACCAACTGGCCAACAAGCACTTCGACTTTATGCTCAGCAACCCGCCGTTCGGCGTGGAATGGAAGAAGGTGCAGAAGCAAATCACCGACGAGCACAGCCACAAGGGTTTCGACGGTCGCTTCGGCCCAGGCTTGCCACGGGTGTCCGACGGCTCGCTACTGTTCCTTCTGCATCTGGTCAGCAAGATGCGCGACCCGCGCGACGGCGGGTCGCGCATTGGCATCATCCTCAACGGCTCTCCGTTGTTTACCGGCGGCGCGGGCTCGGGCGAGTCGGAGATTCGCCGCTACTTGCTGCAGAACGATCTGGTAGAAGCCATTGTCGCGTTGCCGACGGACATGTTCTATAACACCGGTATTGCCACCTATGTGTGGATACTCAGCAACCACAAGGCAGCTGTACGCCAAGGTAAAGTGCAGTTGATCGACGGCAGCCAGTACTACGCCAAAATGCGCAAGTCGCTGGGCAGCAAACGCCAGTACATCACCGAAGATCAAATCAGCGAGCTGGTGCGCCTGTATGGCAGCTTCGAGCACACCGCGCAGAGCAAAATCTTCCCCATAGACGCCTTTGGCTACCGGCGCATCACCGTCGAGCGCCCGCTGCGCCTGAACTTCCAAACCAGCGCCGAACGTCTCGGCAAGGTGCTGGAAGAAAAAGCCCTGCAAAAGCTCGACAGCGCCGCTCAGCAGCAACTAATGGCGGCCCTGCAAGCCATGGACGCAAGCCAGCAGCACCGCAACCGCGAGCAGTTCACCAAACTGCTGAAAAAAAACCTAACCGCCAACAGCGTCAGCCTCAGCGCGCCGGAACTGAAAGCCTTGCTCAATGCCCTGAGCGAGCGGGACCCCGAGGCAGACATCTGTATGACCAAGGGCAAGCCGGAAGCAGATTCCGGCCTGCGCGATTACGAAAACGTGCCGATGAGCGAGGCGGTGTATGATTACTTCCAGCGCGAAGTTATCCCCCATGTACCAGATGCCTGGATCGACGAAAGCAAGACCGACGCCCAAGACGGCGAGATTGGTATCGTCGGCTTCGAGATCCCCTTTAACCGCCACTTCTATGTGTTCCAGCCGCCGCGCGCGCTGGTCGAGATCGATCGCGACCTGAAAGCCTGCACCGACCGCATCAAGCAGATGATCGAGGGGCTGTCGGCATGACAAAATTGTCGGGGGCAAATTTGAACAACGGCGCAGCCGTTGGTCCGCAGAGCAAGGGCATGGAAAGCCCGAGTACGTTTCCGACGTACCCTGCCTACAAAGATTCCGGGACTGAGTGGCTAGGGGAGGTGCCAGCGCACTGGTCCGTTACGCGTCTCGGTAGAGTCTCAGATATTGAGTCGGGGTATCCATTTCCAGCAGAACAGTTTGTTGACGATGGAATACCTGTAACAAGGATGTCAGATCTGAAAGAAGGACGAGTCAGCTTTGATTCAATAAAAAAAGTAGCTGAAAATAACGTTCCAATAAAAGCCATGGCCAAGGTTGACGACTTGCTAATTGGGCTTTCTGGCAGTATCTCGAATTTCGCACAGATTATAGCTACTGATTTACCGTTGGCTGTAAATCAGCGAGTAGGAATCATCAGGTCGGGAAACCCAATCGCAGCCGCTGTCACCAAGTACTTTATCCTCTCTCAGTCGTTTATCTGTCAAATTGAGTCGGCAGTTCCAGAAACGACGATTTTGAATATATCAATGGAGCAAGTTCGCTCATGCGCACTTGCTTGGCCCCCTCGATTCGAGCTAACCCAAATCGCCCGTTTCCTCGACCACGAAACCGCCCGCATCGACGCGTTGATCGAAGAGCAGCAGCGCCTGATCGAACTGCTTAAGGAAAAGCGCCAGGCCGTGATCTCCCACGCCGTCACCAAAGGTCTCGACCCCACAGTGCAGATGAAAGATTCCGGCGTGGAGTGGCTAGGCGAGGTGCCGGAACACTGGGGTGTTCTTAGAATCGGAGCTGTTTACTCTGAAGCCGTAGAGAAAGGATTGGCTGAGCTCCCTGTTTTACGTGTTTCAATCCATTACGGCGTTTCTGATAGAGAACTCACGGAGGAGGAGTCCGATAGAAAAATTACTCGGATTGATGACCGTGAAAAATACAAGCGAGTTCGTCATGGCGATCTTGTATACAACATGATGAGAGCCTGGCAGGGTGGGTTCGGTGCTGTTTTGGTCGACGGTCTTGTCAGCCCCGCCTATGTTGTTGCTCGCCCAATATCAATGAATATATCCAGATATGTAGAGCAACTACTAAGAACTGGCTGCGCTATAGAAGAGATGCGTAAAAACTCATATGGCATTACGGATTTCCGATTGCGGCTTTATTGGGATCAGTTCAAAAATATTTATATTGCTGTCCCGCCAGAGCGGGAAAGACAGCAAATTATGCTACGCATTGATTCATTAATTAGTGAATCAGACGCTCTGAGAAATGAAGCAGATATTCTGATCAATATTCTCCAAGAACGCCGCTCCGCCCTAATCTCCGCCGCTGTCACCGGCAAAATTGACGTGCGCAGTTGGCAGCCTCCGGCAAACGCGCCATCCCCTGAATTCGCACTAGAGGCCCTGTAATGGCAGACAGCAAGGAAGCTCAGTTTCAGCAGGACATTATCGATGCCTTGGCCGCCCAAGGCTGGCTCGTCGGCACGACCAGCGGCTACGATCGCCACACGGCGCTGTATACCGAAGATGTGCTGGGCTACTTCAAAGATGCCTGGTCGGAGCGCTGGGACAAGTTCGCCAAGGCCAACCCGACTGCGCCTGAAGAGGTGCTGATACAGAAGCTAGTGCGGGAGCTGGAACAGAGCGGCACGTTGGATGTGCTGCGCCATGGTTTCAAGCTGCCGGCGGTGAAAGTCGAGCTGTGCAGCTTCCAGCCCGACCACGGCATGAACCCGGATACCTTGAAGCGCTACCATTGCAACCGCCTGCGCGTGGTGCCAGAGGTGTCTTACTCGCCGCATGCGCGTGAGGCTGGTAGCAACGGGCAAAGTTACAACCCACGGCTGGACCTGGTGCTGTTCGTCAATGGCATACCCACCGCCACCCTGGAACTGAAAAGCGAATTCAAGCAGTCGGTGGAAAACGCCAAGCGCCAGTACCGCTACGACCGCCCCGTGAAAGACCCACTTACACGCAAGCCCGAGCCACTGCTGACCTTCAAACGCGGCGCACTGGTGCACTTTGCCGTGGGCCAGAACGAGGTGGCAATGAGCACTAAGCTGGCCGGCAAGGACACCTTTTTCCTGCCGTTCAACCTCGGCAGCGAGGAAGGCGGCGCTGGCAACCCAATGCCTGCCGACGACAGCCAATACGTCACCAGCTACCTGTGGCAACGCCTGATGCAGCCCGATGCCTGGCTCAAGGTACTAGGGCGCTTTCTACATTTGGACAAAAAAACCAGCGAAGACTTCGACGGCACACCGGTTACCAAGGAGACGATGATCTTCCCGCGTTACCACCAGTGGGAAGTGGTCAACACGCTGATCAGCACCACCCGCGCCGAAGGGCCGGGTAAGCGCTACTTGATTCAGCACAGCGCCGGCTCGGGCAAGTCCAACTCCATTGCCTGGACTGCGCATCAACTGGCCTCGCTGTACGACGCCGCCGGCCAGCGCCTGTTCAACTCGGTGATAGTGGTCACGGACCGCACGGTGCTGGATAGCCAGTTGCAGAACACCATCTACCAGTTCGAGCACGCCCAGGGTGTGGTCAAACCGATCAGTCGTGATGTTGGCAACCAGAGCAAGTCCGAACAATTGGCTGAGGCGCTGGCTGAACAGACGCGCATCATCATCGTCACCATCCAGACATTTCCTGCGTTGTTCGATGCTCTAGACAAGTACCCCAAGCTGGCTACAGGGCGTTATGCGGTAATCGCTGACGAGGCGCATTCCTCGCAAACTGGCTCGTCGGCCAGCAAGCTGAAACAGATTCTAGGCAGCGATGCGTTGGACGCCGAGGAAGTCAGCGCCGAAGAGTTTTTGGACGCAGCCGTACAGGCGCGTCAACCGAATGAGCGCATCAGTTACTACGCCTTCACCGCCACGCCCAAAGCCAAGACCCTGGAGCTGTTCGGTCGCCCGGCCGACCGCACGCTGCCGGCCAGTTCCAGCAACAAGCCGGAGGCGTTTCATCTGTATTCCATGCGCCAGGCTATCGAGGAGGGTTTTATTCTTGACGTGCTGCGCAACTACACCACCTACAACACCGCCTGGAAGATCGCCCACCCGGATGGCGAAGACGACGAGGTGGACAGCAAGAAGGCGCGCATCAAGCTAGCGCGCTGGGTGCGTTTGCATCCATACAACATCAGTCAAAAGGTTGAGGTGATCGTCGAGCACTTCCGCGCCAATATTCGCAATATGCTCAATGGCCAGGCCAAGGCCATGGTGGTCACCAGCAGCCGCCAAGAAGCGGTGCGTTACCAGTTGGCGGTGAGAGCCTATGTACAGCAGATGGGTTACAACGATGTGCACCCGCTGGTAGCGTTCTCCGGCAGCGTGCTACCGGATGAGGTGATCCCCGAAGAAGTAACGGAAAGCAGCAGCCTGCTCAACCCCGGCTTGAGTGGCCGCGACCTAGCAGTGGCATTCGACACCCAAGACTTCAACGTGATGATCGCGGCCAACAAGTATCAGACTGGTTTCGATCAGCCCAAGCTGTGTGCCATGTACGTGGACAAGAAGCTGCAAGGCGTGGACTGCGTGCAAACCCTGTCGAGGCTGAACCGCACTTTCGGTGACAGCAAGGAAACCTTCATTCTCGACTTCTTCAATGAGCCGCAGGACATTCTTGACGCCTTCCTGCCGTACTACACCAAAGCCGAGCTGACCGATGTAACCGACCCGCAGATCATTTATGACCTGCAAAAGAAGTTGGATACAGAGGGAATCTATCACTGGCAGGAGGTCGAGGCGTTCGCCATGGCCTTCTTCGACCCCAAGGCGGCTGCTAGCAAGCTCAGCTACTACTGCACTCCAGCAAAGGAGCGCTTTGCCAAGCGCTACGCCTTCTCGGTGGAGTCGCGCCAACAGGCGCTGAACTTCAAGCGCACAGCCGAAGCTAACGGCGACACTAGCGGCCTGAAAAAAGCCGAGCACGCGCTGAAAGAGGCAGGCGAGCAGATTGATCAACTCGACCTGTTCCGCAAGAATCTGCAGAGTTTCGTGCGCCTGTACGAGTTCCTCTCCCAGATTGTGCCTTACGAGGACCGTGAACTGGAGCAACTCTGCGTATACGCCAAGCATCTGCACCCGCTGCTGCGCGTAGATCGCCTGCAACAAGATGACGTGGACGTGGGCGAGCTGCAACTGAGCCATTACCGCCTGAGCAAGCGCGCCGAACACCAGCTACGCCTGAACGAGGAACACGGCGAATATACCCTTAAACCCGGCAGTGATGTGGGCAGCGGCATGCCCCATGACCCGGAGAAGAAGCGCTTGTCGGAAATCATCGAGGCGCTAAACGATATCTTCGGTGCCGAGGTGAGCGATGACGACCAGCTACAGTTCCTCACCGGCATCGCCCAGCGCATCAGCCGCCAGGAAGATGTGATGGCCCAGGTGAACAACCACTCGGTGGATCAAGTGATGCATGGCTTGTTCCCCAAACGCGTTCTGGACACCGTACTGGATGCCATGACCGACCACGAGAAGCTGTCGCTGGAGGTGCTGGATAACGAGACCAAGAGCCGTGCTTTTGCCTTGGTGATTTTGAAGATGCTGAAATCGGTAGCCGCCCTCGATGAATCCGGCTTACGCAATGTCTGAAACCATATAAATCGCATCTACGAAATACGCGCCGACATCTGTTTTTTGTCGATTTCTGCCCGTTGTCACCGGCTGCAACGGGTCGCTTGCTGCCCGTCGCAAAGGGCAGCAATCGACCCATAGCTGCCTCTCGGGAGTGCTCCAAGTTGGCTATAACTCGCCCCAGCCTCTGACCTGCTCAGAGCTCCCAGTGTTCCTCGACCTGGTAGAGCGGCTTGCCGGCCATCAGCAACTTGATGGCATCTATGTGCGCCACGTAGTCAGCCTCAGAGAACTTAGTCCATCGCGGATTACGCTTTTGCGCGGCGATGAATGCTGAACGCGCCTTACCCATCGCGGAGCGGTTCTTCGACAGGAAACTGCGTAACCCTTTGAACAGTTCCAAGTCCAGTGGAGGATGGAGCAAGGCAACGCTCGGGTGTTGGTGGTGGCCACCGCAGACCAGCACCGTTTTCAAGTAGATGTTGACTAGCTTCTGGGCACGGCCGAAGGAGAAATCGGTCACGCCCAAGCGCGCAGCCTCGGCCTCGATCTTCTTCATAAAGCTCATCTGCCATTTATCGACGTTCTGGCCGATGTGCTCTGGCCCGGTTACCTGGCCTAGGCCGCTTGCCTCTATCAGCTCGAACGCCAAGGAGTTACCCCCGCTGGCCAGGCCGCGGCCATACGCGGCGGCGCCTCCACTCTCCCGCCTTATCCCCCCAATTGGGGTGGGGGGGCACTACCGGCAAGTATTGCCCTCTTTCATCTGGCCATTGATCTCCATCCAGCACAGACACCAGCCGGTCACACACTGTCGGCTGCGCCACCGCTAAGGTCGTCGAAGCGGAGTCTGAGTTTTAACAGGTGGAAGAGTCAGCAGACGTTAGCGGGGTGCGACCATCGGCTTTTGGCCGAAAGCTGAAGGAGGAGAAGGGCCGCTAGTGTGGTCGTCTGTTACGTTAGACGGCAATCGGTCGGTCACTGTTATCATTGCGTCATACTTTCGGATGCCAGCCGGGTCAGATATGCAAAGTCAAGTAACGCTCCACGCAATGAAAGAGTTAGCCCTTGACTTTAACGCTGCAGTGGACTGGGTTGCGTCAGTAGGATTTCCCATCGAGCGCGGTAGAATCGCTGAGTACCGGAAGATACTGACCAAAGTGGCCGATCGTTTCGAAGTCCATCGCTGGGATGACCTTGAAGACCAGGAGTATGCAAAGCAGGTTTGCACGGTGCTGCTGGAGATACGAGAGTTGGTGTCGATCCATCGTGGTCTATCAGAAATTAGCGATCCTACCGACTTGCATGCAATGCGTCATTTTCTGAAAGGCCCCTTCAGTCCCACCGATGAGTCTGTAACCAATTCATCTAACCGGCCAAGGAACATCGGTTTCGAGCTTTATCTCACCGCCCTTTTCGCCTACGCGAAGATGATGCCTATCTATGGAACGGATGCCGATCTGTGCTTTAAGCACAACGATCACACCTTCTTCGTCGAAGCCAAAAGACCGATGTTCTCTCACTCCATAAACGCAGCGATCAAAGATGCCAACAAGCAGCTTACACGGAGGCTGGAAGGCGCCCAAAGCACCATGGCTAGAGGGCTAATCGCGCTAGACCTTTCCAAAATAATCAATCCGCGCGATAAGGTGATGCCAGTCTGGGATACCCATCATCTCGATCAGCTAATGAATGGCGAAACTCAGCTCCAGATAAATGCGCTTGCGCAGTACTGGCACAAGGGTAGGAACGGTAAGACTGTTGGCGTATTGCTGCATTTCAGATTGCTGACGCAATTTGGTCCCAACGGTGACCTCAATACCGTACGGTGGATTAGCTTTGTGCAATTCAGCAATGATGATGCGCTCTCCGGTCTATACACAAAGCTTCAGGATGTCATCCGGCATATCTGCTAGATCTAAATAATAGTGGTTGGACAGGCATGATCGACTGGCCACTCTTGGCCGCTTTCAGCCTGTCACGACCGACCGAAATCGACCCAAAGCAGCCTGTCGGCGCTGGCTGTCAGCCCGCTACGGCAGTCGGGAGAAATCGAAACAGAAGGCACTGATGAGACAGCTCAAAAATCAATGTACAGCATTGCATTGGATTAACCCATTGCCCAAACGGGCGGCCTGACAAAGCCGCCCGTCGCATTGATCCTGTGTCCTAGTTGCCCGGTTTGTTCTTGATCATTGCTTCAACCTGCTTTTTCACGGCCTCAAGGTTGAAGGAAGCCGGGTCCTGCATCGGGGGGTAGTCGACTGCCGTGAGGGCCAGTTTCCCGACTTCTTGCTGAACACTGACGAACCTCCAGAACTCGCGGGCAAAGAAGTCATTCATGTATCCCCCACCTAGGTCGTTAAGGCTTTGCTCGCCGATTGATGGTGTCCGCTCGAAGGGGTCCTGCCGAAGATTGACCATGGTCGGCATGTCCGTTGTGACCTTTGCACCGGGCCAACCCTGCGGTTGTTGGAAGAATTGGAACTTAAAGTCATCAATGCGGATTGCACCTAACTGAGGACCGCCGAAGTAGAAAAATTCATGGCGTGCGGACGGGCCTTTGCCTTGCAGCAAGTCCAACTGGTTGTAGCCGTCGAGGTGGTTTTTGTAGGTGTTCTGGCCCAGTTTCACGCCTTTGAGCAACTGGTCGGTGATGTTGGGATTACCGGCTGCGGCCACGAGCGTGGGGAACCAATCCAGAGCAGAATAGATGCCGTTCTCGACCGTACCGGGCTTGATCTTGCCGGGCCAACGGATAATCGCCGGTGCACGGAAGCCACCCTCCATCACTGTTCCTTTGGTACCCTTGAACGGCGTCATACCACCATCGGGCCAGGTAAACACTTCCGCACCATTGTCGGTGGTGAAAACGACGATGGTATTGTCGGCCTCGCCTGCATCCTCCACGCATTTCAGGATGGCACCAACGCTGTCATCCAATTGCGCCATGCCGGCTTCTTCGAGCCCATAGTTGGTCTTGCTATTCATGAGGGCTTGGTATTTGGGCGACAGAAATGTCCAGACGTGCATACGCGTCGTGTTGTGCCAAACGAAGAACGGTTTGCCGTCTGTCTTGGCTTTGCCCATGAAGTCACACGAAGCCTTGACCAGCACTTCGTCGAACGTCCCCATGTCGTACTTGGCCTTTGGGGTTGTGTCGTGCATGTTCGGCACATTGGACATGTCTGGGTATGGCGCCAGAGGCCCCTCGTCCACGATCTTCTGCTTGCCGATCTTACCCCAGCGCGGCTGCTCGGTCGGGTCGTCCGTATCGGTCGCATAGGTATGCAGCACATTGCGCGGTCCGACTTTGTCGCGGTATGCCTGGTCATTCGGGAACGAATACCAATAGGGATCAGACATAGCGTCGAGGTGATACAAGTAGCCGAAAAACTCGTCGAAGCCATGCAGGGTAGGTAGGTATTTGTTCAGATCGCCGAGATGATTCTTGCCGAACTGACCAGTGGCGTAGCCCTCGGTTTTGAGGGCTGCGGCGATCGTAGCCGCTTTGTCCGGCATACCTACATCAGCGCCGGCCTGGCCAACAGTCGTCAGGCCTGTGCGCAATGGGATTTCACCCGTGATGAAACTTGCCCGGCCCGCAGTGCAACTCGCCTCTGCATAATAGTCGGTGAACATCATGCCCTCAGACGCCAGCTTGTCGAGGCTCGGCGTCTTTCCGGACATAATGCCTCGGTGATAGGCGCCGATATTGAACCAGCCGACGTCGTCTCCCATGATGACGAGAATATTAGGTTTCTTGTCCTGAGCTTGCCCCGGAACAACGAATACGCCGGATGACAATGCAACAGCCAGGGTGAAGCATTGCACGCTTTTTATAGTCATGACCGCTATCCTCCCGCTAGTGCTGATTGAAAGCTGCCCACCCTGCCGATTGAAGTTTGACTCAAGGCGGATTGCTATCTTCGTATCAGTAACGGTGGATAAGCATAGCAGCGGATTGCCATCGTCAAGGGGCAGACAGCAGGCTAAAACGCTTTGGAACTGCTGGTCTTGATTGGGTTGCGGGACGAGATAGCGGATGACCGCTTATGGCCGTTCTCTGCCCGTCAAAACGTACTCAACGCGATTAGAGGGGAAGGCACATTCTTGATGCTTTCGACATCAAGAGCAAATCAACGCCCCCTGCCCAAGGTGGCCCAGCGATCCGCCCAAGCGCCCGATGGGCGCGCCTTGGTGCCGGACAACTAAACAGCCACCACCACTCCAGGCCGAGTCGTATGTAGTCCAGCATTAGGCCACGTTTTACCCGCAATGGGGGTGGGGTCTTGGGAGTACCTTTTGCATTTCCCCAAGGCCTGCCCGGTGCCAGTCGACTGCGCTAACATCTCCCCTCACTTTGCGCACAGTTGTGGCGGCAGCTTCGGCCCGAACACTTTATGAACAAATCGGGTAGCAGGTGCCTGGCTTGATGCGATAGCGGCCGGGGTGATTACGATGTTCTGGGTCATGGTCTTGGCTCCATTGGCGTCTGGTTATACCGCTGGCGTAACTCGGCACCCGTTACACAGTAACGGTCTGCCGGCGCAAAGCAGACGTGGCAGGCGAACAGGTGGCAGTGGTACTGGTCACGGGCCTCGCGCCATTCAGACGATGCCGTGGCGGCGCTGTGGTAGATGTGCTTCGGCTCCCCTGCGTCGTGCTGCTCAATTGTTGGATTAGCCAATGGCACTGGTGGCGACCATGCCGGATGGCTACGGATCAGGCGGGCGGCAAAGCATGGGTGGATGCCGCACTGCTCGGCCAGGTCATCAGCAGTCAGAAAACCCCGCTCCAACAGATATCCCGGCGAGCATTCCAGCAGGCGAGCAACATGAACAAGCCATCGACTTGCCTCTACTTTGGATGGCCCCTGAGCTGGGTGGTCGTTCGCGCCGGGTTGCGCTGGCTTCTCGACTTTGTGTTTTTCTGGGGGAGCCGAGGGAACCCGGGGAACCTCCAGTACAGGCGCGGGTTGTAGCCGTTCCCTCTGAAATTTCAGTGAGGGAACCGGGGGAACTGCTACCCCGGCCAAGCGGTTGGCTAAGTCCAAGAGCCGACCCATGTCACACCTCCAGTGGGGCGAGGTGATACAGCGATGGATTGCGCCCATCCACCTTCACCCGTTTGGCACGCTTGCCGGTGTTGTGCTCGGTGATCCACCCGGCAGCGTCCACGGCGTCCAGGATGCGCGTCACGTCGAAGCCCGGCACCGCTCGGCGCAGCCCTTCGGGGGTAAACAGCCAGACGCGGCGCTCCCCCTCATTTTTCCACCAGCCGGCGCGATCTCTGACTATGGTGTCCCCGCCCAGCTCAGAGAACAGCGCATCGCCGTGGCGAGAGATGAAGTCGCACAAGCTGGCTCGGATTGTCGCGTCCTCGCCTTGGCCTTGCCCCCGGCTGTTTCGCCAAGCATCAAACAGCACCAGCATGGCGTCACGGGCAGCGCCAGCCGGGGCTGGCAGCAATCCCCACTCAATGGCCAGCTCTCCCGCCATAGCGACAATGGCAAACCGCTCAGCCGCGCGGCTTTCCTGACCACTGTCGCTGGGGTATGACTCGCACAGCTTGGCGAGCACTGCGGGCAGATCGTCGGCCTCACCGCACTCCAGCAGCTTGTGGATAAAGGCCGGGCCGATGTGCCCGTAATGGGTCACGCTGGCGCGCTGAATGGCGTCGGAAAATTCCCGGCCACCCGGCAGCCCGTGCAACTCATCCCAGGCACCAAAAGTGCGGCGAGCCGGTATGTCCAGCAGGCGGATTTCCTGTCCGGCCCGGCTGCGCTTTCCGCCCTCGGCCATGTGCGCGGACAGTCCCAACTCGCCGGACGAAAACACCATTACCCGCCAACGCCGGGTCGCCCGTGCGGCTCCGGTACGCCCGGCTCTGGCCTTGCCGGTGCCGTTGGCCAGGGAGTAAACCACTGCGCCAATTTCACGCGGGTCGGCCTCGCCTATCTCGTCCAAGGCCAGCAGTGTGTCATTGCGCTGGGCGGCGATCCCCTCCAGGCCGTTGCCGGTGGCGCGCCAGGTACGCTTAAACTGTTCGCCATGGCCCCAGACCGAGGCGGCGGCCTGAATGGCGCTGCTCTTGCCGGTGGAGCTGTCCCCGACGATATGGAAGCCACCACCTTGGCGTTGTAAGTGATACAGCAACGTTCCGGCCAAGGCCGCGCAGACAGCCAACATCAGCAAGGGATTGCCGGCGCAGCGTGTGCCGATCTCGGCTTGCCAGCCCTCTAGGGTGCCGGCTTGGCGGAAGTCATCAAAGTTCGCCGCTTCGCTCTGATAGATGGCCTCGCCCTTACCAATGTTCTGCCGAGGCATAATGAACAGGGTAGGCGAATGCCAGCCGGTGGCAGTGGCCGCAATGACTTGGCGCTTGGGGTGCTGGCCCTGGATGTAATGGTTCAGCAGCTTGAAAGCGTCGGGGTCGATTTCCACCCCCATGTTCAGCAACTCGCCGCGCATATCCTCCCCACTGCCCTTGAGCAATTGCATGGGCATGGCCCATTCGCCCCAGTCGCCCAAGGTATTGCGAAAACGCAGCAGGCGCCCGAAGTCGCCCCCGTCGCATGAGGTGACAGCCTCGACGTGCAGCGGCGAACAGACGCGCTTGTCATAGTTTACCGGCTTGCCCTTTTCCTCCTTGGCGCCATGCCACCACACGCCTGCCGAGTAGGTGCCGCATAGGGTCTTGACTGGATGGTCATAGACGCGAAAGGCGGGGCGCTCGATCTCCGGGTGCATGGCCTCCGGCACCAGCGCGGTTCCCTTGGCCCCCTCTGCCTTTTCGCTGAGGGAACCGCTGGAAGCCCCGTCATTTCTGGCGGGTCCTTCAGTTCCCCCGGTTCCCTCGGAAAAATCGAAGGCCAGATTACTTTCATCTGTCAGGGTCATTGATTGGCCTCCTGCCATTGGCGCAGGTCGTTGAAGTCAGAAAGGGTCAGCGGCTCACTGCCGCACCAGGGCGGAAAGATCAATCCGCAGCCCAAGGTGGCGGCCGCCTTGTTGGCAGCAGTGCGCCCGGGGTTGCCTTCGGTCATGCGGTCGTCGTCGCCGGCTACGATCAACACGGCGTCTGTGTGCTGGCGCTGGAGGCGCTGGCCGACTTCCAGCAGGTTGCCGGCATTCATGGCGCAGGCCACGGTGGCGCCGGTTTCGGCGTGGAGCGTTGCGCCGGTTGCCCAGCCTTCGCAGATGTAGAGCGGCTGTCCAGGCTGAATCGTGCCGATAAGTGAGCAGCAACCCTTGACCATGCCTCCACGCAAGAAGCGCTTGGCGCCGTTCGGGTAGATGCGTTGCAGGTTCACCAGCCGGTCGTCACGATTCAGCGGCACCAGCAACACGTCACCGGCCTGATGCAGGGCATAAGAACGCACCCCTTTTGCCACTAGATAGGGGTGCTCGGGATCGGCGCTGCGGGCGTTGCTCCACAGTCGGTTGGCATATTCGGCGGCAACCTGCTGGCGCTGGTGCTGATCAGCTTCCCGCTGACGTCGGGCCTGCTCGATGCGCAGGGCGACTAACTGAGCCTCCAAATGATCGGCTGGCTTGCGGCTACTCCAGGTCTGCGAGCCTCCCGCTTTCCAACTCCCGAACACGCCGCAGGCGATGTCATCCAGAAACAGCACATACCAGCCGTTCCGGGTACCTGGATTGTCGCCTGGCACGTGAAATCGGTGGATGGCGCCGTCTGGTATCGGTAGCCAATCAAGTGGCCCGAGCACGGATTGCATGGCGTCACGAAACAGGATCACGAAATCCATAAAGCCGCCTCCAAGCAGATCAGCAACGCTAGGTCAGCACCGGTCGGTGATAGGGTGAGCAGGTAGAGGCTGGCCAGGTTTGGGGGCTTGATTGGGGGGGCAATGGCGCGCAGCTTGGAAGTACGGGCGCTTGGGCGGCAGATATTCAGCTCGCGCATGGTGTCTATCGGCCCCAGCTTGATCCGAGTGATCAAACGGGTGAGCTGGGTGTGGCTGCGGGGGTTATTTGTGCGCGATTCATTCCCGAGCTTGCCCTTAGTGGTGGGCATCTTTTTGTCCATTATGCGCGGACCTCCAGGCGATCAGTGATCCACTGTTCAACCTCCAGACTGTCCCAGCCGACAGCGCGTGGGCCAATGCGGCGGCACTTGGGGAAGGTTCCAGCATCCATAAAGTTGTAAATGGAGCTGCGCCCGTAGCCGGTCATGGTGACGACTTCCGGTAGGCGCATGATGCGGCGGGGTGGGGTGGTTGCTATTGCGGCCATTGCCATAACTCCTTCGCGCCAGCTGGCGCTCAGTGGATTTATGGCGGTATTCAACAGGTTGTGACGTGGCTTGTGCCCTAATGGGGGTTGGCAAAACCCCATTGGGGTAAATAGGGGTTAGGCTTTGCCCGCTCGTGCGGCGGCATCTTTAAGGAACTTCACCACTGTTCCAGGGCTGCTGGGTAATTCAAGGCCATTGGACGCGGCGGCTGCTCTCAGGGTTTCGTCTGCGGCATAGGGGGTAGACAGATCGAGCTTGGCCATTGCGGAAAGTGCGGCGATTATTTGGCCAGCGCTTTTTCGTTCACTCGAGTGAAGTGGTTTATCTGGTTGAAAATCATCAGCAAGCAGTTTTTCCTCAAGCTCTCGAAGTGCTCCGGTTCGCACAACCAGCACGCTATCGTCGGGCAGCCCTCCGGCTGGGTAATACTGTGTACTCTCATCCACGACGGGCTCTCGGTCTTCGTTATGCTTCTGAATGAGATTTTTGGCCTCTTCGCGGCTCTTTTTGTTCCCGTGAATGAGCTGGGATATCCACTTGAAGCTGGCGTGCGAACCGGCCATATCGGGATTTTCCTCATCGCGTTCCTGAAGCTGGTATACATGCGCACCGTCACATATAAAGGCACCATTAATCCCCTGAATGGTTATAGATGGCCCCTTTGTTTTCTGCTGATAAGCGTCCTCAACGCTCAGGTATTCGTTACCCATTAAGGGTAAGTCCCAAACCCCGCTCGCTATGTGAAAGATATCTTCCTCAAGATTTATGTACTGCTCTTCGCCGGTGCGGGCTGCGAGGCTGGTCATGAGCGGCATAAGCCCCTGCTCTTCGAATTCGGGGTTCTCGCGCAAAAGCTTTTGCAATTTCCAAGGCATAGTAGTCGTGGGAGGGTGGTCGTCTACGCTCACGCGCACTCCTGGAGTGTTGAATAGTGGTGGAACCAGTGTCCAATTTGTGTCGTCGAACGCAACGATTTCTCCGCGACGAGCAACAGTACGGTTCACAAAATACACAGAAACGGTTAAATGGCCTTCTAGCACAAGGCGCAAAACATCGGCCTCGCTCACAGTCTCCCCTGCGCTAATGGACAGCCGCTTGGCGGTATCCTCGATCGTCAACCATTCCTTAAGCTTGATCAGCTTGCTCATATCTTCGCCTCCCCGGGCGTCGCCATCCTGAATAAAGTGGCTGGTCTCGCAGGTGGGGGCTGCTTGTCGGAAGCTCCCCCTAGGCCAGCCGGTAAATCTTATCCGTGCTTTTGGTTGATTGGCACGACGTTGTCAGCGGCCAATATTGCGTCGATGCGTTCGCCCAGCAGTCGCCATGCTTCGGTTTTTTCCTTGGCGTAGTCATGGTGCAGATAGTGTCGGCGAACCTTGGAGCCACCCAACAGGTGATTCTGGCAGCGGTCGATAATATCCAACGTAACGCCTAGCTCCTGCATCATCGTCGCGCCAGTGCGGCGCAGGTCATGCGGTGTCCAGTCGCCATTGGTGCCCTTGCTCAGCACCAATGTATTGTCATGGCGCCGGCCGGATAGAGGTTTACTGCGTTTCTTGAACTGTTCTTGCCGGTCGCCTACGCGCTTGGAGATGCTCTTTAGGTCTACGTGGCCGGTATGGTTGGTGGCGGGGAACAGGTATGGCGTGTTGCCCGTCAGGGTGTGTAGTTCTTTGAGTTGGCGCAGGGCGAAGGTAGACAGAAAAACATGGTGATCCTGGCGCGCTCCTCGGTGCCCCTTGGTGTTCATGGCAGGCAAAAACCACGTTCCCTTGCTTAGATCGACGTGGCGCCATTCAGCCTTGAGTAGTTCGCCGATACGGCAGAGGGTGCCCAAGCATATCCACAGTGCAAGCTGTGCTTTCCTTTCCAGCGGACGGACTCCGGAATATTTCTGGCCTGGGGGCAGGGCGGCATAATCACGCTCCATGCTCTCAAATATGTCGCGCAGCTCCCTGATTTCATCGACAGTCAGAATGCGGTCGCGTTCTTCTTGATAGTCGTGGTCTAGAAGTTTCTTGACTTTCACCAGGTCGGCAGGGTTGCCGTCGATCATCAAGCCGCGCCAAGGCTTGCGCTTCTCGCCCCATGCGAGCATCTGATTCAGATCGGCAAACAGACTGACTACATACCGATTGACGCCACGTTCGCGTACGGCACGCAGCATGGCGAGAATATCTTTCTCGGTAAGAGCGCGCAGAGACTTTTGGCCGATGCTGGGTAGCACGTCCTTGGTGAAGCTGCGGGTTAGTTCTGCATTGTCATCTTGGCGGGCCACGCCATCTTTTAGCCACTCGACGAACAAGTCGGCCACAGTCAGGTTCTCGGCAGTCAGGCGCTTGGCTTCGGCAATGGTCGCCTCGATAGCGGCCTGTTTTTCGATCTTGGCGGCTTTCTTCGCGGCGGTGGGGTTGATTCCTTCGCCTACTGTAACGCGCAGGCGGTCGCGCTCGGCACGGATGCTGGCAAGGCTTTTCTTGGGCCAAGAGCCTAATGCTTGGTCGCGCTTGACGCCATTCAACTTGAACTCAAAACGAAACAGAACAGTAATGCCCCGTTGCCCGGCGCGAACGCGCCCGACAATTCCGCCATCTTCTCGCAGAGTCAGGCCGCCATCATCAGCGGTAAGCGCTTCCAGTTGTTTGACTTGGATTTTTGCCATGCCCCTTCTGCCTTTGTATTTTTTACCCCACTTTTACCCCACCGAAAACGCCGGCTTGTATTGCTGCGTTCTGGGCGATACTGGACGGTAGATTAGCCTGAAGGCGTTGTATTTACTAGGGTGCTCTGGATTTATTTGGTTTTATTAACGTCCAGTGGAATCCGATCTATAATGGCATGGGGTGCTAGGGGTCGAGTGTTCGAATCACTCCGTCCCGACCATATAATTCAAGGGGTTGCGAGATTTTATCTCGCGACCCCTTTTTATTTTGTGGCGTTTTTACCCCTACAAAACCACTGGCTCTCGGTGGAATCCTCACCTCTTTCGGAGGAGATTGGTCTTTAGGCCGAGTATTATCTTGACGAAAGACAGTAATCGACCTCATGCCACTCTAATTCGGTCCCGCCGTGGATCGACGCGTGGTAAGCGTCGGCGATCGAGGAACTAAACGGTTCTGACTGCCAAAGCTTTTTGCCGACGATACAGAATCGTCGTCGCCGTGAACCCGCACAACGCTGCGAACATCAGCCAGTAGGCAGGTGATGCCTTGTCGCCCGTAGCCTGTACAAGCAGCGTCGAGATTGCCGGGGTAAAACCGCCAAACACCGCGGTGGCCAAACTGAAGGCCAGTGAAAACCCGACTACCCGCACGTTCTGTGGCATGACTTCGGTCAGTGCCGCGACCATGGCACCGTTGTAAATGCCAAAGAAGAATGAGAAGTACAGCAAAACGGCGAGCAGTCGTTCGAAACTCGCCGCCTCTGCCAGCCAGTGCATGGCGGG
>NZ_AKJL01000009.1 GCF_000282355.1 Pseudomonas sp. GM49
GGTGCTCAGCCTCGCGCGGCTGGCGGACAAGCCGGTCACCTGGTTGCTGCAAATGGTGCGACAGCTGTTCCCCGATGACAGTGATCTGGCGTTGGTGCTGCGAGAGCTGTTACGTCGCAAGAAACTGGAAAAGACCACCCGTCAGCGACTTGAAACGCTTTTACAGACTGTGGTTGCCCAAGGCTCCCCCAAGCGTATGAATGCCGGGATCAACGCCGCCCTCAAAGCCAGGATGTTCGGAGCGAACATGGCGGTGCGCGCTGGGTTGTTGCGCGAGACCTACCGGGATTTTCTGGAGTCCGACGAGGGCCCGATCAGTTGTTATCAGGATTGGATCGCACTGTATGGTCCGTCACAACGCATGGCGGTGCTGTCCTTCATCGAAGCGGCATTGCTCACGGATATCAGTGCCCAGGACCCCAGTTGCTCGCGCGTGGAGTTCGGTCAACTGCTGGCCAGGGTGACCGACCTCAAGCGCCTGCGCTCAGCCGATGAGCTGTTTATCAGCCAACTGCTCGGCGATGCACTCATCTGCCGGCACAACGCCAATGAGCCCGACTGGCTGGTGTTCCTGCTCGGCGTGCTGACGTACCCCGATGAGCTCGACCAGTTGTTGCTCGGTGCGTTGGGTGAGCGCGTGCTGTTGAGCCCGCACCACGAGCGCTCGACGCTGCTGCAGAAGGTGCGCCGGCACAGCCTGCAGTTGCCGCCGCAACTGTTTGCCGATGAACGAGCGCCACTGCGCCTGGCAGAACAATTCACCCGACTGGCTGACATTGCCTACGCCCACGAATGTAAAGAGCGGCGACGTCTCGGCGGCTGCCCATGACTTTTTTCCGGAGCTGACCTGCCATGCTCAATGTGTTTTTGCGCAACGTCGGCGCTCGTCCGGAGCTGCTGATCCTGACGCTGATGGTGATGATCATCGCCATGCTGATCATTCCCCTGCCGACGGTGCTGGTGGATTTTCTCATCGGCCTGAACATCGTGATTTCGCTGCTGGTGTTCATGGGGTCGTTCTACATCGAACGCATCCTCAGTTTCTCGACCTTTCCTGCGTTGCTGCTGTTGACCACCCTGTTTCGCCTGGCGCTGTCGATCAGCACCAGCCGGCTGATCCTCAGCCAGGCTGATGCGGGGGAGATCATCGCCTCCTTCGGTGAGTTCGTGATCGGCGAAAGCCTGGTGGTGGGCTTCGTGATCTTTTCCATTGTCACCATTGTCCAGTTCATCGTGATCACCAAGGGCTCGGAACGGGTGGCCGAAGTCGCGGCGCGCTTCTCGCTGGACGGCATGCCCGGCAAGCAGATGAGCATCGACGGCGACCTCAAGGCCGGCGCCATTACCGCCGAGGAAGCCAAGGAAAAGCGCAGCGTGCTGGAGCGCGAAAGCCAGTTGTACGGCTCGTTCGACGGCGCGATGAAGTTCATCAAGGGCGATGCCATCGCCGGCATCATCATTATCTTCGTCAACTTCATCGGCGGCATGGCCATTGGCGTCGGGCAGATGGGCATGGACCTGTCCACCGCCTTGTCGACCTACACCCTGCTGACCATCGGCGATGGTCTGGTGGCGCAGATTCCGGCGTTGCTGATCGCCATCGGCGCCGGCTTCATCGTCACCCGCGTCAACGGCGATGACGCCAACCTGGGGCGCAACATGCTCGCCCAGATGCTCGGTCATCCGTTCGTGCTGGGGGTGACGGCGCTGCTGGCGGTGGGCGTCGGCCTGTTGCCCGGTTTTCCGCTGCTGACCTTCCTGCCCATCGCCGTGGCCCTGGCACTGCTGGTATTCGTTCGCCGGCGCAAGGCCTCCAGGGGCGAGGGTCAGGGTGACAGCCGTCCATCGTCGACGCAGGGCCAAGCCATGCAGACCGGCTCGGGCCTGCTCGAGGACATCGATAACGTCGCCACCGAAACCATCCCGCTGATGTTATTGGTGCCCACCGCGCGCCTCGATGAGTTGACCAGGGCCCGTTGGGCGGCACGTTTTCGCAGCCAGTTTTTCGTCGATTACGGGCTGCGCATTCCCGAGCCGCAATTGCGCGCCAGCGAAGCCTTGCCGGCGCATCAAGTGGCGGTGCTGATCAACGAAGTGCGCGCCGAGCAATTCGATATCCATTTCGATCACTGGCGGCTGCTCGACTACTCGCCGGAGCTGGAACCCTTGGGCTTTGCCCTGGTGCACGGCAGTGACAGCAATCGCCTGGGCGGGGTGTGGGTCAACGCCACCGACCAGGAACGGGTGCAGCAATTGGGCTATCACCTGCGTCCGGCGGACGAGGAATGCTACCGCTGCCTGGTCACCTTGCTGGCGCGCAACATCCAGGAGTTTTTTGGCGTGCAGGAAACCAAGCAACTGCTCGACGAAATGGAAACCCGCTGTCCCGATCTGCTCAAGGAAGTCTATCGCCACGTCACCGTGCAGAAGATCGCCGAAGTGCTGCAGCGCCTGATTGGCGAGCGCATTTCCGTGCGCAACATGAAGCTGATTCTTGAGTCCCTGGCCCATTGGGCGTCCCGGGAAAAAGACGCGCTGGCGCTGGTCGAGCACGTTCGTGGCTCGCTGGCCCGCTACATCAGCAACAAGTTTGCCCAGGGTAATGACTTGCGGGTGTTGCTGTTGTCGACGGAGTTCGAAGAGGTGGTGCGCAAGGGCATCCGGCAAACCTCGGGCGGCAGTTTCATCAACCTGGAACCGGCCGAGTCGGAAGAGCTGATGGACCGGCTGAGTGTTGGCCTGGACAGTCTGCACATTGCACACAAGGACATGGTGTTGCTGTGTTCGGTCGATGTGCGGCGCTACATCAAGAAGCTGATCGAGGGGCGGTTCCGGGAGCTGGACGTGATGTCGTTCGGCGAAATCTCCGAAACCGTCTCCGTCAATGTCATCAAAACACTATAAGGAAATACTGCAAATGGTTCCGACGGATATTGCCGACCTGTTACGCGAAGCGCTGCGGCACAGCGGCTGTATGGACAGCCAGATAGGGCACTTCGACAGTCACAGTACAATCGAAATGCAGATGAAGAGCCTGCCTGATGTCAGCGTCGCCGAGGTGGAGGGCGATGTATGGGTCTGGGCGGTGGTCGCCGAAGCCGGCCCGCAGTTTACCCATCATTGTGCCGGTGAGTTGATACGGTTTTTGCTCGAAGGCAACGCCTTTTCCCGCACCGGGCAATTGCATCTGTGCGAGGTTCAGGAGCGCCTGGAACTGCGGTTGATGGCCAATGCCGATGCCCTGAGTGACGCCGGGCATTTCGCCCAGGCCCTCGACTCTTTTGTGCTGGCGCTTGAAACACTGTGCGAGCTGTTGCGTCGATGAAAATCCGGCTGCAACGGTACGGTGCCCATCCCTTGCGTTTGAGTGGTCCATTGATCGAAGCGGCGCTGGGCGACGTAGTGATCGGTGAAGTCTGCGAAGTGCGCCGGCATTGGCGCTTGCCTGAGGTAGCGGCCAGGGCGCAGGTCATTGGCTTCAAGCCCGGCGCGGTCCTGCTCAGTTTGCTCGGCGATGCCAAGGGCTTGTCCAGGGAGTCGATGATCGTTCCCACGGGCTCGATCCTGCAACTGACGTGCAGTGATGCCTTGCTCGGCAGCGTAGTCGACCCTCAAGGCACTATCGTCGAGCGTCTGGCACCGTCTACGGCGCTGGCGCAACAGGACTATCCGGTGGACGCCGACCCGCCGTCATACCAGCAGCGGCGCCCGGTGGACACCCCGTTGCGCACCGGTATTCGGGTCATCGACGGCTTGCTGACCTGCGGTGTCGGTCAACGCATCGGCATTTTTGCCGCCGCTGGCTCCGGCAAAACCACCCTGATCAATATGCTGATCAACCATACCGACGCCGATGTGTTTGTCATTGGCCTGATCGGTGAGCGCGGACGTGAAGTGACCGAATTCATCGAGCATCTGCGTCAGTCTGAAATACGCTCACGATGCGTGGTGGTGTATGCCACTTCGGATTTTTCCTCGGTGGATCGCTGTAACTCGGCCCTGCAGGCTACGGCCATCGCCGAGTATTTCCGTGACCAGGGCCAGCGTGTGGTGTTGTTGCTGGACTCGTTGACGCGCTACGCCAGGGCTCGTCGCGATCTGGCCCTGGCCGCGGGTGAAGCGCCGGCGCGACGAGGCTATCCGGCTTCGGTGTTCGATGCCTTGCCGCGCCTGCTGGAACGGCCCGGGGTGACTGCCTCCGGCAGCATTACCGCCTGGTACACGGTGCTGCTGGAAAGTGACGACGAACCGGACCCGATCGCCGAAGAGATTCGCTCAATCCTCGACGGCCATATTTATCTCAGCCGTGCGCTGGCGGCCAAGGGACACTACCCGGCGATCGATGTGTTGCGCAGCGTCAGTCGCGTGGCGACGCAAGTCACCCCACCGCAGGTGCAGCAACTGGCGGCGGTGACCCGGGAAACGCTGACGCGGCTTGAGCAGCTGCAGATTTTTCTCGACATGGGCGAGTACAGCCCAGGCGCGGACGCCGCCAATGACCAGGCGCTGCAACGCCGTGCAGCCCTCTACCAGTGGTTGCGCCAGCCCACGGGCGAATACTGTGAGCCGGACGAGGCCCTGGGCCAATTGCAGGGGGTCATGGCATGAATCCATTAGCCGATCGTCTTCGCCTGTTGGCGCTCAGCCAGTTCCGTCGGCAACGCGGTCAACTGCTGATAGCGCGTACCCGGCAGCAACTGCAGCCGCTGGTCCTGGAGCGGGCCGCTTTCGACCGACAAGAGGCGGCGCTGCACGGTTTGTTGGCCAGCCATCGCGCCAATGACTGTGTGCTCGATCACGGGCAACTGTTGGCGCTGTTGCGAAGGCAGGCGGTCATTCGACGGCAGATCGAGCTGTTGCGCGTCGAGCGTAACCGGGTCGATCAGCAGTGCCGGGAGATTGAGCAAGCGTTGCAGGAGCAGCGCGAGCAACTGCGGTTCGTGCAGCGCAAACACGACAAGTACGAAGGGGCTGTTCAGCAGCTGTTGCGGGGGCAACGACTGGAGCAGGTGCGCCGGGAAGAAAGAGAGGCCGAAGAGATGAGTGGAGTTCCGCGATGAGCAACGTATCTGTAATTTCACCCTTGCCGGTTCAACCCTTGGACCCCGTCACCGAAGAGCCGATGGACGAGTTGCACGACAGGCTGGTGCCGGTGCGGGAGGATGAGCTGCCGCAAGGTGTGCTGGAACTGATGGCACCGTTGATCCTGCGTCATCGGCCCCTGATGGACACTGGTCGCGCAATCACTTTGCAGGCGATTGTCACGCTCCCGGAAAAGCCGGCTGCTGAACTCGACGAAGTACGGCCGCTCACACCGGTGTCTCATCCACAAGCGCAGCCGCTGTCGAGTAAACCTGTGCAGCCTCGGTTGTTGCCACAGGTGGCTCATCCACAAGCGCAGCCGCTGTCGAGTAGACCTGTGCCGCCTCGGTTGTTGCCAGCGGTGGCTGACGTTGCGCCTGTTGTCGACAGGGCTGTCGCGCCGACACCGACACCGACAAACCTGCCGACTCGGATCGTTGTTGAGCCAGGGCCGACCGAGCGCCCATCAAACATCGTCGAACCGCTATCGGTCGACCGTGCCGCCAGTCCAGGTGCACCCTCGATATTTGAGTTCGAAGGGCAAAGGCCCGAAGCCTTATCGAGCCTCCCGACCGCGCGCCATGTGCCGACAGTTGCATCACCTGCGGCCTCGGCGCCCGGGATGCCGCCAGCGCCGCCTGCCCTCGACCCGATCATCGAAACCCTGCCGGTTGCCGACCGGGGCTTGCTGCAGGTTCCGTTCAATAAAGGTACCGCCAGCGGGCAGGTGACGATCAGCCGCGTGGCCGATGAGCCCACCCGCAACCTGCAACTCAGCCCGAGCAATGCCCTGGTTTTCGAACAACTCAAAGTGTCGCTGGAGCACGTCCGCGAACCCGCCTGGCGCCTGACCGACAGCGACGGCGAGCAGCAGCGCCAGGGCTCGCGGCAGCCGCCGGACGACGAGCAGACCGAAGACGCCGGGCAGGGCGCATGAGCGCACTGAAGTTGCGCCGGATCAACGCCCGGGCGCATGCCGCCGCGCAAGCGATACGACGCTGGCGAAACGCGGATGTCGACGCCGGTTCCGGCCATCCGCCAGGGCAATCGGGCTATCTGTGTTTTCGCGCATCAGGCGAGGGTGGGGAATGGCGGGGTTTGATCGACGCCCGCGACTGGTTGCATCGATCACTCCCGGGGTTGCGGTCGTTACTGTTGGTCGAGTGCTCGCTGAAGAACATCGCCGAACTGTTCCGCGCGGTGCCGCAACCCTTGCTGCTGGAGGTAGACGACTTGCACTACCGGCAAATATCTGACGTCGATGGGGTCCTTCCCGGGCAATTGCCCCCGCAAGAACTGCCATGGCTTGACACGCCTCGCGGGCGCCTGTGGTTGACCCGATTGCCACCGGCACGGGCCGCCAGCCGGCCCCTGGACGCCGACTCATGGCTGAGCGATTTGCCGCTGCGCCTGAAGCTGGTGCTGGGGGCGAGTCACCTCAGACACGGGATACGGCTGAAGGCCGGCGATGTCCTGCGAATCATTCAGCGTTCGCAACGATGCTACGTGGGGCATCAATGCCTCGGCGCTTTCACCTTTACAGAACAGGGGATACACATGCTATCGACCGCGACTGACGCCCAAAGCACGGCGGATCCCGATCCCGATCCCGATTTTGACCTCGGCGCTTTGCCGGTGCGTCTGGAGTTCTTGCTCGCGGCCCGGGAAATCGACCTGGCCACGCTGTCGCGGATCATCGCGGGCCAACTGATCCCGCTGGCGGACGATGCGGCGCGGCACATCGAGGTGCGCGCCAATGGCAAGCCGGTGGCCCGTGGCGAACTGGTGCAACTGCAAGAGCAGTTGGCTGTGGAGTTGCTCGAGGTCTATCGCAACGGTTCACCGGACGGAATGCCGCGATGAACGACGTCTCGCTGATCGCGCTGCTGGCATTCGCTTCACTGCTGCCGTTTCTGGTGGCGGCCGGCACCTGCTACATCAAGTTTTCCATTGTCTTTGTCATCGTGCGTAACGCCTTGGGTTTGCAGCAGGTGCCCTCGAACATGGCCCTCAATGCGATTGCCTTGATGCTGGCGATTTTCGTGATGACGCCGGTACTGAAGCAAGGCTATGGCTATTACAAGGAAGAACAGGTGGCTTTTACCGACATCGAGTCGGTGGTGAATTTCGCCGAGAACGGGTTGGGCGGCTACAAGGATTACCTGCGCAAGTACACCGACCCGGAACTGGCGCTGTTCTTCGAGCGGGCGCAAGCGGTGCAGAGTGAGTCCGACATCGTTTTGCCTGCCGATGAAGAACTCGTGCCGTCGCTATTTTCCCTGTTGCCGGCCTACGCATTGAGTGAAATCAAAAGCGCCTTCAAGATCGGCTTCTACCTGTATTTGCCCTTCGTGATCGTCGATCTGGTGATCTCCAGCATCCTGCTGGCGCTGGGCATGATGATGAGCCCGGTGATCATTTCGGTACCGATCAAATTGGTATTGTTTGTTGCGCTGGACGGCTGGGCGCTGCTGTCCACCGGGCTGGTCAAGCAATACCTGACGTTGCTGGCATAGGCGCGGGCTCATGAACGATCTGGTCTATGCCGGTAATAAAACCCTGTACCTGATCCTGTTGATGGTGGCCTGGCCGATCATTGTCGCCACGGTGGTCGGTCTGGTGGTCGGTCTGATTCAGACCGTGACCCAGTTACAGGAGCAGACCCTGCCGTTCGGTTTCAAGCTGCTGGCCGTCGCCGCGTGCCTGTTCCTGCTGTCGGGTTGGTACGGCGAAACTTTGCTCGACTTCAGTCGAGAAGTCATCCGCCTGGCGCTGGCTTAGCGCGATGTCGGTGACGCTGTTTTTCGACCTGTACACCTGGTTTGCCGCCGCCATCCTGGGGTTTGCACGCCTGGCGCCGATTTTTTTCATGTTGCCGTTTCTCAACAGTGGGGTGCTCACGGGCGCGCCACGTCAGGCTGTCATTGTGTTGGTGGCGTTGGGTTTCCAGGCTTATGTGGGGGTGCCGCTGCCTGACCTCGATGGGTTGGCATTCTTCGGTCTGATGTTGCGCGAGGCCGGCATTGGTGTACTGCTTGGATGCCTGCTGTGCTGGCCGTTCTGGGTATTGCACGCCATGGGCAACCTGATCGACAACCAGCGCGGGGCAATGCTCAGCAGCACCGTGGACCCGGCCAACGGAGTCGATACGTCGGAGCTGGCAAATTTTCTCCAGTTGTTCGCCGCGGCGGTTTATCTCGAGGGCGGGGGCATGCTGCTGATGCTCGAAACCGTTGGCCACAGCTACCGTATTTGCACTCCGGCCAGTGGGTGCGAGATGCACCTGCAGTCGCTGCTGAGCCTGCTCGACGCGCTGGTGAGCAAGACACTGGTGATCAGCGCGCCGGTGGTGGCCACGCTGTTGATCAGCGAAGCGCTGCTTGGCTTGCTCTCGCGGTATGCGCCGCAAATGAATGCTTTCTCGGTGTCGCTGACGGTCAAGAGCCTGGTGGCGCTGGTGGTGTTGATACTGTATTTCGGCGTGCACCTGCCGGACGAAGTCCTGCGCATGGGCATGAAGTCCCAAGGGCTGGAACATTATCTGGGCCGCGAAGGGGAGGCTGCCGATGTCGTCCAGCGCCTCGAAGACTGAGAAACCCACCGCCAAGCGTCTGCGCGATGCGTCACGCAAAGGGCAGACGTTCAAGGCCAAGGACCTGGTGATCACCTGTCTGACCCTCTGCGGCATCACCTACATGGTGTTCAACAGCTCGCTGGTGGAGGTCATGGAAGTCTATCGACGCATCATTGCCAGTGACTTTGACGTGGACCTGCAAGCGTACTCGGCGACGCTGGTGCTGGTCGGGCTCAAGGCATTGTTACCGTTGCTGCTGGTCTGTGTGTTGACCAGCGCATTGCCTGCACTGCTGCAAAGCGGTTTCGCCCTGGCCAGCGAAGCCTTGAAGCTCAATCTGGGAGCGTTGAACCCGATCAATGGCTTCAAAAAACTGTTCAGCCTGCGCACGGTCAAGGACACGGTCAAAGCGCTGCTGTACCTGGGCAGTTTTGCCCTGGCCCTGTGGATTGTCTGGATCACCCAGCGGCAACTGCTGTTTGCCCAACTGTTCGCCCAAGCCCCGGATCTGTTCGCAATCTGGGGCCACTTGTTGCTGGTGCTGGTGCTGGCGTTCCTCGGATGCGTGCTGCTGATCGTCGTGCTCGATGCGCTGAGCGAATACTGGCTGTTCATGAAAGATCAGATGATGGACAAGGATTCGGTCAAGCGCGAACACAAGGAACAGGATGGCAATCCCGAGATCAAGGGACGCCGTCGTGACCTGCATCGTGAGTTGCTGTCGGAGCAAATCAAATCCGATGTGCGCAGCTCGCGGATGATCATCGCCAACCCGACGCACATTGCCATCGGTGTGTATTTCCGCCCGGAAATCACCGTGCTGCCGTTTATCTCCCTGATGGAAACCAACCAACGCGCTCTGGCTGTACGAGCCTATGCCAGGGAAGTCGGGGTGCCGGTGATCAATGACATCGCATTGGCCCGGCGGATCTTCAAAACCCACCAGCGCTACAGCTTCCTTCAAGTACAGGAAATTGAAGAAGTCCTGCGTCTGTTGATCTGGCTCGAACAGGTCGAGCAGGCCTGATTTCTCCCTTTTCCTTTTTCCTCCAAACGTTGGCATGAGCGCAATTTGGCAGCGTACTCAGCAGCGCTTTGGCTCAATGCAGTCGTCAGCAGCGCTGACGTTTTTCAGGAGTGTGGCTGATGAGTCGCGACAAACAACCAGATGAACAAGTGGCCCTCGATGTCGTGGAAGCAGTGCTTGGTGGTGCGGCATTGAAAGACGTGCAAGGCATCAGTGACGAGCACATGAACAGTCTCTATGCCTTCGCGTTCCAGTTCTACGAACAGGGACGGCTGGACGATGCGCAAAAGTTCTTCCACTTCCTGTGCATCTACGATTTCAACAACAGCCATTACTGGATGGGATTGGCCGCCGTGTACCAACTCAAGCAGGACCACCAGAAAGCTATCGACCTGTATGCGATCGCCTTCGCCCAAGGCAAGAGCGACTACCGACCGATGCTGTACACCGGCCAGTGTCACTTGGCGCTGGGCAAGGTCGGCAAGGCCAGACTGTGCTTCGAATATGTGCTTGAGCAAGCCACGGAAGACGATTTGCGCGAACAGGCTCAGGTGTATCTCGACACCTTGAGTCACATTGAAAAGGATTGTTCGGAGACTGAACATGAGTGAAATCAGAAGTACCTTCAACCCGGCATTCTCGGGCTTGACCGGTCGAAACGAGTCCTTTGAAAAATATGGCAAGGCTGCCAGTCAAGCGGCCAGGACGGCGGATTATCAGAAGGCCGGCCAAGAGGCATTGGCTCGCCTGATGTCGGTGAGCTACGAAGGCCAGCCTGGCCCATCCGTTGCCAGTGCGGGCAGACCCTTGCTACACGTGCCACCTACGCGCGCTGACGGCAACAAACAGGAAACCAACAGTAATCTGTTCACGCTGTTGATGGCGATGATCAGCGAGTTGATCGGCGAAGTCGACGTCAACAAACTGAAAAACCGCCTGGCGATGCTGCAAAGCATGGCCGGCGCCAGGCAGCAGGGGCATGAAAAACTGGCGGCTGAATACGCCGCCGCCGTCGAGACGCTGGAAGCCGCCGAAGGTGAGATCGGCAGCAGCCAGGAGCACCTCGATCAGTTGCAGGAGCGGGTTCGGCAGGTCCAGGGACTGCTGGATGAGAGTGAGGCACGGTTGGCGGAACTGGATCCTGAATCACCGGAATACGCTCGCGAAGTGGCACTGCGTGACAAGCTGAAAGGTGAACTGACGGGCCATACCCAATCGTTGCAAAAGGCGACCGATGCTCACCTGAAACTGATCGAGATTGCCAATGCCTGCGCCAGAACGCTGGCCGCGGTGGCTGTGAAGGTGCAAGAAGCCGGACTCGCTGGACCCTCGGTGAAGGAGTCCAACGAAAAAGCGCTGAGCAGCAGCGCACTGGCGTTGCTCAATCGCTTGAAGATTATCGAGATGCTCGGTGAGTCGGCGCAGAACAAGGAGGAGCTCAGTCAGGAGTTGTTCCAGGAGCTGCAAACCAGGCTTCAGGAACACATGAAGCTCGAGTCGGAAAAGTATCTGGAAGAAGTGCGCAAGGCCGAGGCGCTGCAGAAGACCATGGGCTGCATTGGCAAGATCGTCGGTGCGATATTGACCGTTGCGACCATTGCTGCCGGCGTGTTGACCGCCAACCCGGTGCTGATCGCGGTGGGCGTGATTGGCGCGGCGGTGATGATTTCCGACGCAGTGGTCCAGCAAGCGACCGGCGTGTCGTTCATGGCCGAAGCCATGAAGCCGCTGACGACGGTGATGCAGGAAGCCATCAAGCTGTTCACCGAGATTTATACAAAAATGCTGGTGGCGTTTGGAGTCGACCCGGAGACCGCGAAAGACATCGCGCAAATCGCCGCCATGATTCAGGGTATCGCCACAACGCTGGCGGCCGTGGCATTGGTGGCCGTGGTCGGGGCGCAGGTGATTGGGCCAATACTCGGCGCCATCGCTTCGAAACTGGCCTCGGCAATCAGCGGGGTCGCGCCTGCCGCGATGCAAGTGTTCAAGCAGGCCGCTTCAACGGCCGGTAACTCACTGACGCAGATGCTGACCCAGTTGCGCAGTTTCATCACCAACGGCGCCGATGCCGTGTCCCTGGCGCGTTATGCCGCCAATCTGCAAACGGCTCAGGCCGTCACCGAGTTCGGCAATGTGGCGGTGCAGGGCGGTTTGCAGGTCCAGAGCGGCGTACATCAGGCCCAGGCAGCGGAGCACCTGGCGGACGTGCGGGTGCGCATGGCGATCAGCGAAGAGATCACTGCCTACCTCACCCGGTTGGTCGATGACTACGGCCAGGCGATGCAGGTCCGCACCCGACAGATCGAGCAGGTCTTTGCCGACATGCAACGCAGTCATTCCGTGAGCCTGCAAATGGCCCGGCACGTTTGAAGTCACTGATAAAAAGGTAATTTTTCATGGCCACCATTCACACCACGACCAGACCTGCTCCAGCGGTATTGACTCACGATCCGGTGAACGACGCAGGGTTGAGCGAGTTGATTGCCCAGGAGCAATTCTCGAAAGATCTCAAAGGCAAGCGCCTCTCGGATACGGCGTTTCTCAACCAGGTCACCGCAAAGCAAGTGCTCCAGAACGGTAGCTTCATAGCGCCTACGGCTGCGGCGCTCGAAAGTGCAATCAACGCCTACCAGCCCGGTGAGTCGGACTGGCAAGACTTCGTTGCAGCCTCGGCGATGCTCAACGATGAAGTGCGCAACGATCTGGTGTTTGATCCGGGCGCGTGGGAGAAACATGCCAACGTATTGGTCGCTGCGATCATTGCGCTCAACATCGCACGGGTGTCCAACGCGCAATTGCGCGGGCACTTCAGTGTCATGGCGGCGGAGGCCGCCAAGGCTCAGGGGGCTGCCATCGTTGAATCAGGCGATGCCGCCTTCTACAGTGCCATGACCAACGCCGTGGTGTCCGGTGCAATCGCCGGTTTTTCCATGCTCAAAACCTTCCAAGGTCAGGGGCTCAAGCATTCGGATATCAACCTGCACAAGCGCAACGCTCTGGACGCCAACAACATTGAGCGGGACCTGAAGCACCATCGTTCCCGCGATGACTGGGATCCGCAAACCACCTACAAAATAAAGACCTTCGATGATTTCGGCCGGTCGAAATCCGTCGACTTCAAACCCAAGGGGGCCACGCTGACGCCTCAGGAGCAGGCGTGGTTCGACGGGGAAATCCTCAAGGCGCAGAAGATTGGGCAAACCTCCGATTGGTTGAGCCAAATGGGCACCAAAGGCATCGAGAAAAAGCTCGAAATCGGCCGTACGCTCAGTGCAATGTCGATGAGTATGAGTCAGATCGTGTCGAGCATGGTACGCATGTCCGAACACGCGGCGCGGGAGAAGGAAGTGCTGCAGCAAAGTGCGCAGAACACTCAGAAGAGTTTGAGCGACGAGGTCGGCCAGAAAGACTCGGCCGACGGGGCACTGCTGCAAAAGCTCATGGATATGGTGATGCAGATACTGCAGTCGCGCATTGAGGTTATTGGAAGGGTTTGAGTGAGGAAACCAATATGAGAATTGCAGAGTCCTCACATCCAGGAAGCAGTTTGCCTGCTGACTTCAATGCCATCGATAATGCGCCGCTGCCTCCCGAAATGTCTGTCGAGGTCCACGCCGGATTTTCTCTTACGCAGTTGCTCGAACGTTCGGTGAAGGTGCTGAATCGTAACCTGGAAAATATGCTTAAGTGTCCAGCGGGAGTTCCAAGAGAGCTTCAAGGCTCGCCTGCAGAGATTCTTGCGCAGTATTTTTCGTCTGCCGAGTTTGTCGAGCAAATTCACGCTAAACGTATTCGATCGCTGATGTGGACACACCAGATGCGCCAGAGTGGAGCGGTGTTCACCCATTGCCTCGAAACGCTGCCAATGGAGCAACGTCAGCAACTCTACGATGAGCAAGATCGTATTCTTGATGAGCTGAGACAAATGTCGGTGCCGGATGAGATCGCTGACGAGTTCGACGCGAGAGTGAGCTCTTCAAACGAATTTTTCGACAAGCTGCTCAATCTCATCGATCTGATCAAAAACGGCTACCTGGCCGGTTATGAACACATCATCAAGGCCTATTCGGACTTCTTCGCCGACTTCAATGCGCAAATCACTGCGAAGTTGAAAGACTGGATCGAAGGGGTCAGCGACGGTAAAGAGGTGAAGCTCAATGCCGGTGCGTTGCGTGATGCGCTGACCAGACTGATCGAGAAGTACACCCATCCCAACCCTGCCTCCGTTTTGTTTCCGGAACCCGGCAAGGGTGGAACCAGCAGGAAAGAAGCTGATAAATGGCGCGAATCATTGGGCTTGCCCGTCAGCTGCCTCAAGCAAAATGCCGACGGTACTTACTGCGTAGTCATCGATACCGGGCCGTTATGGACAATGAGAAACAGCCTGTCATCAGGCGGCACGGTAATCTGGGATACCGCCAGATTCCAGGCCTGGCAGACCGGCTTCAACGCCCAGGAAGAACGCATGAAGAACACATTGCAGTCCTTCACCCAGAAGTATTCGAATGCCAATTCTTATCATGACAATTTCAATAAAACGCTGTCTTCACATTTGAATCAGTTTTCTGACATGTTGAAGGCGATGTTGAATTTTTGATGTGAGTCTGATTTGTTTGGATAAAGCAAATAAATGTCAGTAGGTCGGGCGTAACACGGGTTCGTTTGAACTGGTGTTGCGCCTGCGTTTTGTTGTGTGGGAGAAAAGAATGTCAGATGAGTCAAGTGATCAGTTCGACGTTGTGAGTCAAGTGATCAAGGTGCTGTCGGACTATTTTCCGGTTGGTCGGCGAGAAATTACGTTGACTTCGCGATTGGTCGAGGATTTGTATGTTGACTCCATCAGTCTGGTTGAGATTGTCATGGCGCTAAATGAGACGTTCGGTATTGAACTTCCTGAGGATAGAGTCGGGTTGTGGAGGACAGTGGAGGATGTTTATGAGTCGGTGATGAATTCAACAAGTTGCCGGGCGTTAGATTTGGAGTAAGCAAACAAAACGCCTTGTTTCTATAGAAGCAAGGCGTTTTGTATGGTTTTGGCTTGTTTTTACGATTTTTCCTACAGAAAAAATCGTAGTTTCATTTGGTAATAAATCAATTTTCCTACGGAATCAACCTACTCAACTTCCTATAGTCACGCAGCTTGTCATCTTGAGCCTGACCACCCCTGGGCTCAATTGCGCTTCAGTACCTTTCTATAGAGATGTCTCAGAGTATGGACAGTGCCGCTGATCAAACGCCGGTCAAGTCTTTCGTTTTTGACCACTGGCTATTGCAAAGTGATGGAACGCTGATACGGGATGGAGAAGGCGTTCACGTCCCGCCCAAAGAGTTGAATGTATTGCGCCTGTTGCTGAAGTCGGCGGGGGCGGTCGTCAGCAAGGATTACTTGCTGGACCATGTATGGCCCGAGATGGATGCCGCCGAAGAATCGTTGACCCGCTGCATTTACGCATTGCGCAAGCTGCTCAGGGAAAACAAGGATTACATTGCGACGGTGTACGGCCAGGGTTATCGATTTACCTGTGCGGTTGTCGAACTCGACGCACCGGGTCAGGCTAGGGCTGTGGCGCCTTCACTGGCTGTTCTGCCGTTTCGCAATCTGGGAGAGACGGCAGCGCTGGATCTGCAGGATGTGATGATCCGTCAGTTGACGTTGGCGTTCGGCGAGATGTTGCACGTCATTCCCTCGGGATTGATGGCGGCCTATACGCAACCGGTCGATGTGCGGTCGCTGGTCGGGCAGTTGTCTGCGGACTACTGTTTGAGCGGGCGTTGTAGCGGCCCGAGCGATCAGCAGCAATGGTCGGTCGAGTTGATCCGTGGCCGCGACCACGCTCTGTTGCATGGGCAGACACTGGATGTCCGTGATCCCGGGGCATCGCTTGGGGCATTGACGTGCCTGGTTGCGCAGCGCATTCCCGGTTTGAGCTTTGTCGGTGATGCCTGCGCGTCATACCCGGCAGCGGTGGCGTACCTGCGTGGTTTGTGTAGCGTGCAGCAGCACACTCCGCAAAGTCTGCGCGATGCGCTGGTACAGTTTCGCCAGTGCCTGAAGCTCGATGCCGGGCACACACTGTCCTGGTACGGTTTGGCGGATGCGTGGCTGGGGCAGGCAATGATCGGATCGTATGATCAGGGCCGGGCAATCGATGAGGCACAATCGGCGATTTCCAAAGCCTTGGCGTTGGATCCTGGCAACATCCCTGCATTGGCTCGCCTGGCTTTGCTCACCAGTTTGCGCGGCAGCGAACAGGCGGCCCAGGTGCTTTTCCGACGCTGTTTGCTGACTGCCGATCAGGCTGACGTTCATTACTTTCATGCCTGGCATCACTGGTTCTGGCGGCGCAACGATCAGGCTGCGCAAAGCATCGACAATGCTCTGCAGTACGATCCTGATTGCGTAAGGGCGCAGGTCTTGCGTATGCGCATTACGCTTGCCGCAAATCCCGAGTCGGCCTTGTTGATGGCTCGTCGAGCCCTGCAACAAGGCGCCTCGGGCAATTCGTTGCTGATGATTCTGTATGCCGTGGTGTTGGCTTATTTTGACCAGCACGCGGCAGCCTGGGACGAGCTCGAACAGGCCGGGCTCTGCGAAAGCGCAATCGGTGAACAGGGACTGGCTGCCTGGAATGTGCTGTTCGGCGCCAATCCGTTCAATGCCCGCGACCTGTATGTGAACTGGGTGGCTCTGACCAGGCTGCGATCCGTTGATGGCATTGCGTTGTCAGGTTGGTCCGGTTTGTCAGCTGGTCCGGTGATCGAGCCGCTCTGGAGTTCTTTGCAAAGAGCACCTGATGTGGGTTATCAGGCATCGACGCAGGACCATGCTGTACGCGAGCGACCGACGCCGGTCAGCGAGCGGCGTCTGGCATGACACCGTGCAGAATCAAGTGGCTGACGGTGCTGGTGTGCCTTGGCGCGGGTCAGGCGCAAGCGTGGTGCTGGAGTCAGGCGGGGGCACGACATGCGATCGAACCCGAACTGCTCCGAGCGATTGCCGATGTCGAATCGGGACAGAATCCGAACGCAATGAACTACAACAAGGATGGTTCGCGAGACATCGGGTTAATGCAGATCAACAGCCATCATCTCCCCCGGTTGAGTGCACAGGGCATCACTGAGCAGCGACTGCTGGGTGATCCTTGCCTGTCGGTTGAAGTCGGTGCGTCGGTGCTTGCCGATTTTATCGCGCGTTACGGCTACAACTGGACGGCAGTGGGTGCCTACAACGCCGGTAATTCACCCCATCGGCAAGCCGCGCGCCTGCGTTATGCACGCAAGGTCTGGCAGCGCTATCAGGTGTTTTCCCTGGCTCGACAATGACGGTGCCATGAGAGCTGGCGCAGGATTCTGATCCTCTGCAGGGAGCGATCGGCAGATTTCGATCAGGAAGCCTGCAGCCAGCCTCTCTACCATGCCCGTTCATTTCACAGCCCAGGAGCTGGAACGGTGACAGTTCTGCCGACCCCTGACCCACAACCCTGCGTTCTACGGATACTCAATGGCGCGCTGCAAGGTTGCGAATTTCCCCTCGGCGAAACTACAACCTTGTTCGTGGTAGGGACTGTGGATCTGCTGGGAGAGGGGGTACTGACTGCCAGCGTCCCAGAGGATGCCATCTTCGTTCCCCTGGAGTCGGGGGGCTGCAATTTTGAGGTATTGGCCGATCAAGTCACGCCGGATGGTCTGCCGCTGCGGGTGCTCGATGAGTCAACGCAAATACGCCACTGTGCCTTCCACACCAGGGTGCAGATCGGCGGCCTGCACATCGCCTTGCGGCCTGAAGACCAACCCTGGGCACCTGAACTGCTCGGGCTGCAACCTGACGCTACCGCTGACGCCGCCGCTGTTGTGCGGTGGCGTGCCCCTCTGTCTGGATGGGTCACCAGCGGTCTGGCGCTGGCCGCACTGGTCACCGCAGTTGGCATCTGGTCAATGCCCGGGCCCACACCTGAAACCGATGTTCGCGCGTTGATCGCCGGGGCCAGTGACGAGGCCAGGGTGTTGAGCGGTCGTGACAATGCCATCTATGTGTTCGTGGCTTCCGAACGCGATGCGGGCTGGAGTCGGCAAGTGCTGGTGCGCCACAACACGCTGAGCGGCAAAGTGCTGGTGATGGACCAGGAGCGTCGTCGGCTGGAGCATGTGCTGGTCGACCATGATCCACAACTGGCCTGGCACTCCATTGATCTGAAGGATCCATCGATACCGCGACTGTTGCTTAGTGCACAACGCAATCTGCTCACCCCTCAAAAACAGGCAAAACTGCTCGAAGCACTGCTCTCGGCCGCGCCTTATGCCCAGGACATCGCGGTGCAAATACAGGATGACAGCCTGCTCGTCGATCTGGCGCAAGAGGGGTTGCAGCGCCTGTCACTGGCCTTCAGCCGCGTCGAGCACGAGGACAGTGTCACGTTTGCCATTGCAGGCAATTTGCAGGATTCCGAACTGGCGAACGCTCGCCGGTACGTCGACAGCTTTTACCGGCAGTGGGGTAATCGCTACGTGCACTTCACCGTCGAACTCAAGGACGACTCGCTCAAGGACAAGTCGTTCCAGACCGGCCCGCAGGGCTACATCAAGATGACCTCGTCATCCTGGCATTTTCCTACACAACTCTAAAAGGTGACTCATGGCCGACATTGGTATCCCCATCGACTTTGCCGATGACTTTCTCGGGCGTCAGGCCCAGGCATTCGAAAACGGTGCATCCAAACTCAAGGACGCACTGGACAAAGCGCTGGATGACTTGAAGACGGATGCATCGGACCCACGTCTGCTGGCGGCTTATCAGACCGCGTTTTCATCCTACACGGTGTTTCGAAACGCTCAGACCAACACCATCAAGGGCTTCAAGGATATCGACATGGCGATCATCCAGGCAGCTCGCTGACTCTTCCTTTTTGACCGGCCATTGGTACGCGTCAATGGCCATTTTCATGAGTGCATCGTATGGCTATTCAAAACATTTCCCTGTCTGGCATCGGCCGGCCAGCCTTTACGGAGTTGCGCGGCCCCCAGGAAGGACCGATCGTATCCCTTGAGTCCCGATTGATCGAAGCGTTTGCCGGTTCCGCGGTCAACAGCGAGCAGGACGTTTCAGCCATCAATCAGATAATGCAGCGCCCGGATATCACCAGTCCCGAAGTATTGGCCCAGTTGCAGGAGCTGACAGGACAATACAACGTGGACATCAACTTGCTTAACGTACTGGTCCGCAAAGCGGTAGGTACTGCCGAAACCCTGTTGCGTGCCTCATGAAGCCTGGCGTGTTGCTGATACTGTTGTGCCTGGCGCTGTCGGGGTGTCGCCAACCCAATCTGCTCGAAGGGCTGGATCAGCAGCAGGCCAATGAAGTGCTTTCGGTGCTGCAGCGCAACAATATTGCTGCGGTGAAAGTCGATGCCGGCAAAACCGGCTACGCGGTGAAAATCGATCAGGTCGATTTTTCCGCGGCCGTCGATTTGCTCAACCTCTATTCCTTGCCTTCGCGGCCGCGCCTGCAAGTGGCAGAGATGTTTCCTGCCGACTCGCTGGTGGCCTCGCCCCGCGCTGAAAAAGCCCGGCTTTATTCGGCGCTGGAGCAGCGAATCGAACAGTCGCTGGGTGTGCTCGAAGGCGTGGTGTCGGCGCGAGTGCATGTCAGTTACGACCTGGAGGCCGGCGAAGGCGGACGCAAGATGCCGCCTGTCCACCTCTCGGCAGTGGCGATCCATGAGCTAGACGTCGACCCGCAATTGCTGATCACCGACATCAAGCGTTTTCTCAAGAACAGTTTTGCGGCGGTCGAGTACGAGAACGTCTCGGTGGTACTGTCCAAGCGTTCCCCGACCCAGCATGTCGCGCCGTCCGTGGCCGCAACGCAAGGGCATTCGCATTGGGGCTGGTGGTTGACCGCGGTGACCGCATTGCTGTTGGCCAGTGGCGCAGCCTGGGCTTGCCGCCAAACAAACGCAGGTCGGCATAATGTCCCACGCTGAGTGTTTGGCGCAGATTCTCGCCGAGCCCCTGAGTTATCTGCATCCGCAGCGCCTGCCGATGCCGGAGGGATTTGACCGGCCCGAGGCACGCCATTGGCTCAACCAGATTCTGCTTGAAGATCTCGAACGGTCAGGCCCGTGGCCTTCGACGCCGTTGACAGCCGTAGCGAAGCAATGGGTTCGCCATTGGCGCCAGCTGACCTACATCGCCAGGCTGATGGGCGCTTATCGCTTGATGCCCGACCTGGCGCGAGGCGCGGCGTTGCTAGGCCTGCCCTTGTCGTTGCGCCGGTTCGCCGGTTACAGCCTCGGTGTTCGATGCGGCCTGCCGATCGGGGGGGCGCCCGTTTCGATAGAGCAGATCGAAGCCGCCGGCCTCAATGCGTTATGGAGTTGGTACGAGCAGGTACCGCCAGCCTTGCTCTCACGCCTGACCCTGCAGTTTTCCGAACCGGTTGTTCGCTTGCACTGGCAATGGCCGGTCACGCAACCCGATACAGCTCTTTTCTTATTGGCGGTGCAGCATGCTCGACGCTATCCGAACCCTGACTGAACTCCCCGAGTCGAGCGACGCCCATCTGTCCCGCGAGGACATCGCCGCCGCACGTCGACGCCGGACCTTGCAGCGACAGGCGCAGCGCTGGGCCCGCGATTGTGTCGAGCAGGCCCGGCGTGATGCCCAAGCGCTTCATGCCGAGGCGTTTCAGGAGGGCTATGCCGCGGGCATCGTGCGCGCGACCGGGCAGCTGGCTGAGGGCTTGCTGATGTCCCAGACGCTGGGGCTGCAATTGCGCAAAGACCTTGCGCAGGTCGCCCGTGATTTGCTCGCACAAGCCTTGAGTCGTCCCGAATGGCTGGATGACATGCTGGAGCGTTGGCTGAGCGAGCAACCGGGCGATTCGAGCGCCGTGTTGCAAGTGCTGCTGCCGATGCATTGTCGGCCGCAGGGCAATGAGCTGCGCGAGCGCTTGCGCAGGCATTGGCCCGGTGAGCTGGTCCTCGACTATCACCCGCAAGAGCGCTATGTGGCGCGGCTTGCGGATCAGTTGCTGGAGTTCGATCCAGAAACGACGCGGCAACGACTGGAGCCGCGGTTACTGGCGTGCGTTGTGAACCTGCCGGAGTCGGTTCGCGCTCTGGACCGGGCTTCCATGCAGGCGCTCACGGATCTGTATTCGACCTTTGCCGAACGCTCGGCCGGTTCCACTGAAACTGCCCCGACCGAGGTCCGCCATGAAGATTGAATCCGGTTTGAGTCTGCGCACGACTGAGAGCGGTGAGAGCACAACGGTCGAGTCGCTTGAGTCACATGTGCTTGCGGCCAGCCGGAACGTGCCTGAAAACAAGCGCACGGACCCCGAATTCGAGCGCTTGTATGAGTTGCTGTCAGCCATGGAGGGGCAGGGAGAAAAGGTCATTCATGAGTTTCTCCGTTCACTTCGAGGTGCAGATGGCGAATCACCCGCGTACCCCACTGCCAAGGCGTTGATGGCGGTCACGCTCCAGGTACTGGTTCGATTGAAGGACGACGGGCTGGAAAAGTCGCAGCTTTACAAGGAAGTCAAAGGTGCCAATGGCCTGGCGTTCAGCATGGACGTCTTCGTCAAGGGCTTTATGCGTGATGTGTTTCAACCGATGGAGGATGAAGCTTGGGAGAAGAGTGAGTGGTGAGTTCAGGGTGCGTCCCGCCGAAATGACGGAACGCACCGGAAGGGTTACACGGTTGTACTTTCCACTGGCCTATTGCCCTGATGAGCGTAGAAAAAACCTGGTAAGCCGGCGATGGCGACGGCGGCTACCACAGCATTGACCGCGTGATTTACCGCTGAAGCCGGTAAACCCAGACTGCCAAAGAAAGTCCCAGCGGAAATCGCGGCAGCCATGATCGCTCCGCCGAACGAGGTTCGCATTGCTGAGGTAGTCAGAAATTGATCGGCTACTTGTGAGGCGGAGGGGACACGCGGGGCTAAAGTGATTCGAAAGCCATCAGGCGCTCTTTCGCTCTGGAACATGCGCATTATTTCGCCACTTGCTACGTCGCTCATGATTTCAACCCCCGCATTGTAGACGCCCCGCAGAATGTCGTGTCCTAGAACAGGAGCAAGGGATTCAAGGATCTCTACGGCCCAGGTATCCGGGGTTGTGTTTGAAGTGACGAATGTGTGCATCCAGTTCATCAGTTGCGCTGCGAACCCGCCATCAGCAGTGGATGGCTCGCTACCGGCCGACATGGCATATCCGGCACCTGAGTTGGGCGCTGTGTGGTCCATGGCTGTTCCGAGAAGAAACTGTAAGGCTCCGTACAGGCCTGCATTGGCTGCCGTACCTGCGGGATTGATTTGTGCGTTGTCGTTTAAAGGAACAAACACCTGTGTGAGGTCGCGGGCCAAGGTGAAGAAAGCCATCTGCGGGCCGAATGAGGCGAGGGCGAGAAGCGCCTGCGGCGTGACCAGTGCAACTGCGAATGCGGCCAGTGATAACGACAAAGTGATCAGTCGTGACAGTCGCGTTTGAGTGTTTGCCGTGCCGTTCCATTCATCCCGAAGCGCGCCAATGATGTTCAGCGCCGGACCGATCATCAGAGAAGCTCCGGCTATGACGTTGCGGGTCAGCGGGGCGGCGGCGTTGGAGTCCAAGCCTTTTTGCGTGGCGAATCCGATCAGTTGGCGGATCGTTGTCAGGGTACCCACGATGAGCCCGGTTCGAAGGCCGCTAATCGTCAGGTTGCTGGCCAGGCGTCCGAGATCTCCTTCGAATTCGTTGCGGCCCAGTTTGCCCAGCAGTTCGCCGAGGGAGTCAACGATGGTTTGGGCGCGTTGTAGAACGATGCTGGTCCCTTGCTGATGTATTGGGCCTACGAACACCGACGTATCAACGATATCCAGGGCGAGGTGATCCTTTGCCTGTTTGACAGCATCGGGGTCACCATTCATCAGCGATATGAAGATGTCAGCTGTCGTTCCAGTGTGGATAGTGGCGTTCGCTGATACTTCTGCAATGACACTATCGAATTCTTCGGCGAGGTTTCCCATATCGAGTACTACGTCATTCGTTCGTAATTGATCGGTGTGCTCGTCAAGGGGGCCTGCATGTTCGGTAATCCCCTCGGCGATGGCTTGAGAGCAACCTTCCATTTCTATGATTGTTTGATCACAACTATTTGTTTGAGGGGGTGATTCGGTCGCGTATACAGCGGGTGGGGTTGAGGATGAGGCAGTTAATCCGGCTATAGTCATGTTTCGCTCTGTATGACGGAGGGGCTCGCTTGCGATCATTCAGCCTTTTGCGCCGTTGCGACTATCAAATAACGCTTCGCACGCGATACCTTCGACGGTTAGCCGCAAACAGTGATTTCTAATTAACAGGGGGCCTCGCTCGCAACGTGCTGGCCCGGCTATAATCGTCGCCTCAATTTGCCGCCAATCGAGTCAAACCCGCCCATGTACACCCTGGCCCGTCAGCTGTTGTTCAAACTTTCCCCGGAAACCTCCCACGATCTGTCCCTGGACCTGATCGGCGCAGGTGGGCGTCTTGGGCTCAACGGCTTGCTGTGCAAGGCCCCGGCGAAAATGCCGGTGAAAGTCATGGGCCTGGACTTCCCGAATCCCGTGGGGCTGGCCGCCGGCCTGGACAAGAACGGCGCGGCCATCGACGGTTTCGCCCAACTGGGTTTCGGTTTTGTCGAAATCGGCACCATCACCCCGCGTCCGCAGCCGGGCAATCCCAAGCCTCGCCTGTTCCGATTGCCGGAAGCCGAGGCGATCATCAATCGCATGGGCTTCAACAACCTCGGCGTCGATCACCTGCTGGCCCGCGTGGCGGCGGCCAAGTACAAGGGCGTGCTGGGCATCAACATCGGCAAGAACTTCGATACCCCGGTCGAGCGTGCCGTGGACGACTACCTGATCTGCCTGGACAAGGTTTACGCCCACGCCAGCTATGTGACGGTCAACGTCAGTTCGCCGAACACACCGGGCCTGCGCAGCCTGCAGTTTGGCGACTCGCTCAAGCAGTTGCTGACCGATCTGGCCGAGCGCCGCGCGGAACTGGCATTGCGTCATGGCAAACATGTACCGCTGGCGATCAAGATCGCGCCGGACATGAGCGACGAAGAAACCGCACAAGTTGCGCAAGCGCTGATCGAAACCGGCATGGATGCCGTCATCGCCACCAACACCACCCTGAGCCGCATAGGCGTCGAAGGCATGGAGCATGGCGACGAGGCCGGTGGTTTGTCCGGCGCCCCGGTTCGGGACAAGAGCACCCACACCGTGAAAGTGCTGGCATCGGAGCTGGGTGGTCGCCTGCCGATCATCGCTGCCGGCGGCATTACCGAAGGCAAGCACGCGGCAGAGAAAATCACCGCAGGCGCAAGCCTGGTGCAGATCTACTCGGGCTTCATCTACAAAGGCCCGGCGCTGATTCGTGAGTCCGTAGACGCCATCGCAGCCTTGCGCTAACCCCTGTGGGAGCGAGCTTGCTCGCGATGGCGCACTCACAGCCAACATCATTGTTGAATGTTAAGCCGCTATCGCGAGCAAGCTCGCTCCCACAGGTGGTGCATTCGCAGCTCAAGGTCGGTTTTTTTTTGCAGGCATAAAAAAGGGCTCCTCGAAGGAGCCCCTGGGCCGCAGCCCGCCGTCCGGATGGGACGTGCGTGGTTAATTCAGTACAAAATCAGATTGTCGTGTCGGAGTGTTTTGCCCTGTAATTAGCCGACGGCGTGAAGTTCGTTGAGTCTGTGGATTCCCGCAGTGCCGGTCATACCGTCCCAGTTGTCGCCGCGTCCTTCTCGCCAGCCGTTGATCCAGGCTTGACGTACCGACGGTAGAGTAAATGGGCAAAGCTCACGGGATTTACCACCAACGCCATATTGATATCCGCGCAAAAATGCTCTTTCCAACGGATCACGCTTAAGTCTTCTCATAGGGTGTTGCCCTCACTTGTTGACTGTATTTATCGCGTCGACCTCTATTGAGGTCTGGCAGAAAAACTCTGCCGTTGGCGGCTCGTTGCCGGCGTGACGAGCCAAGGTGTTGGCGTCATTGCGGCGCCAACCTGTATTGAGTTCTAACCAATGCGTCACATCGAGGGAATGATCGTTTTGTCATAAGAACGTAACTATTGATGTGCTAAGGCCATAAGTAACAGCGTGTTTTTACCGTATTTATTGGCCAAACCCCGGTATGATCGGCCCTGCGCTGGATGATGGGCTTAATCCTTTAGTGAGAATGGCTCCCGTTGCCGGGAGGCACTATTCGACGAAGGGTCGACTTATGACATTTTGTTGCATCAACTTTTTTATCTGTCCTTGCATCTAAGCTCATTTAACCCGGGCAGCAGGGGTGGAGCGGCACACCTTCGTGCCACGCGGGCGCTCTTCGAGAAAAGCGCCTGATTGAAAACCGGACCGGCAATGCGTTGCCCGGTCACTCAGCTAAAGGTTCTGGAATTCCCATGTCCGATCGTTTCGAACTCTTCCTCACTTGCCCAAAAGGCCTTGAAGGCCTGCTCATCGAGGAAGCCGTCGGGCTTGGCCTTGAGGACGCGCGGGAGCACACCTCTGCCGTGCGCGGCATGGCCACCATGGAAACCGCCTATCGCCTGTGCCTGTGGTCGCGCCTGGCCAACCGCGTTCTGCTGGTGCTCAAGCGTTTCCCGATGAAGGACGCCGAAGACCTGTACCACGGCGTGCTGGACATCGAGTGGCAAGACCACATGCTCAATGACGGCACCCTGGCCGTCGAATTCAGCGGCCATGGCTCGGGTATCGACAACACCCACTTCGGCGCGCTGAAGGTCAAGGACGCCATCGTCGACAAACTGCGCACCCCGCAAGGCGACCGTCCGTCCATCGACAAGCTCAACCCGGACCTGCGCATTCACCTGCGCCTGGACCGCGGCGAAGCCATTCTGTCCCTCGACCTGTCGGGCCACAGCCTGCACCAGCGCGGCTATCGCCTGCAGCAAGGTGCGGCGCCGCTCAAGGAAAACCTCGCGGCCGCCATCCTGATCCGTTCCGGCTGGCCACGTATCGCGGCCGAAGGCGGCGCGCTGGCCGACCCGATGTGCGGTGTCGGCACCTTCCTGGTCGAAGCGGCGATGATCGCCGCCGACATCGCGCCGAACCTGCGTCGTGAGCAGTGGGGCTTCACCGCCTGGCTCGGTCACGTTCCGGCGTTGTGGAAAAAACTGCACGAAGAAGCCAGCGAGCGCGCGGCGGCCGGCATGGCCAAGCCACCGTTGTGGATTCGCGGCTACGAAGCCGATCCGCGGCTGATTCAACCGGGTCGCAACAACGTCGAGCGTGCCGGCCTGAGCGAGTGGATCAAGATCTACCAGGGCGAAGTCGCGACCTTCGAGCCGCGCCCGGACCAGAACCAGAAAGGCCTGGTGATCTGCAACCCTCCGTACGGCGAGCGTCTGGGCGATGAGGCGAGCCTGCTCTACCTCTACCAGAACCTCGGCGAGCGCCTGCGTCAGGCCTGCCTGAACTGGGAAGCGGCAGTGTTCACCGGCGCGCCGGACCTGGGCAAGCGCATGGGCATCCGCAGCCACAAGCAGTATTCGTTCTGGAACGGCGCCTTGCCGTGCAAGCTGTTGCTGATCAAGGTGCTGCCGGATCAGTTCGTCACCGGCGAGCGCCGTACTCCGGAACAGCGCCAGGTGGAGCGTGAGCAAGCCGCCTACGATCAGGCGCCGAACGAACCGCAAGAACGCAAGTTCAACAAAAACGGTAACCCGATCAAACCGGTGCCGGCACCGGCTCCGGTGGCCGAGCAACCGCGCCTGAGCGAAGGCGGGCAGATGTTCGCCAACCGCCTGCAGAAGAATCTCAAGGCTCTGGGCAAGTGGGTCAAGCGTGAAGGCATCGACTGCTACCGCGTCTACGATGCCGACATGCCGGAATATTCCATGGCCATCGACCTGTATCAGGATTGGGTCCATGTTCAGGAATACGCCGCGCCGAAATCCATCGACCCGGAAAAGGCTTCGGCCCGTATGTTCGATGCCCTGGCAGCAATTCCGCAGGCGTTGAACATCGACAAGAGCCGTGTGGTGGTCAAGCGCCGCGAGCGTCAGAGCGGAACCAAACAGTACGAACGCCAGGCGGCACAGGGCAAGTTCGTCGAGGTCAATGAAGGCGGCGTGAAGCTGCTGGTCAACCTCACCGACTACCTCGACACCGGTCTGTTCCTCGACCATCGTCCGATGCGCATGCGTATCCAGAAAGAGGCGGCCGGCAAACGCTTCCTCAATCTGTTCTGCTACACCGCAACGGCCAGTGTGCATGCGGCCAAGGGCGGCGCGCGCAGCACCACCAGTGTCGACCTGTCGAAAACCTATCTGGACTGGGCGCGTCGCAACCTGTCGCTGAACGGTTTTTCCGACAAGAACCGCCTGGAGCAGGGCGATGTGATGGCGTGGCTCGAAGCCAGTCGTGACGAGTACGACCTGATCTTCATCGACCCGCCGACGTTCTCCAACTCCAAGCGCATGGAAGGCGTCTTCGACGTGCAACGCGACCAGGTGCAACTGATCGACCTGGCCATGGCGCGTCTGGCGCCCGGTGGCGTGTTGTACTTCTCCAACAACTTCCGCAAGTTCGAACTGGAAGCCAATCTCGGCGAGCGTTATGCGGTCGAGGACATCACCGCCCAGACGATCGATCCGGATTTTGCCCGCAACGCCAAGATCCATCGCGCCTGGAAAATCATGGCCCGCTAAATAGCTGTGTAGGAGCGAGCTCGCTCGCGATGGTCGATAACGATAACGCGTGCTTTCTGAATGCACGCGGTGTTCTTGAGTTCATCGCGAGCAGGCTCGTTCCTACAACGCTGGTCAAATTAGTGGCTAATAGCTATAACTCAACGCATGGCCAAAGGGTTTCTCCGCACCTGGCGTTTTGAGTTTGCGTTTTATGTCGTTGCACGCCGTGCGCCCAAAGATCCTGGGTTTTATCCGTGAAGATGTCTCGGCCTGGCTGGTCGCGCTGCTGGTATTGCTTGTCGGCGGGGTGCTCACCGGGTTGCTGGCGTGGTCGACGCTGAATCTGTTTCACCATCAATTGCGGCAACGCTTCCAACTGCTGGCCAGTGAGCGTTACAGCCGTATCGAAGAACGTTTCGAAGATCAGGAGCAGCGCCTCGACGGCCTGCGCCGGTTTTTCGCCAATTCCGATTCGGTTTCCCGAGCGGAATTCGACGGCTACACCCAGCCTTTGCTACTGCGAACCCAGGCGTATTCCTATGCCGAACGGGTCACTCGTGACCAGCGGGCGGCGTTCGAGCGTCGAGTGCGTGACGAAGGCTTGAGCAGCTTCACCCTGAGAGAGCTCAACGCCGCCGGCCAATTACAACTGGCGGGCGAGCGAGATGAGTACGTCGTGGTGCTGTATAGCCAGACTCAAAGCAAACTCGGCTCTCCCCTCGGTTACGACTTGCTGGCCCAGCCATTGCGGCGTGCCACGCTCGATCGGGTCGATCAGCATGGCGGCATGGCGGTGTCGCAACCGATGCATCTGGTGAGCATCGAGCCGGCTTATGCGCGAGGCGTGCTGCTGGTCGCGCCGGTCATGCAGCGCGACAGTCAGAACCGCACAACCACGAAACCCTACGGTTATGTGATGGCCGTGATCAGCATGCGCCAGTTGCTGGCGGACGGACTGCCGGAAGCGAGCCGCGA